>JAGYLD010000004.1 GCA_018401355.1 Bacteroidales bacterium
ACTACAGGTTCGTCGTTTTCAAAGACATGTCAAATGGTTATTCATTCCTTACCAGATCCACTGTTAACAGCAAAGAGAAAATCAAATGGGAAGACGGAAAAGAATATCCATTGGTAAAACTTGAAATATCACATACATCACATCCATTCTACACGGGAAAGATGAAACTTATCGACTCTGCAGGTCGTGTTGATAAATTCATGAGCAAATACAAAAAGCATCTCGAAAACAAGAAAAAGTAAAGTTGTTTGCTTTTTTGCAAGATAACAGAGGCCCTTTTCAGGGCCTTTTTTGTTTTTACCGGTTATATATTATCTGCTTAAAAGCTCTGTTTTAACAGGATAATGTTATTTTTGTCAAGATTATTAGAATTAAAATTATAAAGTAGAAGCAGGATGAATTACATCATATTCGATAATTTCCGCAGGAATTATCTTTTACCATTGTCTTTCACCAGACCTGTATGCGACATCAGGGTTGGCATATTGACCATCAGGGAAAAGTGGGAAAAATACCTTAATACAAAAACATCCACATTAACAGAAGCTTATCTTGGAGAAAAATATCCCATTAAAAAGGAGGCCAATAATATCCTGATCAATGGCTCCGTCATTCCTAACATGCAACTGGCCGATCAGGTGGCAGGGTTAAAGCCAAGCCAAACCCTTGTAGATAACAATATCATCATTGCCATCCATGTAACAGAAGATGACCTCAATGAAAACCTCGAAAAGGTTGATAATGCACATACAGATATTCAGGAAATTGATACCAGAGCACCATATTTAAAACTTAATTATCTCTGGGATATATTTTCCTTGAATGGGCAGGCAATGCAGGATGACTTCAAACTCCTGACCGAAGGCCGTTCTTCTGCTGCATTAAGTGCTACAAATCGAATTATTGGCGACAATATCTTTATTGAACCTGGCGCTAAAATTGAAATGGCAGTAATCAATTCGGAATCAGGTCCGGTATATATTGGCAAGGATGCTGAAGTTATGGAAGGTGCAATGCTCAGAGGACCGGTTGGCATTCTGGATAATGCCGTAATCAAAATGGGCGCAAAAATATACGGAGCCAGCACATTGGGGCCATATTGCAAGATAGGGGGAGAGGTAAATAATTCCGTTTTCCAGGGATATTCAAACAAGGCACATGATGGATTTATTGGCAACTCTGTTATTGGTGAATGGTGCAACCTCGGAGCTGATACCAACAATTCCAACCTCAAAAATAACTATGATGAAGTGAGACTGTGGAGTTATCCCGATGAAACATTTGTAAATACATCATTGCAGTTTTGTGGCCTTATTATGGGAGATCATACAAAATGTGCCATCAACACAATGTTCAATACCGGCACGGTGATTGGTGTGAGCTCAAATATCTTCGGTCCGGGATTTCAGAGAAACTTTATTCCTTCATTTGCATGGGGCGGCACACATGGGTTTTCAACTTTTAAGTTTGAACGCGCCATGGAGGTGGCAGAGAGAGTTATGAAAAGAAGAAACATTCCACTTGATAAAATAGAAGCAGACATCCTGAAATATATTTATGATAATACCCATTCAAATAAAACTTTGATGGATTAATCCTGAAGTATCTATCTTGTTACCCTTATCCGAACTTTGGCATGTATATTGCCGTATAAGATGCAGCAAACAGATCTTATGCTGCATACGATTCATTATATACTGAATAAGAGTAAGTTCTGAAAATATTATTATTGAAACTCTTAAAACACTGACATTTTGACTGATTTTTTAGACCCTGGAAAGGACTGGAATTTTTCTGAATTTATAGATAACGAAACGGAATTTATACCTTTGTTATCATCCGAAGACGAGGAATTGATGAACGCTGAGGATGTCCCGGAAGTATTACCAATATTGCCTTTAAGAAATACTGTCCTTTTCCCTGGAGTAGTGATCCCCATCACTGTTGGCAGGGACAAATCCATACGACTGATCAAAGAAGCATACAAAGGTGACAAGATCATTGGAGTAGTGGCCCAGAAAGATCATAATGTAGAGGACCCGGATATTAGAGATCTTAACAACATAGGTACTGTAGCGCATATACTGAAGATTTTACAAATGCCGGATGGCAGCACAACAGCCATCATTCAGGGAAAAAAGAGGTTCAGGATAGAAAAGATGATCCAGTCGGAGCCATACTTTTTGGCTTCCACGGCTCCTTATGATACAGAAGATTCAACCCCCGGTATCGAATCTGATTCTGCGTTTGGTGCTATGATTTCTTCTTTAAAGGACATGTCAATACAAATCATTAAGATGAGTCCGAACATTCCTTCAGATGCTGCTTTTGCAATCAAAAACATAGAAAGCCCGGTCTTTTTAATAAACTTTGCATCTTCAAATTTGAATATAGATTTGAATGACAAGCAAAAACTGCTGGAGATCACCAACATCAAAGAAAGGGCAAAGAAAGTGCTGGAATCACTTTCAAAAGAACTTCAGCTTATTGAGCTAAAAAACCAGATACAAAATAAGGTCAAGGTGGACCTCGACAAACAGCAAAGGGATTACTTCCTGAACCAGCAGCTCAAAACCATCCAGGAAGAGCTGGGAGGAAGTCCTTATGAGCAGGAAGTAAAAGAACTTCATGACAAGGCCAGGAAGAAAAAATGGTCCAAAGAAATAGGTGAAATTTTTGAGAAGGAGCTAAATAAGCTGCAAAGGATGAACCCCCAGGCAGCAGAATACTCCATTCAGGCAAACTACCTTGAAACCCTGGTAGACCTTCCATGGAACGAGTTTACAAAAGACCATTTTGATCTGGACAATGCACAGAAAATCCTGGATGAAGACCATTTCGGACTGGAAAAGGTCAAAGAAAGGATCATTGAACACCTGGCAGTTCTTAAGTTAAAAAATGACATGAAAGCCCCGATCCTTTGTCTTGTTGGCCCTCCCGGAGTTGGAAAAACATCCCTGGGACGATCGGTGGCAAGGTCACTTGACAGAAAGTATATCAGGATGTCACTGGGTGGAGTCAGGGATGAAGCAGAGTTGCGCGGACACAGAAAAACATATATTGGCGCACTGCCCGGAAGGATCATCCAAAGCATGAAAAAGGCCAAATCATCCAATCCGGTCTTTGTTTTGGATGAGATTGACAAGGTCAGTGGCAATAATATTCAGGGAGATCCGCAGGCTGCACTCTTAGAGATACTTGATCCTGAACAAAACAAAGAGTTTTATGATAATTACCTTGAGATCAACTACGATCTTTCCAAGGTCATGTTCATTGCTACAGCCAACAGTCTGCTGACAGTTCATCCTGCTTTAAGGGACAGAATGGAAGTCATCGACATCAGTGGGTACCTTCTGGAGGAAAAAATGGAAATTGCCCGCAGGTATCTGATCCCTAAGATATTTTCAGAACATGGTGTAAAAAAATCCCATCTTACTTTTACCAGGAATGTGCTGGTAAAAATCATTGACGATTACACACGGGAATCCGGTGTCAGATCACTTGAGAAAGTACTGGCCAAGATCGTTAGAAACAGGGCCAAATTTATTGCCCAGGGTAAGGAATACAATAAAAAAGTACCCGTTGAGGAGCTTGAGAAGATCCTGGGACCACCAATTTTTCAGAAAGAGAAGAGCATTCGCAATGATATTGCCGGTGTTGTGACTGGTCTGGCCTGGACCACAGCAGGTGGGGAGATCCTCTTTATTGAAGTCAGCCTGAGCAGAGGAAAAGGCACCCTTTCCATGACAGGAAACCTGGGGGATGTGATGAAAGAGTCAGCAACCATTGCTTTTGAATATCTTAAGTCCCATTCCGAATCCCTGGATCTGGATCCTGAATTGTTCTCAAAGTGGAATGTACACATCCATGTGCCGGAAGGGGCAACACCCAAAGATGGACCCTCAGCAGGCATTACAATGTTTTCTGCATTGGCTTCCGCCTTTACACAAAGGAAAGTCAGGTCAAAGGTTGCAATGACAGGCGAAATTACATTGCGGGGAAAGGTTATGCCTGTTGGCGGAATAAAAGAAAAAATCCTCGCTGCCAAAAGAGCAAAGATCAGGGATGTTATCATCTCAAAAGAAAACCAGAAAGATATTGAAGATATAAAACCAGAATATATTGAAGGTTTACGTTTTCATTATATTGATCAGATGATTGAAGTTGTTGATCTTGCCCTGCTTAAGGAAAAAGTGAAGCATCCCCTGAACCTCAATATTACAGAATAATTAATAATCTTTTTGATTATTCAGATAATGGGCGGAATGAACAAATCAACCCACTTTACGTTTCTTGTGCATATATCCAGTTGAAACGAGCGCTGTGAGTAAGATACTTATCATTTATGGCCATCCGGTTACCGATACTTTCACCGAAGAACTTCACGAAAGCTACACCAGTGGTGCCCTGAACTCTGGGGCAGAGGTAAAGACGCTTGTTTTACGTGAAATGAAATTTGAACTAAATCTTTCCGCAGGTTATCGTATTGATCAAAAATTAGAAGCAGACATTCGAAAAGCACAGGAGTATATTTCCTGGGCAGACCACCTGGTATTTATGTATCCGAACTGGTGGGGTACATTTCCTGCATTAGTTAAAGGCTTCATAGACAGAACATTCCTTCCGGACTTTGCATTTAAATACAACAATGGCCATGCCGGACATGAAAAGTTACTTGCCGGAAAAACGGCACGCATCATCGTATCAATGGATAACACGGTTTTTTATTACAGGTTTATGCTGAATGCCCCTGGAAACCATGCGATGAAAAAAGCCATTCTCAAATTTTGCGGGATTGGCCCTGTTAAAATAACGATGATCGGTTCCATCAGAAAATCAACCGGAAAAAGAAGGCGTCGCTGGCTTAATAAAACATTTAAACTGGGCCGGGTTGATGCGTCATAAATGTCGATGGTTCTTCTTACCTTTGGTTTCAACAATGACAATCCGGATGGACCCAGAAAAAGGTTTTCTTTCAGTTATATTTTTCATAATTGTTGCATTGCTAGCTTGTAACAGATCTGAGAAAGGAAGTCATGATCTTACCGTATTCAGATACAATGAAGCCGCAGGGATAACATCCCTCGATCCGGCTTACTCAAGAAATTTATCCAATATCTGGGCATGCAATCAACTGTTCAATGGATTGGTAGAACTCGATGACAGTCTGATGATCAAGCCTTCAATTGCAAAATCCTGGGAGATTTCAGAAGATGGCACATCTTATCATTTTCATTTAAGAAACGATGTGTATTTTCATGACCACACTTCCTTTTCTGATGGAAAAGGAAGAAAGGTAAAAGCATCGGATTTCCAATATAGTTTCAGGAGGATCGCTGATCCTGCAACTGCATCTCCCGGTTCATGGGTTTTCTCTTCGGTCGTCGATCCGCTGGGAGAGGGGTTTCATGCCCCAGATGATAGCACTTTTACTATAAAACTAAAAAAACCATTTCCGCCTTTCCTGGGGATACTTACCATGAAATACTGCTCCGTTGTCCCATTTGAAATCGTTGATGCCCTTGGAAAAGATTTCAGAATGGCCCCATCAGGAACAGGCCCGTTTCAATTCAAATACTGGAAAGAAGGCGTAAAACTGGTTTTCAGGAAGAACCCGGTATATTTTGAACGGGATTTAGAAGGAGAACCATTGCCTTACCTGGATGCTGTTTCCATTACCTTTCTCATGGATAAGCAGTCTGCTTTTCTTGAGTTTGTGAAAGGCAACCTGGATTTTATCTCAGGAATGGACCCATCTTACAAAGATGAATTGCTTACACCGGATGGACAGTTGAACCCAAAATACAGGAGCCGGTTTTACCTTATCAAGGAACCCTACCTAAACACCGAGTACCTGGGGTTTTTGCTTGACGAGAAAAAGACCTCAGAAAACAATCCCCTGTTGGATTTAAGGATCCGCAAAGCCATAAACTACGGGTTTGACAGAAAGCATATGATCAGGTATCTCAAAAATAATATAGGAACACCAGGGCTTTACGGGATGATTCCTCCCGGACTTCCGTCATTTCAGAAAAACATGATGTTTGGATATGACTACCAACCTGACAGCACCAGGAAACTTCTTGCTGACGCCGGATACCCATATGGGGAAGGCTTGCCTGATATTCACCTTGCCACAACATCAGATTACCTGGATTTATGCCGGTTCATTCAGCATCAACTCGGGGAATTGGGAATAAATATCAGGATAAGTGTCAATCCACCCGCAACAAATGCCCAGTTGGTAGGAACTTCCAGGCTTGATTTCTTCAGGGCTTCCTGGATAGCAGATTACCCTGACGCTGAAAACTACCTTTCCTTGTTTTACGGTAAAAACTTTTCTCCTGCAGGTCCCAATTATACACACTTCAGCAATTCTGAATTCGATGCCTTATATCTCAAAGCCCAACGAACATTTATTAATGAGGACCGCTATGAATTATACAGGAAGATGAATAACCTGACAATGCGGGAAGCCCCTGTTGTCATCCTGTATTATGATGAAGTGCTGAGATTCATCAGCAGGAAGTTTACCGGTTTAGGGAGCAATCCCATTAATTTGCTTGATCTGCGCGAAGTGAAGTATTGTCAATAGTTAAACCTCTATTTCCAATCCGTCATATCCAAGAAATACTCCGTTGGGAAGTTTTGCAGATACTTCTTCATGCATGCCCAACTGATGACTGATATGCGTTATATACGCCTTTTCCGGTTTTATCATTTCAATAATATCCAGGGCTTCAGGCAAACTAAAATGCGAAACATGGCTCTTCATCCTGAGTGCATTAATAATTAAAACTTTTGACCCTGCAATTTTTTCCATTTCATCAGGAGGGATATGGTTGCAATCGGTAATATAAGTTAGAGCCCCAATCCGAAAGCCAAAAATCTTCAGGTACATATGATCTATTTCAACGGGGATAATCTTTATTCCCTGAACCATAAAAGGCTTGTTTTGTATTTCTATAAGATTTATTTTGGGAATGCCTGGATATTGCTGCCTTTCAAACACGTAATAAAAATCCCTCCGAATGTTTTCTGATGCTTCAGCCGAAGCATACACATCCATGGGTTTGCGACTAACATAATTGTATGCCCTTATATCATCAAGCCCTCCAATATGGTCTTTATGGCCATGTGTGATCAATACTGCATCCACTTGTTTTATCTGCTCCCTGATCATCTGTTGCCGGAAATCCGGACCAGCGTCAATGACAATAATTTTTCCATTAACATCCAACAAAAGGCTGGATCTCAAACGCTTGTCCTTTAAATCATTTGACCTGCATACATTGCAGGAACAAGTGATGACAGGTACCCCTTGTGATGTTCCCGTTCCTAAAAATGTTGCTTTCAAAATTTGGTTATTTTTGTGATAAATGTAATGGCTTCCTTTGAGATGACAAAACTTCATTTTTAAAGAATATAGAATCATTCCAATTCAAAAAAAATTTAATTTTACAAATTACGCTTTAATAAATCATATGATCAGCGTACCTGAATTTATAAGAGTACCCATTGGGAAATACTTTCTGTCAAAAGATGCGGAAAAAGCCCGCAGGAACAAGAGGTTTATTAATCTGAAGGATGCATCATCCCTGGCCATAATTTACTTTTTGACAAATGATGACGATTATCTTGCAGTTTCAAAATTTGTTGAATCACTGAAGAAGAGGAAACTCAGAATTAAAGCAATGGGTTATGTGAGAGATAAACACCTTACCCAAAAGTATTTGCCAAAACTAACATATGATTTTTTCTACGACAGGGATATTAATTGGTACGGAAGACCCGGAGGCAATTATGTTAAAGATTTTTTGGAAAAACCCTTCGACGTTTTGATAGACCTGAGCGACGGTAATAGTTTACCAATAAAATACATAATAGCCAAAAGCAATGCACACTTTAAAGTTGGCAGGTATAAGAACGAAAATCAGGTTTTCTTTGATCTGATGATCAAGCATGATGATACCAACAACCTGCAATCTTTTATTGCTGAAATAGAACATTACCTAACAATAATAAACAACCAATAATTATGGTAAAAGAGATAAAAGGAACAGGTGTTGCCCTTATAACGCCTTTCCATAATTACGGCACCATAGATCTAACATCGCTCAGAAAGATCATTGACCGGGTAATTGCCAATAATGTTGATTTTATTGTCGCTCTTGGGACCACCAGTGAAGCAGCCACATTGTCAAAAGACGAGAAGCAGGCTGTTACGGAATTTATCCTTGAAACGGTTGATAACCGCTTGCCGGTTGTCCTTGGGGTTGGAGGGAACAACACCCAAGTGATTATCGACAACATAAAATCAAATAACCTGGATGGAATTGCAGCCATCCTGTCAGTTACACCATATTATAATAAGCCTCAACAAAAAGGATTGTATTATCATTTCAAAAATATTGCCGCTGCCAGTCCTGTTCCTCTGATTTTATACAATGTCCCCGGCAGGACATCTGTTAACCTGGAAGCAGAAACAACTCTGCGGCTGGCACACGATTTTGATAACATCATTGGCATCAAGGAAGCCTCAGGCAACTTACAACAGATCATGGAGATCCTGAAGGACAAACCCAAGGATTTTACAGTGTATTCTGGTGATGATGCCCTTACCTTACCAATACTACTACTTGGTGCTGAAGGGGTTATATCTGTTGTGGCCAATGCTTTTCCCAATGAGTTTGCATATATGGTTAATAATGCCATGAAAGGCAGTAAGAAAAAAGCAAGGGCAATTCATTATTCTTTGCTCGACATTATCAATACATTGTTTGAAGACGGAAATCCATCTGGTATCAAAGCAGCCCTGGATATTATGAAGCTTTGCGGAAATAATCTCAGGCTCCCTCTGGTAAAAATTAACAAAGGAACTTACAATAAATTGCAAACCCTTATCGAATCATACGAAACACCTGCAATTATTGATTAATTATTATAAAAGGGCAAATTTTTTAGTTATGTATATACGAAATATAATTATACTTTCCCTGATTATACTTTTCAGCCCATTACAAGCTCAGGACCTGGCACAATCCTTTTTAAAAGAAAGAGATGAGGTTTATTTTTCTTTTTATGCTGATCAACAAACAATTCAAAAAGTTTCTAAGATTGTCAGCATAGACAATTATAATGCTGTTTCAGGAGGTACTACTGCCTATGCCAATGAGGAGGAATGGAAGCAATTTTCCAGGTTAAATCTTTCATATAAGATCCTCACGCCCCCATCGCTAAGGCACAGGGATTTGAACATGAAGGACTATGTTGACATCCGGAAATTGCGTGACTGGGATTTTTATCCAACATACGATGCTTATGTCGATATGATGGAACAATATCAGGAAGACTTTCCTGATCTATGCGAAGTGTTCAGTATTGGTAACACCAACAATGGAAGAGAGATCCTGGTTGCAAAGATCTCTGATAATATTGGTATTCGGGAGGCAGAGCCACAATTTTTGTATACATCCACCATGCATGGTGATGAAACTGCAGGATATATTATGATGCTTCGCTTGATCGATCATTTGCTCAACAACTACGATTCCAACCCGAGAATTGCCCACATGATCAACAATATTGAAATATGGATCAACCCGCTGGCAAACCCGGATGGTACATACGCTTTAGGAAACCAAACTGTTTATGGTGCCACAAGGTATAATTCTATTGGAGTTGACCTGAACAGAAACTTTCCTGATCCCGAGGATGGCCCTCATCCTGATGGCAATGAGTGGCAAATAGAAACACTGGCTTTCATGAATGTTGCCGAAGAAAACCATTTCGTGATGTCTTCCAACATTCATGGAGGGGCAGAGGTATGTAATTATCCATGGGATACCTGGGCGCAACTGCATCCTGATACAGACTGGTGGGAATATGTATGCCGGGAGTTTGCAGATACAGCTCAATATCACAGCCCTCCGGGATATATGACATTTTATGGAGGTGTTACCAACGGATATGCCTGGTATTCCGTTGCCGGTGGAAGGCAGGATTATATGACCTATTTTCACCAGGGTCGGGAATTCACCCTGGAAATGTCCAATGACAAATTGTTGCCGGCATCCCAGTTAAATAACCACTGGGATTATACTTACAGGTCCTTTCTTAACTACCTTGAACAAGTTCTTTATGGCTTAAAGGGAACCATCACAGATATAGATACTGGGGAGCCACTCGTTGCAAAAATTTATGTTGTGGATCATGAAGAAGACAGTTCCTGGGCCTATTCGGGCAGGCAGTTCGGAAAATATTCCAGGATGCTGAATGAAGGAACTTATGATGTAAGGTATTCCTCACCGGGTTACTTTCCCGAAACCTATGAAAACGTTACGATTATTAACAGAAATACAACCATCCTGGATGTACAGCTTAAATGGATGTTCTCAGTAATGGAAGAACCCCTGGCTACCAGGGTTAAGTTATCACCCAATCCTGTTACGTCAAATTATTTTTCTGTTGGCTCAGAATATGGTATCAAGGAAATTCGTATCAGCAATTTATCAGGAAAAGAGGTATTTCTTCAAAAGTATGATAATGAGAAACGGGTATTTATCAACACATCGGGATTTACCGCAACAACGTATTTAGTAAATATCCGAACAGAAAAAGGTATTGTAACCAGGAAGATTATCAAGATGTGAATAAGACTTTCCTAACCCACCGGAATTCCTATTCCCATTAGTATTCTTAACAGGATCAATAAACCCATGGCGATGCCTATTGTTTTGGGCATGATCCTGATTACTTTCGCTTCATCCTCGAAATAAAGCTCTCTGTATGCCCTGTATACAGCTATTACAGGTAATAAAATCAAAAAGATTGATAATTCAATCATTTGGAAGTATTCACTTGTTTTAGGAAACCAAAAAAAGAATAGTATTACATTCCCAATGAGGAATGGCAACAATATCTGGCCATTAACAAACCTTCTGCGGTTACTTTTGTCAAGCTTTTTATAGTAACTGTTGGCTGTAATAAGCACAGAACGGGTAGATAACAACCCTGTTCCTACCATTATTACAAGGGCAACCATTGAATAAATAAGCTTTCCTGTATCCATTATATACGACCATATAATGGCATGCCCGAACCCCATGCTGAATAATGATCCTATAAGTAATCCTCCGAAGAAAAACCCAAATCCATGAACATAATTCCAAAAGAAGAATAATTTAAAATAGATGGAATCATTTCTAATTTTACTAAATATTATTAAGGATACAAGTCCCAAAAATAATGCAGTAACCGGACCGGCTGAATAAATCAATTTGACAGGATCGGCATACCATTCATCACGTTCCACCATGTAATAATTGGCATCGTAGTGCATGATGGTGGAAAAATCAAAAAAAGTAGCCGCTACAGCCGAGGCCAATTGTGAAATAAAAAAAACAAGAATAAATGAAAGAATGAAAACTGCAAGGGAGTTAAGTGCAATGATAAACATCTCCTTCCTTTGAGAACTACTTTGCCTGAAACCCTTTATGAAGTTAAGGAAGCCACGGCGACTGATACCATTACGGATATTTCTTTTTACTATTCTGAAATAAAGTCTGAGAAACCTTCTTTGCTTTACTTTTTCTGATGCTTTTTCTTGCTTCAGAAGCTCCAGGTTTCGTTCTTTAAGCTGTTCAATTTCAGGTATAACTTTTTCTTCGGGAATTTCTTCCTGTCTTTTCCTCTCCTGGGATTTTTGAATCCTGCGTTTTAATTTTTCTTCAGCTCTTTCTGTTATGAACTGTTCTTTTGCTTTTTTCCTGGCTTGTTTTTTTTCTTCCCGATCTTTTTTCTTTAATACATTACGTTTCTTTTTCCTCAGTTTTTTTATATAACGGAGGTACCTGATTCTTCTGTATATTCGGTAAAAGAAACTATATTGCTTACGCTTATCCATTAAAAATAGCAAAAAGAGGCTGTTTCAAAGGTATGTAATTCTAAGCTATCCTTTTATTCCACAACCATTTTTTCTATCTCGCCTGAAGCATATTTGCCAGCATCAAGTTTTTCTTTCACTTCGGAAAAAGCCTTGATGGTATATTCAACGTCTTCCATGGTATGAGATGCTGTAGGTATAAGCCTCAATAATATGATTCCTTTAGGCACTACTGGAAAAGAAACAATTGAACAGAAAATATTATAATTTTCTCTCAGGTCGTAAGTAATTTGTGTTGCTTCAGCAACTTCACCTGAGAGTATAACTGGCGTTACCGGAGATTCTGTATTACCCAAATTAAACCCTTTGTCTCTCAAACCCTTTTGAAGTGCATTTGCAATCTTCCAAAGCTTTTCTCTGAATTCAGGCATGGTCTTGACCATTTCGAGCCTTTTCAATGCACCTATGACCATTGGCATGGGCAATGATTTTGCAAACACCTGTGAACGCATGTTGTACATCAAATGCCAGATAATCTCTTTCTTGCCGGCAATAAACCCTCCAATTCCTGCGAAGGCTTTGGCAAAGGTTCCAAAATACAAATCCACTTTATCACGTACTCCAAAGTGTTCATCAGTTCCAGCACCTGTTGGGCCCATTGTTCCAAATCCGTGGGCATCATCGACCAGCAAACGAAACTGATATTTATCTTTGAGCCTGGTTATTTCCTTAAGGTTTCCAAGATCACCGGACATTCCGTAAACGCCTTCAGTTATCACAAGAATGCCACCACCAGTTTCTTTTACAATTTTTGTGGCCCTTTCCAACTCTTTGTCAAGGTTATTCATATCATTATGCGGATATACAAACCTTTTTCCAAAATGCAAACGCATACCATCAATGATGCAGGCATGTGCTTCGGAATCATAAACAATAACATCTTTTCTGTCAACGAGTGAATCTATAATAGATAACATACCCTGGTAGCCATAATTCAGCAGATAGGCAGCTTCCCTTCCCACGTAGGCCGCCAGTTCATTCTCAAGTTTTTCATGATAATCGGTATGACCTGACATCATTCTTGCCCCCATAGGGTATGCCAAACCCCATTGGGCTGCCGCTTCAGCATCTGCTTTCCTCACTTCGGGATGATTTCCAAGACCAAGATAATTATTCAGGCTCCAAACCAACCTTTCTTTGCCCATAAAAACCATTTTGTTTGATAATTCTCCTTCAAGCTTCGGAAACATATAATATCCATGCGCTTTGTCCCTGTATATGCCAATAGGGCCGGGCTTCTTAACAATTTTTTCAAATAAATCCACGGTTGTAGTTTTTAAGATTAAGATGCAAAAATATGAAATCTAATCAAACCCATACAATATTACGAGGATATAAAAGTGCAGAATTAGGAAGCATATTCCAGTTGCCTGAAATAAATACCCTTGAATAACGTTCTAAATCCGCTGAATTTATTATTTTTGCGCTCATGTTTCAATCCCGGTATTATTTTATATTAATCATTGGTTTTCTGGTGCTTGCATCTTGCAGTAAACATCAAAAAATATTAAAAAGTAATGACAACGAAGTTAAATATGAGGCTGCCGTTGATTATTACGAAAATGGCGATTATTACCGGGCACTTCAGTTGTTTGAAAGCCTGATGGGAGTTTATCGCGGAAGCAGTAAGGCTGAGCAAATGTATTATTACTACGCATATTGCTATTATCACCAGGAAGAATATCTCCTTGCAAGCTATTATTTTAAAAGATATGCACAAAGTTTCCCCAAAGCACAACGAGCAGAGGAATGTATGTTCATGAGCGCTTATTGCCAGTACTTGTTATCACCCAGATACAGTCTCGATCAGACGAATACTTACGAAGCCATCAAGGAATTGCAATTGTTCCTGGACTTATTCCCGGGAAGTGACAGAAGAGAAACATGTCATCAGCTTATAGATGAACTAAGGGCTAAACTGGAAAAAAAGGATTTTGAAATTGCAAAGCAATATCTCAAAACAGAACATTACCAGGCTGCCATCAAAGCACTCAATAATCTCTTTTCGGGCCCACGGATTATCCGATACTGACAACCGGGAAGAAATATTATTCTATATTCTTAAATCATATTTTTATTACGCAGAAAAATCCGCCGGGGCCTGGAAGAAAAACAGCTTGAGAGATACCAGGCTACCATAGAGGCATTTGATGATTTAATCTATCTGTATCCGGAATCAGATTTTATAAAGGAAGCAAACTCGATGAACAAAAATGCGTTAAAAGAAATATCCAATTAATAATACATCATAAACATGGTTGATTATAAAAAAGTAAAGACCGAATCAACAGCAGTAACCAGGAATAAGCATTTATTCTACGAACAATCAGGAAATATTTACAAAACTGTTGTAGTCCTTGCAAAAAGGGCAAACCAGGTTGGTTCTGAAATTAAGGAAGAACTGAACAGGAAAATTGAAGAATTTGCAACCACCAGCGACAACCTTGAAGAAATTTTTGAGAACCGTGAGCAGATTGAAATAGCAAAATTTTACGAAAGGCTGCCCAAACCCACACTTATTGCTGTTCAGGAATTTCTTGATAAAAGGATCTATTTCCGTGATCCTCATGAAGAAGAAACCAATAAGTAAACAATATAAATGCTCTCAGGAAAAAAGATCCTCATTGGCATAACAGGAAGCATTGCAGCTTATAAAATACCTTTGCTTGTAAGGCTTTTCAAAAAGGAAAACGCCGATATTAAAGCCATACTTACTCCAGATGCCAGGGATTTTATAACACCTTTGACCCTTTCAACCCTTTCCGGCCATCCTGTTTATTCCAGATCCTTTGATCATGAAACCGGTGAATGGCACAGCCATGTTGAGCTGGGTTTATGGGCGGATATTTTTATCATTGCCCCATTAACAGCAAATACCATGGCTAAAATGGCTGCCGGGATAGCAGATAATTTTCTGCTTACAACTTATTTGTCAGCAAAATGTGATGTATTTTTTGCCCCGGCCATGGACAGGGATATGTTCCGGCATCCATCCACCCAGGAAAACCTGAAAACAATTCAGGATAATGGGAATATCCTTCTGCCACCCAATGAAGGTGAGCTTGCAAGTGGTCTTTGTGGTGAAGGCAGGATGCAGGAACCGGAAACCATTTTGCATACGATAAAAAGGCATTTGCAACATAAACACACTTTCAAGGGAAAAAAGGTTCTTGTCACAGCAGGACCTACATTCGAATCCATTGATCCTGTCAGGTTTATTGGTAATTATTCTTCAGGTCGGATGGGATACGAGATAGCAGCTGAATTTGCAAAAAGGGGAGCTGAGGTAACCCTCATAAGCGGGCCTTCGCATTTGGATCTTCCGCATCCTTCCATTCAACGGGTAGGCGTCATCAGTGCTGAAGAAATGGAGAGTCAATGCATGGCATGCTTTCCTGATAGTGATATAACAGTAATGGCAGCAGCGGTAGCAGATTATACCCCAATTGAAAAGAGCAGCTCCAAACTAAAGAAAAAAGTTGATAACATTAAACTGGAACTAAAAAAAACACCAGACATCCTGGAAAAACTGGGAAAGTTGAAAAAAGATGATCAGTTGCTGGCAGGTTTCGCACTTGAAACAGATGATGAAGAAACCAATGCCAAAGAAAAATTAAACAAGAAAAACCTTGATTTGATCGTTCTTAATTCATTGAAGGATGATGGTGCAGGATTTGGTCATACAACTAATAAGATTTCCATTTTTACCAGGTCAGGCAAGGAGTCATTTGATCTTAAATCCAAAAAAGAGGTGGCATCAGACATCACAGATTTTATTCTTAAGGTATTGGAATCAAGAAAATAAAGCCCTCTTATCAAAAGCAAAACTATATGAGAAAGATACTCCTTTTTATCATAATATTTTTCCTGATCAAACCATCATTCACCCAGGAACTCTATTGCAATGTTAATGTTAACTTCCAGCAAGTTGAAGGTACACAAACGAAGATTTTTGAAAACCTGGAAAGGGCATTGTTTGAGTTTATTAACAACAGAAATTGGACAAATTATAATTTTAGCGTTGAAGAAAGGATTGAATGCACTATCCTGCTTAATATTTCAGAAAGGATCAGCAGCGACCAATTTAAAGGCACCTTAAACATTGCATTGAAGCGACCGGTCTTTAACAGCGCCTATAACTCGACAACTTTAAATTATGTCGACAGAGATTTTCAATTTGAATATGTTGAATTTCAACCCCTGGAATATCAGGATAATGTCTTTACAAACAACCTGACATCGGTAATTGCCTACTGGGTTTATATGTTTCTTGGAATTGATTTTGATACTTTTACCTTGTATGGTGGCACTCTATTTTATGAAAAAGCTGAATCCATTGTAAATTCTGCTCAAAACGAATCGTATCCGGGATGGAAAGCATTTGAAAGCCAGAAAAACCGATACTGGCTTGTTGAAAATATGATGAACCCCAGTTATCAACCTATCCGCAAATTTTTATATGAATATCATCGACGAGGACTTGATGTCATGTATGAAGATGCCAACGAAGGCAAAGCAAAAATATTGAAAGCCCTGAAATACCTCCAGCTTATTCAAAATCAGAGGCCAGGCCTTTTTCTTATGCAAATAGTGATGGATGCAAAAAGCGATGAGTTTGTCAATGTTTTTTCCGAAGGGTCGCCTTCAGAAAAAAATCAAGCCATCAATTTGCTCAAGGAAATAGATCCTGCCAATTCAGACAAATACGACGGAATACTGAAGAATTGATTTGATTTTTTTCCTTCCTATTGTTTATTTTTGTTTTAAATTTCCAGGAAAACCCATATGCTAAGATCTCTCACCATAGAAAATTATGCCCTGATAAGAAGTCTGAAACTGGATTTTGACCAGGGATTAACAGTTATTACAGGTGAAACTGGAGCCGGCAAATCCATTTTACTTGGTGCCCTGGCTTTAATACTGGGAAAAAGGGCAGATCATCAGGTTTTGCAGGATAAATCAAAGAAATGTATCGTTGAAGGCTGTTTTTATATAAACAATTATGATCTCAATACATTCTTTGAAGAAAACGAGTTGGATTATGATGATCTGGCCATACTCCGAAGAGAAATCCTTCCAGGTGGGCGATCCAGGGCATTCATTAATGATACCCCGGTTGGATTGAATGAAATGAAGGAGCTGGGCGACAAGCTGGTAAACATCCATTCCCAGCATGAAACCACTACACTTAATAATTCAGAATTTCAACTTGCAGTAATTGATAACTATGCAGGTATTAATGATAAACTGAATAAGTATCGAAAACTATATAAGGAATACATCAAACTCAAAAGGGAATTGTACATTCTGATCGAAAAAGAAAAAAAACAGCGTACCGATCTTGATTATTATAATTTCCAGCTCGAAGAGCTTTCAAAAGCCAACCTCGTTAAAGGAGAACAGGAAGAACTGGAAGAGGAACAAAAGATCCTCGAGCATGCAGAAGAAATAAAATCCACCCTCTACGAGGCCACAAACATTTTGCAAAACAATGAATCAAACGTAACTTCTGCTTTATCAGACCTGAGCATCAGAATTGGAAAATTAAAAAACTTTGCTAGTGACCTGGATGAGATATCCGGTCGGATTGATAGTGCCCTGGTCGATTTAAATGATCTGGCAGACAGCATCAGCCAATTGGAAGAGAAAGTTATACATAATCCGGAGCGCCAGGAAGAAATAAACGAAAGACTTGATCTAATCTATCAACTTGAATACAAACACAGAGCCGCTTCCGTTCAGGAACTCATTAAAATTAAAGAGGATTTTGAAGAAAAAACCAGGGAAATATCCTCACTTGAAGACAGAATAAAAACTTTAGGTAAAGAAGTTGAGGTTGTTGATAAACTGGTAATTAAGAACGCGGAAGTTATTTCAAAAATGCGTCTTGAACAATTTACATCCATTGAAAAAGCCGTAATAAAGTCCATCCAAAAACTGGGCATGCCACATGGGCAATTTAAAATATTGCATCAGAAAACCAATGAACCAGGATATGATGGCATTGATAAAGTACAGTTTCTATTTAATGCAAATAAGGGCGGAGAGTTGGCCAGCATTTCAAAGATCGCTTCCGGAGGCGAATTATCAAGGTTGATGCTTTCAATAAAATCATTAATATCAATAAAGACTCTGCTTCCTACAATAATTTTCGATGAGATAGATTCCGGTGTTTCAGGAGAAGTAGCGGACAGGGTAGGGGGAATATTGCGGTATATGTCATCAAATATGCAGGTAATTGCCATTACCCATCTCCCGCAGATTGCCGGTAAAGGAATTGCTCATTTTAAGGTATCCAAAGAAACTGATAAGCACTCTACATTTACGGTAATACAAAAAATTGACGGTGAAAACAGGGTCTCGGAAATTGCCCAGATGTTATCTGGTGAAAACATTACAGATTCCGCAACAGAAACTGCCAAACAACTGATTAACAGAGACTAATAATTGAGCAACAAATATGTCACACAATCTTTTAAAAGGCAAGACAGGAATAATATTTGGGGCCCTTGATGAAAAGTCACTGGCATGGAATATTGCAGAAAAGTGCTATGAAGAAGGAGCACAATTTACCTTAAGCAATACACCCGTTGCCCTAAGGTTCGGGCAATTGGAAAAGCTTTCTGAAAAATGCAATGCTACCATTATCCCGGCAGATGCAACCAAGGTAGACGAGTTACAAACAGTATTTTCCAAATCTATTGATTTGATGGGAGGGAAAATTGATTTTGTTTTACATTCCATTGGGATGTCGCACAATGTTCGCAAAAAATTGTCATACAGCGATTTAAATTACGACTATTTTGTAAAGACCCTGGATATCTCTGCGATTTCATTTCACAGAATGCTACAGACAGCATACAAGCTTGATGCCATTAAGGAATGGGGTTCGGTTGTTGGACTGTCATATATTGCAGCCCAACGGACACTTACAGGATACAATGACATGGCAGATGCAAAAGCCTTGCTGGAATCCATTGCCCGAAGCTTTGGTTATATTTATGGAAGGGATAAAAAGGTCAGGATCAATACCATTTCCCAGTCGCCAACACCAACAACTGCAGGTAGCGGAGTAAAAGGGATGGAAGGGCTTATGGATTTTACGAACAGGATGTCACCCCTTGGAAATGCCAGTGCCAGCGAATGTGCCGACTATTGTGTTACCTTGTTCTCTGACCTCACCAAAAAAGTAACCATGCAAAATCTTTATCATGATGGTGGTTTCTCAAATATGGGCATGAGTCTGAATGCCATGCAGATGTACAATAAGGCGATGGATTGCGACTGCGACTAGCACAAATAATTATTTCTTATCTGAATGATTATTTTCATATATTTGTTATCATAAATATTTAAATAGCAAGTATATGGTAAGTTTTGAGCTGGAAAAATATCAGCACGATATTATTGAAAAATATCGTGACTTTACAAAGCGCTGGATCATTCCCAACAGACAAAAGTATGATGAACTCTCAGAATTCCCCTGGGATATTGTTAAAGCTGCATATGATGAAAAAATTATTAATGGGTCAATTCCCAAGGAGTATGGAGGCAATGGCTTTAATATTTTTGATAGTTCGTTAGCTTCTGAGGAGTTGGGATATGGTTGCACAGGAATTGGTATTTGCATTGATGCAAGCATACTGGCCCTGACGCCAACATTTCTGGCAGCCACCGAGGAGCAAAAAAAACGGATTTATGGTGAAATGTTTGAGAAAAAGGCGGTAGCAGCTTATGCACTTACCGAACCCAATGCAGGGTCAGATGTAGCCGGCATTAAATCAACAGCCCTCAAGAAAAAAGATAAATATATCCTCAACGGGCACAAAAGGTTTATCACCAATGCAGAAGTTGCAGAATACATCACGGTATTCGCACTTGCTGATCCGGAACGGGGAGCCAGAAGCCTCACTGCATTTATTGTAAAAGCAGATACTCCCGGAATCGAGATCTTGCCTCGATTAGAGAAAATGGGGCAAAGGGCTTCCGTTCAAAATGAGATCAAGTTTCACGATGTCGAAATTCCGGAAGAAAATGTCCTTGGCAGAGAAGGTATGGGATTCCTGATTGCCATGAAAACATTTGACAGGACCAGGACCGGCGTTGCATCAGCAGCGGTTGGTAATGCCCAGGCAGCTTATGACACGGCACTTTCCTGGGCGAAAAACAGGATCCAGTTTGGTAAACCAATCACTGCCAACCAGGCCATGGCCTTTTTAATGGCAGATATGAGCCTGGAAATTGAAGCCTCCCGGAATATTGTTTGGAGAGCAGCATGGGCATATGATACTAAACAAAAGAACTATTCATTGCTATCTGCCATGTCAAAACTTCATGCAACTGATATGGCCATGCGCGTAACCACTGATGCAGTTCAGGCCATGGGAGGGGATGGATATTCTAAAGAATTCCCTGTTGAGAAAATGATGCGTGACGCTAAACTTTCACAAATATATGAAGGCACAAACCAGATCCAGAGGGTCGTGATCTCGAAAGCGATATTAAAATAGTCGGAAGATAATCAGAACTTATAAAGGTTATCTTCAATTAGCTTGTCGGCAATCCTTCTTCTTGCTTCCTTTACATTCACGGGTACAACATATGTATAGGCAACAAGGGCTTTATACATCTTATCGAATTCCTCACCTTCAACAAACGATGCAACGGCATCCATACCGCTTTTGCGTATTTTGCATCCAGCATCATAAAGAAACACATCCATAATATCATGATATGTGCTGCTGCGCTCAATACCATGTATTTTTTCCAGCTTTTCAACCCTCAACAACGTAGATTCTGCTGCATACAATTGCATCAGCATGTCGGAAATATTCATCATGATCTCCTGTTCCTGAACCAATTGCTTTTTTAAAGTCTGATATGCTTTTCCAATGATCATCAGGATGGCATTTTTAAATCCCTCAACATGATAATGAGCAACTTCGAAATAACCTTCAGGTAATTTTTTGCTGTATTCTTCAGGATTATTGATTTCTGAAAGGATCTGATCTGCTTTATCAAAAACCTCAAGATCTTTTTTCATGGCTTTCTTCATGAGGGTATCAACAGTGAGAAGCCTGTTAATTTCATTTGTTCCCTCGAATATCCTGTTAATCCTGGAATCACGGTAGCCTCTTTCAACTTGTGATTCTGAAGAATATCCCATCCCTCCGTGTATCTGCACTGCTTCATCCATAACGAAATCAAGCACTTCGGAGCCATATACCTTCATCATTGCCGCCTCGATGGCATATTGCGAAATGGCTTTGATCTCTGCTTTTCCTTCATCCATACCTTTTTCAACATACTCATCTTTCAGTTCATCAATATGCTGACAAATCCTGAATACAGCAGATTCATTGGTAAAAGTCCGGATAACCTGTTCCGCAAGTTTTTGTTTTATAGCACCAAATGCTGAAAGGAAAGACCCGAATTGTTTTCTTTCGTTTGCATAATTAACAGATTGGGTAATGGCAAGCTTCTCCGCACCGATAACAATGCCTCCAAGTTTGATCCTTCCCATGTGCAAAATATCCAATGCGATTCTGAATCCTCCTCCACGACAACCAATCAGATTTTCAACCGGAACTTTGACATCATTGAAAAATATCTGTCTTGTTGATGATCCCTTAATTCCCATTTTCTTTTCTTCGGGGTTCAGGGTGATGCCTTCAGAATCACTATCAACAATAAATGCACTTAAGACCCTGTCGTTGTCAATCTTGGCAAAAACAGTCAGTACATCTGCAAATCCACCATTGGTGATCCACATCTTTTGACCGTTGAGGATATAATGTTTACCATCTTCAGATAAAACAGCCCGGGTTTTTCCGGAATTTGCATCAGACCCTGCATTGGGTTCTGTCAGGCAATATGCTGCTGTCAATTCCCCGGTAGCAAGTTTTGGGAGATATTTATTTTTTTGCTCATCATTTCCATAATAAGCAATCGGGCAGGTACCAATGCCAATATGCGCTGAATATGCAACTGAAAAGGAATACCCGGCACCAATTTTCTCATTGGCAAGCATAGCAGTTGTAAAACTCTGTCCAAAACCTTCATATTTTTCAGGCAAAGAAATGCCGAGCAGACCAAGTTCTCCTGCTTTGTTCAGCATTTCTCTCATGATGCCTTCTTCTTGAGCGTCAATCCTGTCTAGATTTGGAAATATCTCTGATTCGAGGAAATCCTGGCAAGTTTGAGCAATCATTCGTTGTTCCTCATCAAATTCCTCGGGAATAAAAACTTCTTCAGGAGCGGATTCTTTTACCAGAAAGGCCCCACCTGTCGTAATTTGCTTTTCCATGGATTTAAATTTTTAAAGCTGCAAATATATAGAAATATTCCAACCGCATTTGCTGGTTGGAATATTTCTGACGGTTATGCCATCATAAATTGGACAACCGTTTTCGCGGATGTTCCTGTATATGTACTGATTCAATTTCAGGATTTCTCTTTCAGTTCTTTGGCATTTTTGTTTTTGGTGATCTTAATGGTAATTTCTTCTTTCTCGCTGTTGAGGCCAAGATGTATGGTGTCGCCTGCATCTACCTTTGATTTTATCAGTTCTTCTGCGAGGACGTCTTCCACATATTTTTGAATGGCTCTTTTGAGTGGTCGCGCACCAAATTGTGAATCATATCCTTTGTCAACTATAAAATCTTTGGCCTGCTTGGTCATTTCTATCTTATAGCCCAGATCATGAATCCTTGTATAAAGTTCCTGGAGTTCAATATCAATGATTGAATAAATATGTTCTTTTTCCAGTGGTTCAAAGATCACTACATCATCGATCCTGTTTAAAAACTCAGGAGCAAAAGCCTTTTTCAGGGCATTTTCAATAACCCCTTTGGCGTAGTTGGTCTTAGCAGATTTTTTTGCAGCTGTTGAGAAACCAACACCCTGTCCGAAATCCTTGATTTGACGGGAACCAATATTTGAAGTCATAATGATGATCGTATTTTTGAAATCAACCCTACGGCCAAGGCTGTCGGTCAATACGCCATCGTCAAGCACCTGCAACAGAAGATGGAATACATCGGGATGGGCTTTCTCAATCTCATCAAGCAGGACAATGGAATAAGGTTTTCTTCTGACTTTTTCCGTTAACTGTCCACCTTCTTCGTATCCAACATATCCCGGAGGAGCTCCAACGAGCCTGGAGACTGCAAATTTCTCCATGTATTCACTCATATCAATCCTTACAAGAGCTTCCTCGGTATCGAATAAATATCTTGCCAGAATTTTTGCAAGGTGAGTCTTCCCGACACCCGTAGGTCCAAGGAAAACAAAGGATCCGATCGGTTTTTTGGGATCTTTGAGGCCGGCCCTGTTACGTCTGATGGCCTTAACAACCTTTTTTATGGCCTCACTTTGTCCAATAACAGAATCTGCCAGGTCTTTATCCATATTAATGAGTCGGTCACCTTCATTCTTGGCGATCCTTTGAACAGGAATCCCTGTCATCATTGCCACTACTTCAGCAACATTATCCTCTGAAACGGGTTCCCTGTGTATCTTGGCATCTTCCTCCCATTTTCTTTTAGACGATTCAAGGTCAGACTGCAATTTTCTTTCGATATCACGAAATTCCGCAGCTTCTTCAAACTTCTGGCTGTTGATGGCTTTTGTTTTATTTTTCTTGGTTTCCTCGATTTTATTTTCGATCTCAATGATCTCTGATGGTACATGGATGTTGGTTATATGCACACGCGCACCAGCTTCATCGAGAGCGTCAATGGCCTTATCCGGCAGGTATCTGTCGGATATGTATCTGTTGGTTAGCTGAACACAAGCTGTTAAGGCATCACTTGAATATTTCACCAGGTGATGGTCTTCATATTTCTCCTTGATGTTGTTCAGTATCTCTATGGTTTCATCTGAAGTAGTCGGATCTACCAAGACCTTTTGAAAACGGCGCTCCAGCGCCCCGTCTTTCTCGATGTATTGCCTGTATTCATCCAGTGTGGTGGCACCGATGCATTGCAGTTCCCCCCTGGCAAGAGCAGGTTTGAACATGTTTGAGGCATCAAGAGAACCGGAAGCATTCCCTGCTCCGACAATGGTATGTATCTCATCGATAAACAGAATGATATCCGGATTTTTTTCAAGTTCGTTTAAAACAGCTTTCATGCGCTCTTCAAATTGCCCACGGTATTTTGTTCCTGCAACCAGTGAGGCAAGGTCGAGGGTGATGATCCTTTTATTGAACAAGGCCCTGGAAACTTTCCTGTTGACAATCTGCAGTGCCAATCCTTCAGCTATGGCAGATTTTCCAACACCGGGTTCTCCAATCAGGATGGGATTGTTCTTTTTGCGCCTGCTTAATACCTGGGCAATCCTTTCAAGTTCTTTTTCCCGGCCTACAATTGGATCCAGTTTTCCTTCTTCGGCAAGTTTGGTAATGTCTCTTCCGAAATTATCAAGCACCGGGGTTTTAGACTTAGTGTCAGACATCTTACGAATATTGCCGCCAAAGCCGCCACGACCTGCTTCTTCCTCCTCATCGGCAGCATCACCAGGCAATTCATCCATTGGATTTGATCTTTCGTCTGTGTCTTTACGGGTCATCATGGTCTTTAATTCATCTTTCACTGAATCATAATCAATGCCCATTTTTCCAAAAACCTTGGTTACGATGTTGTTTTCATCCTTCAGTATTGACAATAAAAGATGTTCAGTACCAATTAAATCGCTGTTGAACAATTTGGCCTCCAAATAAGTTATTTTCAGGGCTCTTTCGGCTTGCTTGACTAAGGGAAGATTATCGGCATTTTTTATTTTCCTGTCAGAATTGGCAATGGATAATTCAATGGTTTTTCTAAGTTCCCTGAGGTCAATTCCAAAGTAGTGCATAATCTGGATAGCCTTTCCTTCGCCGTCACGCAAGATTCCTAACAAAAGATGTTCCAGGCCGATATAATCGTTCCCCAGACGAAGGGCCTCCTCACGACTAAATGACAAAACATCTTTAACTCTTTGCGAAAACTTTGCTTCCATATCTTTAGTTTAGATGATTTAGTTACTTCAGTAAATTAAGCTGATTTCTCAATTTCTACCTTATAGCTTTAATTATCATTAAACAACTAAGTGCCCGGCAGAGTTCATTCATGTTTTTGTTCAATATTCATACCAAAATAACGTGAAACAAAATTACTTACAATATGCACATCAAGTCAAAAATAATTACAAAAACCCCCAAAATGCTTTTAAATTCTTCTTTTTATCAACATAGGAGTGTTTATAATCATGAAATTCTTATACCTTTCAAGTCCGACAAATTTATTAATTTTGCAACGAATAGGGAAAAATAATCTTCTGTATCTGAGCAGATTAAATTTATAAGTATGCACGAAGGGGAAAAGATAATTAAGGTAAACATAGAGAACCAGATGAAGTCGGCTTATATCGACTATTCTATGTCTGTCATTGTGTCAAGGGCATTGCCCGATGTCAGGGATGGATTGAAACCGGTTCACAGGCGGGTTTTATATGGCATGCTTGACTTAGGGGTTTTGTCAAACAGATCTTATAAGAAATCTGCCAGGATAGTAGGGGAGGTGCTGGGTAAATACCACCCCCATGGTGACATGTCCGTTTACGATGCTATGGTCAGAATGGCCCAGGACTGGTCACTCAGGTATCCATTGGTCGACGGGCAAGGAAACTTTGGATCCATCGATGGTGACAGTCCTGCAGCCATGCGATATACTGAAGCCAGGCTCAAAAAGATCGCTGAAGAGATGCTGGCCGACATTGACAAGGACACAGTTGATTTCCAACTGAACTTTGATGATACGTTAAAAGAGCCAACAGTATTACCCTCCAGAATACCTCAGTTACTTATAAACGGGGTTTCCGGAATAGCTGTGGGTATGGCAACGAATATGCCCCCACATAATATTTCAGAGGTGATTGATGGTACCATAGCCTATATAGACAATAACGAGATCACCATCCCTGAGCTGATGAAATTTATCAAGGCTCCGGATTTTCCAACCGGCGGGATCATTTATGGTTATGAAGGCGTTAAAGATGCTTTCGAAACAGGAAGGGGAAGGATCGTGCTGAGGGGAGAGTCTACAGTTGAACAAACATCTTCAGGACGTGACCGCATCGTAGTGACATCCATTCCTTACCAGGTCAACAAGGCTGAAATGATAAAGAAAACGGCAGACCTTGTAAACGATAAGAAGATTGAAGGGATTTCCGATATCAGGGATGAATCCGACAGGAATGGCTTGCGGATCGTCTATGAACTTAAAAAAGATGCCGTTACCAATGTGGTTCTAAACAAACTTTATCAGTATACCGCATTGCAGACTTCTTTTAATGTCAACAACATCGCATTGGTTAAGGGGCGTCCCCAAATGCTTAATCTTAAAGATATCATAAGGCATTATGTTAACCACCGCCACGATGTCTTGATAAGAAAGACAAAATACGAACTCAATGAGGCTGAAAAACGTGCTCATATCCTTGAAGGATTATTGATCGCACTTGACAACCTTGATGAAGTCATTGCCTTGATCAGGGGTTCCCAAACACCTGAAGAAGCCAGGACCGGGTTGATGGAAAAGTTCGGACTGTCAGAAATACAGGCCAAAGCCATCCTGGATATGCGCCTTCAAAGGCTTACAGGACTGGAAAGAGATAAAATCCGTCAGGAATACGATGAACTGCTTAAAACCATAGAACATTATAAAGAGATCCTGGCCGATGAAGATCTTCGGATGGATATCATAAAAAAAGATTTACTTGAGATCAAAGAGAAATATGGTGATGAGGCCAAAACTGAGATCGAATATGCCGCAGATGATTTCAGGATTGAAGATACCATACCGGATGAAGAGGTTGTGCTAACCATTTCTCATCTTGGATACATCAAGCGGACTCCGTTAACAGAATACAGAAGGCAAAACAGGGGAGGACGCGGTACACGGGGAAGTGACATCAGGGATAAAGATTTTGTTGAATACCTGTTTGTGGCCTCAAACCACAACCATATGTTGTTCTTTACAGAGGCCGGGAAATGTTTTTGGCTGCGTGTATTTGAAATTCCTGAAGGAACAAAAGCTTCAAAAGGAAGGGCCATCCAAAATATCATCAACATAGAGCCTGACGACAAGGTGCGGGCATTTGTCAATGTCAAAGACCTTAAAGATGAGGAATACATCAGCAACAATTATATTGTCCTCTGCACACAAAAAGGAACCATAAAAAAAATGGCGCTGGAAGCATTTTCCAGGCCAAGGCAA
The DNA here is from genome assembly GCA_018401355.1 of Bacteroidales bacterium. Lineage (GTDB taxonomy): Bacteria > Bacteroidota > Bacteroidia > Bacteroidales > B18-G4 > M55B132. The sequence continues at coordinate 27,202 of JAGYLD010000004.1, forward strand.
AACGGGATCAATGCCATTAATATTAATGAAGGGGATCAGTTGCTTGAGGCAAGACTTACAAATGGAAAACAGGAGATCCTTATGGCACTGAAATCAGGCCGGGCCATCCGTTTCAATGAAAAAAATGTCCGGGCTATGGGTAGAAACGCAGCTGGTGTGAGGGGCATCATCCTCGGAGGTAAAACCGATGAGGTGGTTGGAATGATTTGTATTGAGAATGAAGAAACAAATATCCTCGTTGTGTCTGAAAATGGATATGGAAAGCGTTCCAGCCTTGATGACTACAGAATCACCAACAGGGGGGGGAAAGGCGTTAAAACCATTAATATTACAAAAAAGACCGGCTCCCTGATAGCAATGAAGGATGTCACCAACAACGACGACCTGATGATCATCAATAAATCCGGGATACTTATCAGGCTTCCTGTCAGCAGCCTGAGGGTTATGGGTAGAGCAACACAAGGTGTCAGACTGATAAACCTCAAAGGTGGTGATGCCATTGCAGCAGTCACGAAAGTCAGCATCATGGATGAGGAAGAAATTGATGATAACATTGAAGTAAATACAGAAGGTATTGAAAACCAAGAAGATGAAACAAAAGAATAGGGGATGTGATTTTTGGCAGAAAAATTGATGTATAATTCATGTATTTTATAAATTTGCCCAAAGACATTAAAAAATTAATTATGATGAAAAGAATTATTTTTCTTCTGGTAATTGTTTTTGCTGTAAATGTTGCCTATGCACAGAAATCAAAACGTACTACAGCATATAACTATTTGCGCAACAACAATCTGGCTAAAGCCATGGAAAACATTGAGCCTACAATCACTAATGAAAAGACTATGGCAGATGCTAAAACATGGTATTACAGAGGCACCATCTATCTGCAAATAGCCATGAGCACAGATCCTGAAGTAAAAGCACTTTCTGAAGATGCTTTAAACATTGCATATGAGTCTTATATAAAAGCAAAGGAACTGGATGAAAAGGGGCTATATACCACAGACATCAACAATAATTTAAAAGTAATTGTCCAGGAATTTTATAGAATAGGCGTAGAGAAATTTAACCAGAATGATTTTCTGGGCGCGGCTGATTTTTTGGAAAAGACTTTTAAAGTCAGTGAATCCTTTGGAATATTAGACTCTGCATCAGCATATTACACTGCATATGCTTATCAGGCTGGTAAAGATTATGAAAATGCCAGGAAATATTACAATATGCTGATTGAAGCGGATTACAAAAAGCCTGTGATGTATGCTTCGATGGCGGAAATGTACAAAGCAGAAGCAGATACTGCCACTGCTTTGGAAATTATTAAAGCAGGAAGAGAAAAATTTCCAAAGAACTTTGACCTTTTAATTGCAGAAACAAATATTTATTTGAGCCGGGGTGATACAAAGAATGCTCTTGACAACCTGGAAACAGCACTTGAACAAGATACTACCAACCCCAGTATTTATTTTGCCATAGGAACCAACTACGAAAACCTTGAAGAATATGATGAGGCTGAAAATGCCTATAAACAAGCTATCCGGCTTAATCCAGAATATTTTGATGCTTTTTATAATCTTGGTGCCTTGTATGTAAACAGAGCTGCTGCCATCCTTGATTCTGCAAATGCACTGCCACTGGAAGAAACTGAGAAATACGATAAAATGAAGGCAGAAGCTGATGCATACCTTAAGGAATCCATTCCGCACCTTGAACGGGCATTGGAAATCAATCCGAACGACAGAACAACCATAGTTTCACTGCGTGAGATTTACGCCAGATTAAATATGACGGAAAAGCTGAATGAGATCAAGGAGATGATGAAAAAATAGTTCTCATTGTAATGATAAAAAGGGGAGAGACATTTTGTTCTCCCCTTTGTTTCAATAATTACTATTTAACATAATATTAATTATAGGACATTTGTATATTATAAAACAGGGATCATTTATAGATCCCTGTATGCTATTAGATATATTAACCTTTAGTTCAAATCCTTCTTGCACAAATAGAAATCAATCCTTTCACATGAATCGTCATTCATGCGGTCGTTCATTTCATCAAGTGTCTTTGGTGGTGGTACGATCACTTTGTCGCCTTTTTTCCAGTTCAATGGCATAGCAACTTTGTACTTGTCTGATGTCTGCAGTGCCTCCAGTACCCTGATGATCTCATCCATGTTTCTTCCAACGTTTAACGGATAATACATGATCAAACGGATTTTCTTGGCCGGGTCAATGAAAAATACCGCACGGACAGCAGCCGTCTCATGCTCGTTGGGCTGAAGCATTCCGTAAAGTTTGGATACTTTCATATCCAGGTCGGCTATGATCGGGAAATCAAAATAAACGCCAGTTTTTTCTTTTACATTATTTACCCATGCCAGATGTGAATGAATGCTGTCGATGCTGAGTCCCAGCAATTCGGTATTCAGTGCATCAAACTCACTTTTTCTTTCAGCAAAACCACTCATTTCAGTGGTACAAACAGGAGTAAAATCTGCAGGGTGTGAAAACATTACTATCCATTTGTCCTTGGCAAACTCTGAAAGCTTAATGTTCCCTTTAGTGGTTATTGCAGTGAAATCAGGTGCCATATCCCCGATACGAGGCATCATTGCTACATTGTTTTGTTCTTCCATAATTAATTCTTTTAAGTTTTTCATATCCAATAATTATTTTGCAAATATCCGATTTTTTATACTATATGTCAAATCAATATTTTCTATCTTTGTATAAACAATATCTATTTTATGACTTTACAACAACTTGAATACGTTATTGCACTAGACAATCATAGAAATTTTGTACGTGCTGCAGCGGCCTGCTTTGTTACCCAGCCCACTCTTACCATGCAGGTTCAAAAATTGGAAGAAGAAGTAGGATTCCAGATATTTAACCGGTCCAAAAAACCATTTCAACCAACAAAGGAAGGCGAAAGATTCATTGAAAGCGCCCGTAGGATACTTAATGAATTTAGTCTCCTAAAAAATCAAATAACACAGGAAAAGGAGCAAATATCAGGTGAATTCAGGTTAGGAATCATTCCCACACTTGCACCCTACCTGGTACATAGGTTCCTTCCGTATTTTTTAAAAGAACTACCTGATACGAACCTGATTATTTCTGAACTGCAAAGTGAACATATCATAGATTCACTGAAAAGGGATGCCATCGATATAGGGATCATGGCAACACCCATTGGAGAAAATCAAATCCGGGAAATTCCCGTTTACAATGAACCATTCCTGGCGTATTTTCCTGATGGCCACGAATTGTTAAACAAGAAAAATCTCAGTCAGGAAGAGCTTACAACGCATGGTTTGTTGTTGCTGGAAGAAGGGCATTGCTTCCGGGACCAGGCTTTGAATATTTGCAGTGCTGCCCCATCACAGGAACATCAATTCTTTGAATACCAGAGCGGTTCCATAGGCACCCTGCTCAGGCTTGTTGAAAAAGGAACCGGGTTCACCCTCCTGCCCGAGCTTTCCATTGAGCATGAGAAACTAAACAAAAATAACCTGAGGAGATTCTTGCATCCTGAGCCCGTAAGGGAAGTAGGCATAGTAGTTCACAATACTTTCTCACGGGAAGTGCTGTTAGATCATTTAAAGAAAGCCATCAAAACAAACATTCCTGATTATATTAAAAAGGTCGAAGAAATAGTTCGCATAAAATGGAGATAGATCTATTTCCCGAGCTTTAAAATTGTAACATCGTCTTTATGCCTGCCAAGAAATCCTTTCAGGATCACATGAGTATCCCGGTTCTCCGGGTATGATTTAATGCAATCTATGATGGCTTCAGCATAGGCCGTTTCGTTAATGTTCATATAACCATAACCACAATAATGCCCGTTGGTGATCTTAACCACTGCCCTTTCATCTTTCTCCCTTCCTTTGTCGATAATAAAGAAACTATCATCCTGGTAAAGATATTTTTCAATAGCTTTTTCCACCCTATGATTATACTCACCGGGCTTTTCCAAACCGGCACAAGCACCATTACACTTATGGATCTGGTAATGGAAACATGGTCCTGAAGTCTTATGTAAGCCACAAAACCGCTGGCATAGATTATACTTCTCCAGGATAAAATTCAGATGCCCTTTTCCCTCCTTTGCGCTTGCATAGCTTATCAAAGGGGAATCCTTTGCCTTGATCCTCCGGACAATAAGGTTTATATAACCATCCTCATCAGGAAAATCAAATAATCCATAAGGAAAAGAAGCCCGTCGTTGTGACCGGTTAAAAAACGGTTTATGTTTTTTTATTTCATATGATTCCATCAATAAGGCAATCAACTCACTCCCGGTAATTTCATAATGGATGTCGGCCATTTGATCACGCATGTCAATGGCTCTTTTGGTAATATTACTGTTTAAATGGGAAATGATCCTCTCCCTGATATTTTTACTTTTACCTATATATATGATATCACCTTCTTTATTCAGAAAATAATAAACGCCTGTTTTTGCGGGTAAGAAGTCAATTATTGAAGGATCAAGGCCTGAGCCATAGTTCTTTAAAGAAACTTTTTGAACATTATGCTCCAGTGTAAGCAGGCATTCGAATAATTGCGCCGTTGCACGTGCATCTCCTCCAGCCCTGTGCCTGGCTTTGTTACTGATCTCAAGGTCCCTGCAAAGATTACCCAGTCCATAGGATTTTCTGTTCGGCAACAACTTCCTGGCAAGCTTTTTAGTACAAATGGTTTTGCGTTTGTATTCATAAAACAGTCTCCGGAACTCCTGGCGAATAAAACTATAGTCGAATGCTATATTATGGCCGACAATAATCTTATCAGTGGTCATTTCCACTATTTTTTTTCCAACATCATGAAAAAAAGGGGCATTTACCACCATCTTATTGTCAATACCCGTTAGTCCTGTAATGGCGTTGGATATTCTTTTACCAGGATTGATCAGGGTTTCATACTGGTCAATAATTTTTTCCCCATCGTGTATCAGTATAGCAATCTCCGTGATCCGTTCTGACCTGGCATTCAGGCCGGTGGTTTCAACATCAATAATGGCATACATGGTTGTTTACAAGTTTAATCTGGTCTGTATGGCTTTAACCTGTTTTTTCAGCTGGTGTATTTCATCTGCCATTTTTTCTTTGGGCAGGTTGGGTTCCGGCATTTCAGAGCTGATATAATGAACAAACTTCCACATTTCTTTGATCTGGTTAACATGCATATCATAAGGTTCATAAAGGGGGTTCAATGAAATAAACCGTAACAATCCCTCCTTTTCAATGTGGTTCTCGATCACTTTGAAAACAATCCCATCATCCAGGGTAAGGATGATATGCGGAAAGTTATTTCTGGCCAGGCGCCAGTTCTGGACAAATTCACCGGTTACCCAGGAACCGTCTGTTATTGGCAGCATAGAATCCCCCTTGATTCTGAAAGTACGGTATTTTCTGTCTTTTGACAGAAACGGTAGTTGAAAAGTAGGCAAAACCCTTATAAACTCCGGATCAGCAAAGCCCCTGGTGTAGCCTGCCATGGCTTTTTCATTCACAAGCTCGATGTTTTCATCATTGTCGCTGTTAACGGTAGTTGCCAGCACACGGATGTTCCCGCCGCCCACATAAACATCATATCCTTTCTCCACCTGGGATAACTGGCTCTCTGATAAAAGCGAAAGATCCACCTTGATAAGGGTGTCAATGGCAATATTGTAATATTTAGAAAACGTCATCAACGAACTTATGCCAGGCTCGGCCACATTGTTCTCATAACCACTCAATGTTGGCCTTTTCATGCCCAGTGCATGGGCCACATCATCCTGGGTGCGGCCCCGGCGCTTCCGGAGGAACTTTATGTTGGAACTAAAAAACATTTTTAAAATTTTTTTGTGTTGAGTATCTTTTTTGATTATATTGTAATCAGTAATTTGATCATATTTTAATCAAAAATACAACAATTTCATAAAATGTCAAGTAATTTTCTAAAAAATGTATAAAGAAGAGCGTTGTATTGTGCATTTTGACCTGGACTCATTTTTCGTATCGGTTGAGCGGTTACAAAACAGCAAGCTGGATGGAAAGCCTGTAATCATCGGGGGCTTGTCTGACCGTGGGGTTGTAGCCAGTTGCAGTTATGAGGCAAGGAAGTTCGGTGTTCATTCTGCCATGCCGATGAAGATGGCGCGTACTCTTTGCGGGGATGCCATCATCATCAGGGGGGATATGGATTTGTACAGCAGGTTTTCCAGGATGGTGACGGAGATCATCGCAGAAAAATCTCCTTTATTTGAAAAGGCCTCCATCGATGAGCACTACATTGATATCACGGGAATGGATCGTTTTTTTGGTTCTTACCGCTGGACCCGCGAGTTACGCCACAGCATCACAAAGGAGACCGGGCTTCCCATTTCTTTCGGATTGTCGGTAAACAAGACGGTATCAAAGATGGCTACCAACGAGGCGAAGCCCGATGGAGAAATGCAGGTTTCCGGCCAGCAGGTCATCCCTTTCCTTTCTCCACTGCCCATCAGGAAGATTCCCATGATAGGCAGGAAATCCTACCAGTTGCTCAGGTCTATGGGCATTTCCACTGTGGGCATCCTGAGCAGGATACCACCGGAAATGATGGAAAGCCTCATGGGAAAAAACGGCATTGCCATATGGAAGAAGGCCAATGGAATTGACCCTTCACCGGTACAGCCTTATTTAGAGCGCAAGTCATTAGGTTCTGAAACAACTTTTGAATCTGACACCATCGACATACCGGAGATCAGACGGATCATCACCTACAAAGTGGAAAAGCTGGCTTTTGAGCTGCGGAAAAAACAAAAACTCACATCCTGCGTAACGATAAAGATTCGTTACACCAACTTCGATACGCACACGCAGCAAAAGCATATCCCATATACTTCCTTCGACCATATCCTCATTAAAACGAGCCTGGAACTTTTCGAGAAGCTTTACCAGCGGCGTATGCTGATAAGGTTGGTTGGTGTAAGGTTCAGCGGTCTGGTGGGGGGCATGCAACAACTGAACATGTTTGAGGACACCCCTGAGATGACAAGCCTTTACCAGGCCATGGACAAGATCCGCCTGAGGTATGGAAAAACGGCCGTGAAGCGGGCCATCGGACTTTAAAACACATACAATGTACTGGAACACACATTCATACTATAGCTTACGATATGGGACCCTCCCGGTGGAACGCCTGGTTGGAATGGCACACAACCTTGGACTCAGGAGGATGGGGTTGACAGATATCAACAACACCACCGGCACCATCGATTTTGTGAAGGCATGCAAAGAAAAGGGCATCATCCCCATGGCAGGCATCGGCTTTTTCAGCAACAACCAACTCTTATATACCGGATTGGCCATGAACAACGAGGGTTTCAGGGAGTTGAATGAGTTTCTGAGCAAGCACAACCTCAGGAAGTCACCCCTTCCCCCCCACCCCCCTGACTTCCCAAACGCTTTTGTCATCTACCCCTATGGCAGCAAAGATGCGAAAACACTGAAAGAGAACGAATACATTGGAATTGGTCTGCAGGATATCCGGATGCTTCCGTTCTCCAAATACAGGTATCACCAGGATAAACTTGTGCTGCAACATCCTGTGGTGCATGCAGGGGGTGAGGATTTCGTCCTGCACCAAAACCTTCGGGCAGTATCTCATAACACCCTGATTTCCAAACTAAGACCTGAGGATATTGCGGATAAAAACGCATACTTCCTTACTCCTTCCCTGTTACTGGACAAACTCAGTGATTTTCCCGACATCATCGACAACACCCGGCGTATGACGGAAGCCTGCAGCATAGACTTTGACTTCCAATCTGTAAAAAACAAACAAACATTCACAGGCAGTGTTTACGATGATAAGATCCTGCTGGAGAAGCTGGCTTTTGACGGTTTGGAATACCGCTACGGAAAAAGAAACCCTCAGGCCAGGGAGCGCCTTATCAGCGAACTGGGCATCATATCCAGGCTGGGGTTTGCCGCATATTTCCTGATCACCTGGGATATCGTCAGGTATTCTATGTCACGTGGGTTCTACCACGTAGGCAGGGGCAGCGGAGCCAACAGCATCGTGGCTTACTGTCTGAAGATCACCAATGTGGATCCGATTGAGCTGAACCTGTATTTTGAAAGGTTCATCAACCCCAAGCGAAGCAATCCCCCTGATTTCGATATCGACTATTCATGGACTGAGCGCGATGAAGTACAGGACTATATCTTCAAGCGTTATGGCAGGAGACACACGGCTCTCCTGGGCGCCACATCCACATTTAAAGGACGGTCTATATACCGGGAACTTGGCAAGGTCTACGGACTTCCAAAAAATGAAATAGACCTTCTCGTATCCCACCCCGGTTCTGAATTCAACAACAACGATATCATCCGGCAGATACATTCCCTGGCAGGAAGAATGGCTGACTTTCCCAACATCCGAAGCATTCATGCCGGCGGTGTCTTGATCTCGGAAGACCCGATTACCTGTTTTACGGCACTTGACCTTCCTCCCAAAGGTTTTCCAACCACGCAATGGGACATGTATGTTGCAGAAGATATTGGATTTGAGAAGCTTGATATCCTGAGTCAGAGAGGCATAGGACATATACGCGACTGCGCCGGCATCATCCTTGAAAACCGAAGCATAAAAGTTGATGTACACCAGGTGAGTGAATTCAAACAGGATCCAAAGGTGAGGTCTATGCTTAAGGGCGGAGAAACCAATGGCTGCTTTTATATTGAGAGTCCTGCCATGCGAGGGCTCCTGAAAAAGCTGAAATGCGACAATTACCTGAGTCTTGTGGCAGCCAGTTCTATCATCAGGCCTGGTGTAGCACGTTCTGGCATGATGCGGGAATATATCCGCCGCTTCCATAATCCGAAAGGGTTTCGATACCTCCACCCTGTGATGGAAGAACAACTCAGTGAAACTTATGGTGTTATGGTTTACCAGGAAGATGTTCTGAAAGTATGCCATCATTTTGCAGGACTGGACCTTGCCGACTCAGATGTGCTCAGGCGTGCCATGAGCGGGAAGTTCAGGGGCAGGAAGGAGTTCCAGCGCATTGTCGACAGGTTCTTTTTGAATTGCCGGAAGCGTGGGTATGATGAAAAGGTAACCAGGGAGGTATGGCGACAAATTGAATCTTTTGCCGGCTATTCTTTTTCCAAAGCCCATTCCGCATCTTATGCCGTTGAAAGCTATCAAAGCCTTTTCCTGAAAGCCCATTATCCTAAAGAGTTCATGGTAGCTGTAATCAATAATTTCGGAGGGTTTTACCATTCCTGGGTATATTTTAATGAAGCCAGGAGATGGGGAGCCAGGATCATGCTGCCCTGCGTCAATAACAGCACGTTCAAGACCTGCATTAAAGGAGACAACATCTTCATTGGCTTTGTTCATGTGCATAATCTTGAAAACAAGGTCAGTCATGCCATCCGGAAAGAAAGAGAGCAAAGGGGTGAATTCCTATCGCTGGAGGACTTCCTTTCCAGGATATCTGTCGGCATCGAGCAAACCGTGATACTCATACGTTCAGGGGCCTTCCGGTTCACCGGAAAATCCAAAGCACACTTGTTGTGGGAAGCCCATCTTCTGGTTGGAAAAAAGAACAGGAATTCAGGAGGCTGCACCTTGTTTCATGCCGGAACAAAAGGATTCAAGCTTCCACAGCTAAAAAGCAGCAAGATTGAAGATGCTTATGATGAAATTGAATTCCTTGGCTTCCCTGTTACCCTCAACTATTTCGACCTGCTGGAAAGCAAACCTGACAGTTACCTGCCGGCAGCCTTCCTGGGACAAAGCATTGGTAAACATATCGAGATTTTTGGATTGCTGGTAACAATCAAATATGTCAGAACCGTAAAAAAAGACATTATGCACTTTGCTACATTTCTGGATCATCAGGGAGAATTCTTCGATACTGTTCATTTTCCGGATTCCCTGAAAGTGCATCCATTCAGGGGAAACGGGGTTTACCGGATATCAGGAAAAGTGGTGGAAGAATTTGGGTTTCCCAGCATTGAAGTGCATACCATGATAAAAATGCCTCTGATCAAAGACCCCCGTGGATAAATAATATTAACTGCCCAGCAGAAGGTCCAGCGGGTCTTTGTACTTTTTATTGCTACCCATGCCCTGCAGCTCAAGATCAGAGGAAGTTTTTACATTATATTCCGGCTTTACCCTTTCACCTATGGGATTAATCAGTTCCGGGCCATTGTTCCCGGGGTTTTTAATTGTATTGGAAATGGGATAAGCATTCATTTTTTCTGCAGGATAAGGTTTGAGGAGTTTGGTTACCTCTGAAAGAGGCAAACTTGCATCGAGCCACTTAGCTTCATTTTTCCTTTCAAGGATCACCGGGGACCGGTGATGAGGCAATTTTCTGAGCAATTCATTGGCAACAGTAGTAATAATGGTAAATGACCGGACAATCTCCCCTGTTTCCTTGTTTGTCCAGGAATCCCATAATCCTGCAAAAGAAAATGGTCGAACCTGGTTTTTCAGGTAGACAACAAAAGGCTTGTCAAGTTTTTCTTTCTCAGTTCCTTCAATAAAACAATCGGCGGGAATTAGGCAACGTTGCAATCTGATTGGCTTTCGAAAAGCCGGTTTGGTGATGATCCCCTTGGATCCCGCATATGAAGGGTTGTTCTCCTTGTTATGGTCACCTTCGGTGCGGGCATTAAAAAGATACATTGGCTTCCTGGCCCAGAATGGTGTCATACCAAAACGGAAAAGCTGAAGCTCCCTGGGTTTGTCACTGGAAATAACCGGCGCAAGAGACCCTGGTGAAATATTATAACTGGCTTTCCATTCAAAACCTTCCGGAAGGCTAACATTGAATCTCTTTTCAATATTTTCTGCCTTCTGTACCAAAATGTATCTGCCACACATAAAATTTGTTTTTATGATAACGAATAAGGATCAATGATTGTTTGGAAGCATTTCCAAACCAACATCATTGATCCCTGTTTGAAATGAACTTTAATTCGTATTCCTTATTTCACAGGAAAGTACACCATGGTTTGCCATTTACTTGAATCAGGCTCGGTGGAAGGATCCGTCAGATAAACTTCCCAAGGGCCTCCTGCTATTTCCATATTGTTGATTTTAACATACTTATCCATTGCAAGATAAATAGATTCTAATCCTTCGTAAGGCCCAACATATAATACTTTGATGGCTTTTCCTCCAGGAGACATAGTACCTTTGATGTTCATTTTGCCGGCCAGCTTCTTATCAACCGGCACCCCTGCTTCCATCACAGTATAACCTTCAGGATCCCATGAATAATATACGCAGTACGGAGGGCCTGTTATTTCTGCCCTTTTTGCTGCAATATAACCCATAAGGCTGGAGTAAAGCTCTCCCATTTTTGAAGACATTTGCTCCATTGTAGCACTGTCAGTAATAGAAACTGCCGGAACACTTTCAATTTCAGTTACCTCAATATCCGGAAAATCCGGTAAGGTTTCTACATAAGATTTCAGGTTGCTCAATCCCTTTTCAAAATCAGGACCGATCATATTTTCCATAAACAATCCCATATACCTGGCAACAGGATTATATCCCAGATCTCCTTCATCTGTCCAGGTTAATAAAAACTTGTCTTCCTGTGGCTCGATGATAAATGAACCATCCGACTTATATTTCCCCCCGTCAAATGCCAGTTCATATTCCATCTTTTCGTTGGGTACAACTGCCGTGATCAGCAACTGGCCTTCACCAACAATATTTCCTGTCCAGCTTTGAATGGCTCCCACTTCACATGGTGAGCCAACAATCTCATATGAAGCTGTGGAATCCATAGATTGCCCCCATGGAGTCCAGTTCTCCCAATTATTAAAGTCGCAAAATTGATCGTAAATTAATTCCTTGTCGGCGTCAACAACTATACTGCGCCCGACATAATATTTTCCTGGCAGCAAATAAGAAACCAACACAGCAATAACCAGGATCACAATGATCCAAATGATCACTTTGGTAAATGTTTTCATATATTCAGGTTTTTATAATTTATACAAATATATGAATATCTAATGCAGTTAGTCAATAAAAATATTATGTGGTCAAATGAAACAGAATTAGACTTTTACATTGTAATCAGATCTATGTTTATCCTGATTTCCTTTTTTAATGGGGTAATATTCATTTGTTTTGAATGGATGATGAGGTAAACATAATTTTCATATAAATTGGTATATATTCTATGGCCCAGATTATCGAGGGCAGTAAACTCTTTTCCTGTTAAATTGAAATCAGTGTACTTTAATGTTGTAGAAACCATATCTGCAATCATACCAAATTGGAGCAAAGCTTTCTTTGAGTTTTGGCAATTAAACACAATAACCTTAAACCCCTGGTAAATTCCTGCAACTCCTTCTTTAAAATCATAAATATTTTTTGAACTCAGAGGGTAAATATTATTTAAACCGAGAGGTCCCCTGAAATATTTAAGCTCAGGCAGGTCGTAATTGGTCACAGGCAATAACTGCAATGAAAGCACAGGATTGAAGCGTTGAACTACGATTTTCGAAGCTATATTATCTGACATTCTCTTTAACAGCGCTTCTGCCTGATCTTCCGGTAAGTCTGCATTGATCTTCACAAGATATTTCCCTTTGGCAAACAGAGCATGGTCATTAAGAATCTGTCCCGCATCTCCAATGCTATCAGGCTTATCATCCCTCATTTGCATCATGCTATACATTCCAAAAGCAGCGGGAGGGTCATTCATTTCATAAATTTCTACCAAAAGGTTGTGATTTTCATTCCTGTAATCTGCCTTAACCATTGAGTTAAAACCATATTCCAGGAACAGGTCGGCTCCTCCGTTGATGAGGAAAAACAGATCTTCCGAATCATATGCTTCAACATCCTGTTTCAGTTTAAAATCTCCCAAAACCTCATGGGTTGGCAAAAGCTTTTCCAGATTTGTGCTATCCTGCGCAATTAAAGAAAAAGCCAAAAGCAACAAAAAAACAGAAAAATAAAACCGAGTGGGTGAATACATTGTAATTAATTTTGATTTAAACTTCTTTGATCTCGACTTTGGAAAAATCAATTTCTCCGAGTCCGGATTCATTGGCCCTGACTATATGTAAGATATCCTGAGGCACATAACCCAGGACTGTGGAGCAATAAGCATCAACAGCAGTAATATCAGTTCCGGCCACAATTTTGTCGGGTTTTTTAGTTTCACCAGGCCCGACAGGACCATTGGAAGTAATGAAATATGTAGAATCAACGATTACCAGATCAGGCTTCCTGAAATGATTGATATCTGATAAACATTGGCCCAAATGTTCCGGATCATTTTTGGTTCCGGAACCAAGATGCATATAGACATTGGTTTTTCTGGTGCAGATGCCCATCATATTTTTGATGGCGCCAGTATACATGGTGCTGGCATGATGCTTGCCTATGGCAATATTTATGAATACATCACAACTATCAATTTCCTTGATAAGTTCAACATTTTCCAGCAGCTTTGCACCTTCTATTTTTTCTACCACCTGAAAGTCTTCTTCATTAAATTTCGCCGGAAAAGTATTGGATTCGACATTACTTACCTTTAACAACTCAGAAGACAGAGAACCGGAATATTCACTCCTTTTCCAATATTCATCCTTTACGTTCTGTAAACAAACAAATTCACTTACACCAGCTTTAACACATTGTTCGATCACAGCCAGCGAAATATCCGGGTTCACATATGCCCCTTTTTCTGTAAAATCTGAATTGATCAACAGCCCGACTTTCTCACCTTTCTTTACAAATTCTGTAATCCCGCCCAAAAGATCTATTGCTTTTTTTGTATTGTTAAAATAATCCGATCCATTCACAACAGCGACGCTGGGATGGGTTTTAAACAATGCTGCCATAGACGTTTTTGAAAATAAGGATAAACCAATATAAGACCCCAGTCCGAGGAGAGATCCCTTTTTGATAAAATTTCTTCTGTTAATCTTTGAGTACATTATAGAAACGTTTTTGGGGGAATAAATGTACGGAAAATACCAGATACAAAATAACCTTTTGGATTAAACCAATTTATTTAGAAGCAATTCTGACAGCGCGCAGGATACCTTTTATTTTTGAGATTTTGTGAAGGAGTTCATCAAGGTGGATGTTATCTTTTACGTTTACCTTGATTTCTCCTGTAAATTGTCCATCTTTGGAATCAACCTTTATTGACAACATGTTAACTTTCAGGTCATTGGATATAACATTGGTGATTTCACCAAGCATTCCAATCCTGTCTTCACCCAAAACTCTGATATACGCAATAAAGGAGACCTGCACATCTTCAGATTCTTTCCATTTTACAGGAATCCTTCTGTATCCGTATTTCTCCAATAACCTTTTTGCATTGGGACACCTTTTACTGTGGATTGTAATTCCTTTTCCAATGGTTACAAAACCAAAGACCGGGTCACCTGGAATTGGATTACAACATTTTGCCAGTCTATAGTTGACCTTATCAAGTTTATTGTCTATAATCAGAATATCGGGTGAAGAAGTATCTTCCGGGATTTCATTATCATTGACAACAACAGCAGATTTCTTTTCCTGTGGTTTTGCAGCCTCAGCTATCTTTTTTCTGAGTAAGGACCTAATCTCATTTAAATCCAGCTTCTCTTCTGCTATCAGGTCATACAGGTCGATCGAAGTTTGTAATTTATAATGTTTGACAAGGAAATTAATATGGTCATCCTTATACTGGATCTTCCAGTTTCGCATCCTTCTTTTGAGAATGTCGGAACCAATTTCTGCCAGTTGATATTTCTGTTCTTTAATTGACCGTTTGATCTTGTTTTTGGCTTTGGATGTTTTCACAAAACCAAGCCAGTCGAGTTTGGGTTTTTGGTTTTTTGAAGTTGATATTTCCACCCTGTCGCCACTTTTCAATTCGTGACGTATCTGCACGACATTTCCATTGACTTTAGCCCCGATGCATCGATCCCCCACCCTGGAATGTATTGAATATGCAAAATCAAGTACCGTAGCTCCATAGGGCAGGTCAACAAGATCTCCTGCAGGTGTATAGACAAATATTATTTCGGGTTTCCGGTTTTTTTCGAAGTTTTCATCAAATTTAATTTGTTCCGGATTTTCCAGGATATCCCTTACCTGCTGAAGCCATTGATCCATCTGTTCTTTTTCTCCGAAACCTTTGTATCTCCAGTGCGCTGCCTGGCCTTTCTCAGCAGACTCATCCATCCTTCTGGTCCGGATCTGAACTTCAACCCATTTATCATTTGGACCCTTCACAGTTGTATGTAAAGATTCATAACCGCTGGCTTTAGGTGTGGTGATCCAGTCTCTTAAGCGCTTCGGGTTGGGCGGATAGATGTTTGTGACAATGGAATATATCTTCCAGCAATTGGATTTTTCTTTTTCTTCCTGGCTATCAATAATAATCCTGATGGCAAACAAATCATAAACCTGATCCAGGCCCACATCTTTCTTTTTCATCTTGTCCCATATAGATGGGATTGACTTGGGACGTCCTTTTATATCGAATTCAAATCCATTCCTGAACAATTCCTTTTCAATGGGCTCTGCAAACTCCCTGATAAAAAGTTCTCTTTTGGCTTTGGTTGCATCAATCCTTTCATTTATGGAAGCATATTGCTCCGGATTCCGATACTGCATCAAAAGATCTTCCAGTTCTGATTTTACCCGGTATAGTCCCAGCCGATGTGCGATAGGAATATATAGATACTCTACCTCATTACTGAACTTAATCCTTTTAGGTTCCGGCAGGGAGGATAAAGTCCTCATATCATTTAGCCGGTGGGCCACCTTCAGAAGGATGATCCGTATATCATCAGCCACAGAAAGAAACAGTTGGCGAAACTTATGCGATTGGAGTGTAACTTTATCTGTAGGCAATGCCGATATCCGGTCATATCCTTCAATTAATGCGAGCGTTGTTTTATCAAATTTTCCCAGGATCAACTCCCTGTTCACACCGGACTCCGTTATGGTATTGTGCAACAAAGCTGCAATAATGGACCTGGCACCCAGTCCAAGATCATCTGTCGCGGTCCTTGCAATTTTTAGAGAATGTTCAAGCAGATTATTCCCCAGTTCGTCTGTTTTCTCCAGCAGAAAATCTGAAGCAAACTTGAAAGCATTATCTATTATTATGTTTTCTTCCCTCGTAATAAATGGCTTACAGGAATTTAACAACTCATTATATTGCAATCCTATGTCCTTGATCTTCTCCCTGTTCATCTTATTCTTAATGAAAGCAAATAAAGCAAAGACCGAAGGATTACCCTCCGGTCACCATCATTTCTTTTTTGGATTTGGGGACAGTTAGAAATTACCTTTTGTCTGACCTGTCGTCCTCACTTGCATCTCCCCGATCTTCAATAGATGGAGAATCGGATATGGATTGCCTCATTTTGGTGTCAGCCTGAATATTCTTGAAGCGGTAATAATCCATAATTCCAAGGTTGCCTGTTGTAAAGGCACCGGCAATAGCTTTGGGGATTTCTGCTTCTGCCTGGATCACGTTGGCTCTTGCTTCCTCGGCTTTTGCTTTCATTTCCTGTTCCTGTGCAACAGCCATGGCTCTTCTTTCTTCCGCTTTGGCCTGGGCAATATTTTTATCTGCATTGGCCTGGTCCATTTGAAGTACAGCACCAATGTTCCTACCGATATCAATATCTGCAATATCGATAGAAAGTATTTCAAATGCAGTTCCGGAGTCGAGTCCTTTTTCGAGGACAACGCGGGAGATTGAATCAGGATTTTCCAGAACAGTTTTATGCGATTGTGCTGATCCGATAGAAGAAACGACACCTTCACCAACCCTGGCCAGTACGGTTTCTTCTCCGGCTCCACCAACCAATTGTTTGATGTTAGCCCTAACGGTTACACGGGCTTTGGCAATAAGCTGAATTCCGTCTTTTGCAACGGCTGTGACAGGGGGTGTATCAATAACCTTCGGGTTAACTGACATCTGAACAGCTTCCAAAACATCCCTTCCTGCCAGATCAATGGCAGTGGCTGTCTGGAAGGCCAGGTTCATGTTTGCTTTATCTGCCGATATCAGGGCGTTTACAACTTTTTGCACATTCCCGCCGGCAAGGTGATGGGCCTCAAGTGCATCACGATCAATTTTTAATCCTGCCTTGGTTGCAGCAATCATGCTATTTACGATAACGGCAGGAGGAACCTTACGCCACCGCATGAAAACAAGTTGCAATAATGAAATCCTGACATCAGAGATCAGGGCTTTGAACCACAATCCAACAGGGATAAAATAAAATATCAGCCAAATGGCAAAGAGTGCTCCAAAACCTATGGCAATGACGATAATTACATTGGTATTCATATTATTGAGATTTACGTTTAACGTAGATTTTATTCCAGTCTATTTTTTCGACTACAACTTCTGTATCCTGTTCAATATAGGCACCTGTGGTTCTGACTTCGTAAAACTCCCCCCCGATATATGCTTTTCCAGAAGGAGCAAGCCTTGAAGTAGTCCTTCCCTCATCTCCTGTCTTGATCTTCAATTGATCTATCACATTTACCCTGCCATCTATTTCCCTTTTTAGGGAAATTTTCTTCCACGTTTTCGCCCTGAGCGAAAAGTAAAGTGTAATAAATGTCAAAATAAATGATCCTGCAAGTGCATAATATCCTTCCGGCGTTCCATATACTTTGAATGCTTGCCAAACACCGATCCCCATGAGAACAAATCCAATGATCCCAGCTATTCCGGTACCCGGAATCACCAGTATTTCTAATACCAGAAACGCCAGGCCTATCAAAATCAGTACACTAATTATCAACCAGAACATCTTGAAATATTATTGAATTTCAACTGTAAGCTTACGATTCATCATTTCATTTTTAAATGGTAAAAGTTCATCTTTAGTGCCCTTTTTAACACCGCATTTGCCCTTTAGATGGGCTATCCATGTGCACTGCTCTGCCTGAACCGGATCATGTTCACATACTTCAATTAGGCTTTCAACAACAAAATCGAAGGTGTTATATTCATCATTATAAAGTATCAGAACTTTTACATCCTCGAGGACGTCATGTTCTCCTTTTTCCGGGTTTACTTTTTCCTTTACCATTTTTCAGGTCATAAATTTCACTGTAAAAATACAATATATTTTAGAGTTATTGAATCTCTGGCCCTGTAAAGTTCATTATTTTTATAATAATTTTGTTGCGAAGAAATTGTTATGATAAGGTTTCAGGATTTTGTTGAAGATTTAAAGGCCAAATTAATTCATCCCCTGCCGGGAGAGAAAGCCCAGCTTCTTATGGCACCTGCATCCAGAGCAGAGATGATAAAAAATACTGATATCTTAAAAAAAGCCAGGAAAGCTGCGGTGCTGATGCTGCTTTTTCCAGTTGCTGAAGAGCCCAACCTGATATTCATCCAACGCCAGCAATATGATGGGGTTCACAGCGGACAAATTTCTTTTCCGGGTGGAAAGATTGAGAAGGGAGATAAAAATCTCATTGAAACCGCAAAACGGGAAACATCAGAAGAAATTGGAATACCTTCCGAAGAAATTGAGATCCTGGGGCAAACGTCCAGTTTGTACATACCACCAAGCAGATTTATTGTGCAACCAGTTATAGGAATCACCGGCGAAATAAAGAATTTTCAATTGCAGAAAAAAGAAGTTGACTCTGTAATTACAATCAAACTAAAAGACCTGATCGGCAGAGAATGCCGTGCAATCAGAACCGTTAAAGCATCATACCTGCAAGAAATAGAGGTGCCATGCTTCAGCATTAATGGAAACATCATCTGGGGCGCAACAGCTATGATCTTAAGCGAACTTATTGAAATTATTGGGTCTGAGATTCTTCAACAATGATCTCATGGCTAAGTTCAGCACCTTTGCTCAATAATGCACTGACACCACAATATCTGTCCTGTGACAAATTCACTGCTTTTTCAAGTTTAGCCATCGAAAGGTCTTTGCCCCTGAAAATATATTTTAAATGGATCTTGTCATAATTTTTTGGAAACTCATCAATCATATTGCCTTCTACTTCAATATTGAAATATTCAGGTTGCACCCTCATTTTCTTCAAAATTGAAATAACGTCCATTCCTGTACAACCAGCCAAAGAAAGAAGAGTGAGTGGTTTTGGCCTTGGTCCACGGTTCTGCCCTCCTACCTTTTCATCGGCATCCAGGGTAAGTTTGAAACCATTTATTTCAGATTCAAATGACATTCCGTCTTTCCAGGTACAATCTATTTTTGTTTTCATAATAAATATAGTTTGTAACGCTAACAAAATTACAGTGGAAATGTTTAAGGCTGGCTAAAGGATATGTATCCCGGAATTATTCCTACCTCAATATTCTTCAGGAATTCTCCATCGCGGTTATATACATGAACCAAGCCATTCTGCTGATAATTAACGGCATTGTATACATAGATTTTGCCGTCCACAGGATCCGACGAAAACCCGTTTACAACTTTATCATCCAATGATATCAGAGAATTAAGCGGTATGGCATCTTCCTCCAGGTCCATGATAAATATGTCATTATTAAGGAAAAGTAGAGAATCCCCTGCGGGATTGATCGTCAAATGCCCCGGGTTTGAAGCAATCTCAGGAAATTTAAGTTTTTTTAATATGGCATGGCTATTGCCATCAATGCAATAAAGGGCCGGTATTTCTTCATTCATAAAGCCACCACTGCATAGAACCCAGATATTTTGATTTTTGTCCAGTACAATACTATTGGGCTCCTTTGTTACTTCAATGTACTCTATAAAATCATCATTTATCCCATCAATAACGGAGATTGTATTGTTTTCCTCGTTGTTATAATATGCAGACCAATTGCATGCAAATACTTTATCACTTGTCATAACCATTCTGTCTGTGGATTTACCACATTCGATGGTCCCTGCAATCTCATTGGATTTCAAATCAACTACTGTCATACTGGTAGATTTCAGGTCCGAAACATAGGCTTTCTCCTGATCGACCTGCAATAAGTAACGCGGTGATGGAAAGCCTTCAATTGCAGCCACAGATAAAAATTCATCCAGCTCCACAACCTCAATTTTTCCTGAATTATTTACAACAATATATCCCATTGTTTTTATCAAGCTCATTGATAATGGAACATCACCCAGGGGACGACCGTTTTTTTGCAGGAAAATATTTTCATAGACTTTGTTCTGTACTGAATTATTAAAGTACACACTCCCATTACCCTGATTAAAATTCCCTTCATTCACAATAAAAAATCCCGCACCGAAATGATACCCCGAGCTGGAATCAACTTGTTCACCAAAATCATTATCCTTATTGCAGGAACAAATAATAATAATCAGCAAAAAAACTATGTATAATGACTGTTTCATTTGTTTTTTTCTTTTGAAATATTCCAGGATAGATTTATTAAATAGTTACTTCCGGGCATGGGTTGCTTGGCAATGATCCTGTAGTTAACATCAAACAAATTATTGACCTTTAAACCAATAGCAAAATTACTGTTATTAACAGCAAACCTTTTTTTCAAAGATACATCTGACAACCAAAAAGCAGGAAGGTACCTTGAATTATCAATGGCAGTATATCTTTTACCCGTATATTGTATATTGGCATTAAATACAAAACCGTAAAAACTTATAAATGCCCCGATCCGGGACTGATGACGGGGAGTATATATAAGCTGCTTTCCTAAGGATTTATCCTCTGTTCCTGATGTCTGTTCATTCGTACTTACAACATACTGATATCCGGCATTCAAATCCAATTCTAATACAAAAATTTTGAAACCTGAATGCAATGTAATATCCAATCCCCTTGAAATTAATTGCTTAAGATTATCCGGTTTCCAGAATACGGCATCTTCGCTAATGGGGGACCAGAAAATATGATCATTGATAACGGTATAGAATCCTGCCAGGGATATGTTTAAATATTCTTTCCTGCTTTTGTATCCAACGCCGGATTCTATATTCCATCCCCTTTCGGCATTCAGATCAGGATTGCCCTGTGCAAACCCATCGAAACCCCAATAAAGATCATTCAGGCTGGGAAAATTATAGTTGCGGGCAGCATTTGCATGTATATACCATTGTACTTTTTGAAACGGGTAGAATTTCAATGAAAGTGATGGTAAAATTGGAGATGCGCTACCATCCAGTAGCTTTTGGTCCAGGTTAAACGTACTTAAAAACCGGTCTTTGAAATTATATTTTATACCCATGCCGGAAATAAACTCGTTTCTCCTCTTCAATCCCGTATAATGATCAGAATCGGCTTCGTCATAATAATCGCCCAGATAAACATTCAAGTCCAATCCTTCCAGCAAATAATATAATCCACGAATTTTGAAGTTAAAAGTCCTGACGGTATTCCGGGAATTGGTCTTATTCCTCTCATTTGTATATTTCAGGTCATCAAAAATATAACCGGTTCTGATATTGACCCCCCCATTCCTGAATGCTATTTTTGCCTCCAGGATATTCCTGGAAAACGCATTTTCCTGATATTGTCTTTCATCACCTGGCTCAACAACGGTTGGCTCAGGTATATCCCTGTTGTTCCATTGGTTCCAGGAATATCCTGAAATAATCACATTTTTGAAAGCCTTAAAGTGCAATTCCTGCAAGAAACCACCATTGCTGTACCCTGCATTTTTCCTGATTTCCTGTGGTGCTTCCGGCTTATCAATATTTATAAATGAAAAATCATTTTTCGAGGTGGAAAAAAATGCTTTTAACCCGTATTGCAAGATACTACCTCCGGCATCGATCCCTAAGTTGGTCAGAAAAGTGCCAAAACTACCCATAGATTGGGAAAGATTGAGACCGTAGCTGTTTTGCCAATCGGGTTCATTGTTTAATATTATTGTGCCTCCAAAAGCACTTCCGGCATCACCAAAAACCGAACTGCCGGGTATCAGGACAATGTTGCTAAAAAATGAAACAGGAACAAGCGAAACATCCATTTGCCCGATCATAGGTGAGTTCAACTTCATATCATTCCACATGATATTGGTATGGGAAGCTCCCGTTCCCCGGTATGAAACTGTTGCCAGGCTACCCTGACCGTATGATTTGACAAAAACGGGTGAATGGGCTGAAAGCAATTGGGAAAGGCTTGATTCTCTCTCATTTGCAAGTACAATGGAGTCAAAAGAAACCTTGTTTATAGCATTTTGTCCAAGGAATTTACCTTTCACGGCAATCATTCTCAAATGGATGGTATCCCCCATTTTTGTCTGAGCTTTCATACTCAATGATATCAGCATGAGAACAAACAGAATAATAATAACCGATGTTAGATGCTTTTTCAAGATAACCTTAATGTTGAATGATCACTTTTCTGGTAATTATTTGATCAGGAAGCAGAACGGTCAGCATGTAAAGCCCACCAGGTATATTATGAACATCCAGCAAAGTTTTCGTATGAACTGGAGAATTTCTTTGCAGGATATTCCCCCCCACATCTATAAGTTTGATTTCCTGAACAGAGGTGCTGCCGGTTTCAATGATCAACTGATGGTTTGCAGGAATGGGAAATACATTAAGTACCATATTCCTGTTATCTTCTTTGATTGATTGCGGACTATATTCATTGATCACCCCAACAGCATCAAGGTCAAACCCGGAAGAAGCAAAAGGTGTCGGCCAGGGATCATTGATAATATTTCCATATGAATCATATGATGCAAAATCGGGTTGTATACTACCCACGACATCAACCAGTTTAACATAACAAATGCTATCGGTATCAAGCCCCTGACTACCGGTAAGCTCTTCCAGGTCAAAAGGCGTACCATACAATACACGGTATTTCCCGGCAAGGTTATAGATATGCTCTGCCTGGAGGGTGTCAAACCCTCCAATTTGCTGCAGGGTTTCCGAATATGAAATGGAAGGAAACCTGAAGTAATTTATCCCATCAGAGCTAACTTCCACGAAAGCGAGTTCAAGAAAAAAGTCTTCAAAACCATTCTCAAAGACTGCAAAATCATATCCCGGACCATTGGCGATAGGCCTGTCAAATGTAAGAACAGCTTCTCCTGCATCACCGAGACTAACGACTGTATTATCGGCAATACCTGTTCCTGCCGTAATTTCACCATAAGTAGCCGGTCCTTGACCAGGATCAGAGATGTCAACCATACCACGAGTAACCTGGCAGTCAGACGCCCAGCTTTTAAAAATATTACTGTCCGCATGAATGGCAGTGCTTCCGGGCTGTCCTGCGGGCAGGGCAAAAAACCCGGGGGCCGCCTCTGCAATATCTGGTTTTTGTTGCGGGTCGAAATCAGTGAACGAACATCCAAACCAATGATTATTTTCGATCAGGGTGGACAATCCTGCATTCATTTCCCAGTCCCCGGAATTACTTCCGCTCCATGTGCTCAGTAAAAACCACCGGATCCCTGTTTAATTATGATTTACAAGGCCATCATAGATGATATCATTGAGAGCCCCTCCTGTCGCTGGCAGCCTTTAACCTGGGATCGTGGTTTGCAATGTTTATGAGCAAATCTTCTCCTGACGTCGATCATTAAATAATACCCCCATGCCATGGATTCAGGTTCAATACCATCCCTGCCAGTCAATGATCAGCATGGCACGGTTTTGACCAGTGCCGGTCAGTTTTCAATATCATCAGTAAACTCCCTCTGGGCACGGACATACCCACCGATAATCAGTAATACAAAAATCAGAAAACAGTAATTTTTCATTTTAAGTGCTTTAGATTTTACAAATCATATAATTGTTTTCCACACCTAAAACTTACCGGAAAAGTTCTGAATAAATCAATCGTAATCTATTCATAGCTTTTTCCCAGCCTTGAATGGTTTAAAATTAATGGATAGCCAGGTCTTCTGACTTTTCCCAGTTCAAGCCGGCTTCCCATCGGACTCATTTCGACAGTGGCAGGTGTTGGCTTGGAACCTTGCCATGAGCAGGAATCACAACAGCGGGAACTGTTCAGGAGTCACACCTGATTCCCTTTTAAATGTTGAAATTGAGCAATTTCAACATCACCATCTTGATGTACAAATATAGAAAAGATTAGTAAAATGGAGGTGAAATTGCTAAAATTTTGTTTACTTTTACAAACTGAAATAAGGGAGATATAATCCCGTTAGGTTTAAAAGGATATTCATAATGAGATTGTTAAGAAAACTTCTATTTCTATCGTCTGCAGGAATGCTTCTTATGTTCTTCAACAGTTCTTGCAGTCCATCAAAGTATTCAACACATTCCAGTCTTTCCTATAACAGGAGTGCACGGATCAAGGCTCATAAGAAAAACCCAAACCGGCACAGTTTTACACATACATCATCAATCAGAAAAAAGTATGTGTTAAAGAAATAAATCAGCTATATTTTTTCTTCATCCTTGTCATCTCCCAGGAAAGGATACCTGTAATCTTCCGGAGGTACAAAATTTTCTTTTATTGAACGCGGGGAAACCCATCTTAAGAGGTTCAGGTATGAACCGGACTTATCATTTGTTCCACTGGCCCTCGCCCCGCCAAAAGGTTGCTGACCTACAACAGCTCCGGTAGGCTTATCATTAATATAAAAGTTTCCGGCAGCATTCGTCAGCTTCTTCATTGCCTTGCTTATAACAAACCGGTCGTTGGCAAAAATGGCACCCGTCAATGCATAAGGTGATGTTTTGTCAACGAGTTCAAGGGTTTCATCAAACGATTCATCTTCATAAACATATATTGTCAAAACGGGACCAAATATCTCTTCCTGCATGGTAACATAATTTGGATTGGTGGTGAGGATAATTGTGGGTTCAATAAAATATCCTTCGGTTTTATCAAAATTTCCACCTGCAATGATCTCAGCATCTTCGTCTTTACTGGCATTTTTGATGTAAGAGGTTATCTTGTCAAACGCAGCCTCATCGATCACAGCATTGATGAAGTTTGAAAAATCTTCGACGGTTCCCATTTTAAAGGAATTCAAATCCCTGAGGATACCTTCTTTTATCTCCGGCCACATGCTCTCAGGAATATATGCCCTTGAAGCTGCTGAGCATTTTTGTCCCTGATACTCAAAAGCCCCCCTGGTCAGGGCAGTCACAACTTGCTGGACCTTCGAGGTATTGTGTACGACAACAAAATCCTTGCCTCCTGTTTCCCCGACAATTTTGGGATAAGTATTGTGTAACATCACATTTTCACCTATGGCTTTCCATATTTTTTTAAAGACCTCTGTAGAACCGGTGAAATGGACTCCGACAAAATCAGGATGTCTTGACATTACTTTACCGCCAACGGGACCTGGGACTGTGATCATGTTGATGACACCATCCGGCAATCCTGCTTCCTTAAATATCTCCATAATCACCCTGGCTGAATAAATCTGTGTATTGGAGGGTTTCCATACCACCACATTACCCATCAAAGCCGGTGCAGATGGAAGGTTTCCTGCAATGGAGGTGAAGTTAAACGGTGTCAGGGCATAAACAAAGCCTTCCAGTGGACGTTGTTCAGTCCGGTTCCAGACTCCTTTTGAAGAAATGGGCTGATCCCGATAAATTTTAACCATAAACTCGACGTTGAAACGGAAAAAATCGGCCAGTTCACATGCAGCATCTATTTCAGACTGGTGTATATTCTTTGACTGCGACAACATTGTAGCAGCATTGATCTTCGCTCTGAAGGGCCCGGAGATCAGGTCGGCAGCTTTCAGGAATATGGAAGCGCGTTGGTCCCAAGGAATTTCCTGCCAGGCAGCCCTTGCTTCAAGAGCAGCATCAATAGCCAGCCGGACTTGCTCCTCCCCTCCCATATAATAATGTCCAAGGGTATGTTTTAGTTCATGGGGAGGATGAATGGACCTTTTGTCATCTGTTCTGACTTCCTTTCCGCCAATGATCATTGGAATATCCAATGCACGGGATTTCATGTCCTGAATAACTCTTTTTAATTTTATCCTTTCCGGACTTCCGGGTTCATAATTAAGAACCGGCTCATTGTAAGCTCTGGGAACTTCATACATACCTCTTGACATAAACAATTTTTTTTTATTTTTGCATCACAGGGTAAGGGTCCTCAGGAATTAACACCTAATGATCTTCTGATATTTATGTTTTCAGGAACCTTCTTGTTTCCCTTTTTACTTTACCCTGTTGATTAACGTTTAAATTATCAAATGGTTCATGTAGCCTGGACTACAAAATCATCAAATATTATGAATATTGACATTCCTCTCGAAAATACAAAAAAACAATTATTTGACCAATTCCTTAATGAAAACCATGTATTAAAATCCTCATTACTTAATTCTGATAATCCCGAACAAGTTCATGAGGCCTTGAGAAAGATGGCTTTGAATATCCTGGAAGAAAACCCTGTAGCCATTGATTTTTATAAAACAAAAAAAACAGGTAGGGAGCAATTTGACAATCTTACATGGAAAGACTTTGCTGCTATCAGGATACTGGATTATATCGATAGAAGTGGAATTGAAGTAAAAGACCTCAACCTAAGAGGTGAAAAAATAACTTCCAGGCCTTTTCATTGGTTGTGGGAAGCAGCTCATGGATCCTTATCCAACATTGATCATGACTTTATTGTTGACATGTCGAGGCTTTTCAAGCAACTGAAAGGAGATTCAGCAAGGAAGCTGCCTTCAAAAAATGATGTTCTGAAATGGATGGATAAACACCCATCCGGACTGGATAAAGAAATTATCCAACTTAGAAATAAAAATAGGGACAGGATAATCAGGAAATTCATCGGGCTGATAGACAAAGGCAAAAAGAAGGATTCCAAATACCAATTTGAGGAAGGATTGAATTTTGAACAAAAATATGAAAAGATGCAGGAATGGTGGAATGAGCGTTTATTTCACCTGAGATTTGCCATTCGCTCCCCGGAACTTTTAAATGAGATGCTTGATAATTCTCTTTCCGGAGAAACCATGAACATATTGCAGGATGCCAGGCAAGCCGGCATACCTACTTTTGTCAACCCTTACTATTTGTCCCTTTTGAATGTCAATGAGCCAAAACACCTTAAAGGAACAGATGAGGCAATCAGGGAATACGTATTCTATTCCAGAGAGTTGGTGGATGAGTTCGGACATATTGTTGCATGGGAAAAGGAAGACGTCGTTGAAAAAGGCAAGCCCAACGCAGCAGGATGGTTGCTACCGGATGGTCACAACATCCACAGACGTTATCCTGAAGTATCAATACTAATTCCTGACACCATGGGACGTGCATGTGGGGGATTATGTTCTTCTTGCCAGAGAATGTATGACTTCCAGAGCGGACACCTTAACTTCAATCTTGACAAACTACAGCCCAGGGAGAAATGGCATGATAAGCTGGAAAGGTTAATGAATTATTTTGAGGAAGATTCTCAGCTAAGAGACATCCTGATAACTGGTGGGGATGCTTTAATGAGCTCTGACAAATCATTGAAGGCCATTCTGGATGCCACTTATCAAATGGCATTGAACAAAAAGAAAAAAAATGAAGAACGTCCGGAAGGTGAAAAATATGCTGAGATGATGAGGGTCAGGCTGGGAACAAGGCTCCCGGTATATTTGCCCCAAAGGATCACTCCGGAATTAATAAAGATACTTGCAGATTTTAAGAAAAAGGCATCAGCCATAGGCGTGCGGCAGTTTGTTATTCAAACGCATTTTGAAACAGCAATGGAAGTAACACCTGAAGCAAAAGAAGGCATTGACAAACTGCTCTCTGCCGGATGGATCATCACAAACCAACAGGTATTTACAGCAGGTGCTTCCAAACGCGGACATACAGCAAAACTCAGAAAGGTACTTAACGATGTTGGGGTATTACCTTATTATACCTTTTCTGTAAAAGGCTACTGTGAAAATAGTTTCAATTTTGCCACCAACGAAAGGGCCATGCAGGAACAGATCGAAGAAAAGAAAATCGGGCTCGTACCAAAATCGTTTTACGAGGACATAAAGGCTTTTCCTGATGACCCCGAAAATATATCCATCAACATAGAAAAGCTAAGAAAGGCCGCGCACCTGCCTTTCCTGGCAACAGACCGAAATGTTCTAAATCTCCCTGGTGTTGGCAAGAGCCTGACATACAGAACCATTGGTATTACAAGTGACGGCAGGCGTATCCTTGAATTTGATCATGACCACACCAGAAGGCACAGCCCCATCATAGCCAAACTGGGGAAAATTGTTATTGTAGAGTCTAAATCTATCTCCAAATACCTCAGACAACTCGCATCTATGGGGGAAAACGTAGACGATTACATTGATGTTTACGGGTATTCAATTGGTGAGACAGAGCCCGTCATACCGATTTACAAGTATCCTGAATACAAATATAAGGCCACGGAAGAATTCTCTAATCTCATTTATTAGATAGCAAATAATATTTTATCTTTACCTGTAAATCGTGCTTATGGGAAGGTCGCGAATAATCAATTGGATTTTATTCTCTGCCATTTTGATACTGGTTTCATCATGCCATGTAGGAAGGTTCTTTTACTGGAATCTTGCTGATGTAAAGGATTGTAACAGATTTCCCTCCGACACCATGTATCCCGGGCAACATATCTTTAATTTTGACACCATGCCTGGCAATATCCTTCTGTCATTGCCGGTAAACTTTAATCCAAATGGGAAATATCCAGGTTTTGAAATTTTTCTGAAAAAACAAAAGACCATTGCTTTTATGATTATCAGAAAAGATACCATTATTTACGAAAAATATTTCTCAGGATATGATGCCCACAGCATTCTCCCATCTTTTTCCGTTGCAAAAGCATATGTGTCTGCACTAACTGGTTTTGCTATTGATGAAGGCTACATAAGTTCTGTTGATGAACCCGTTACCAATTATCTGGATGGCTTCAAAGATGAAAGATTCGAACAGGTTACCATTCGTCATTTGCTGAATATGCGGTCTGGTATTAAATTCAACGAGGGATATTTTAATCCGTTTGGTCACATGGCCAAGTTCTATTACGGTACCAACCTCGAAAAGTACACATATAATCTAAAGGTAAAAGCATTACCTGATTCATTCTACTCTTACCTCAGTTGCAACACACAGATTATTGCTATGATCCTGGAGGAAGCTACCGGTAAAAAACTGCCTGATTATCTCCAGGAAAAAATCTGGATACCACTTGGGATGGAATCTTTTGGCACATGGAATTATGATTCAAAGAAGCACCATAACACAAAATCATTCTGCTGTATCAATGCTACAGCAAGAGATTTTGCAAAATTTGGCAGGCTTTACATGCAAAACGGGGAATGGGACAACAGGCAGATTCTTTCTGAATCCTGGATTGATCAATCAACAGAAGTTGCCAATGATTCAAAAGACTCTCAGGGCTATTCCTATGTATATCAATGGAGGGTAAAAGACGATCAGGCAATTTTTGCCAAAGGCATCCTTGGTCAGTTTATTTATGTTGACCCTGAAAGGGAAATAATCATTTTAAGGTTCGGAAAGAAAGCCGGAAAACTAAATTGGCCTTTACTTTTTGAAGATATCAGCAAAAAGGCATCATCAATGCCATTGCAATAGTACGGGTTTATTTTCTTTCTCCATTTTTGTATTTCTTTTCTTCTTTCAAAGTACCGTCTTCATTATACTCTATCCACTTTCCATGTTTTTTTCCGTTCTTGTATTCGCCGGTTAATTTCAGTTTGCCATTTTCATGAAATTCCCGATATAACCCGACAGGCATATTGTTTTCATAATTTTCAATGCTGCGCAGGCTGTCATTTTCGTAAAAAGTCTTTTGAATGCCGGCAAATTCACCATCCTTGTATGTAAATTCCGCCACCTTTTTACCTTTCATGTTGTACCATGTGGTAATGCTGTCGCGAAGATCATTTTTGTAGTATGCTTCTTCCTGAAGTTTTCCATTCTCATAATAAAGCTCAGTCTTGCCATGCTTTTCCCCAAATTTATATTTCATTATGCTTTGGGGTGTAGATCCATAACGGTATGATTTAGCCAGTCCATGTAACTCGTCATTCCTGTAATACTTTTCAGAACGCAGATATCCCCTTTGTTCAAAATGCAAACTGATTCCATCCAGTTTTCCATTACTAAAATTCTGAACGTCAGAAATGGTTCCCTTAGGGTAATACTTTGTCCATATGCCATCTTTGACTCCATCATTATAATAACCTTTGGAAATTATAGCCCTGTCTTTTTCCTTCCAGTATCCCTGTTTTAATCCGTTTGCATCGGTGAAGTTAATGGTATCGCCGATATCATTGATTTCAAAGGTCTGTCCATAAACATTTACTGATCCTACCAGGAAAAACAAGATGGATATACGGATAAAGGTTTTCATCGTAATATTCTTTCTTTTGAAGTTTAAAAAGACAAAGTTATAAAGATAGGTTCAATATTTCAAATCAGGATAAAGCTTTGCCAAAAAGTTCATATGGTTCGGCCTCCTGGATCTCAACCAACCGGAAATTGCCCATCCATTGTTTTTCATATGGTTTACGAACAAAAACCTCGTTATCAACCTCCGGGGAATCATATTCGGTACGTCCTGCCAGAAAACCACCTTCTTCCCTGTCAATCAATACTTTCAATCGTTTTCCAATGAGTTTCTGATTTTTATTGAATGATATTTCCTCCTGAAGCTTCATTAGGGTTTCCATTCTTTCCTGTTTTATTTCTTTAGGAATATCATCCTGCAACTCATAAGCTTTGGTTTGCTCTTCATGTGAATATGTGAAAACCCCCAGTCGGCTGAATTTTACTTGCCTGACAAAATCAATTAGTTCATTGAACATTGCCTCTGTTTCTCCGGGATACCCTACCATTATTGAAGTTCTCAAGGCAATTCCCGGGACTTCCTTTTTCAATCGTTCAATGAGAGCATAAGTTTGTTTATTTGTGATACCCCTTTTCATAGATCTGAGTAGAGGATCACTGATGTGCTGAAAAGGAATATCGAGATACCGGCAAATATTTCCCCTTTCCCTCATCAAAGGAAGTATTCCGGTTGGAAAGCCGGCAGGATATGCATAATGGAGTCGTATCCAGATTGAATCATCGAGGTCTGCAAGGGATTCCAGTAATTCTGCAAGCATGCTTTTTTTTTGAAGATCATATCCATAATAAGATAGATCCTGCGATATCAACAAAAGCTCCTTTACACCTAAATCAATGAGCCAGGATGCTTCTTTAATGATGCTTCGGGGTTTTCTGGAAACATGTGGACCTCTGATCAAAGGAATGGCGCAAAAAGAACAATGCCGGTTGCAGCCCTCAGCGATCTTGACATAGGCATAATGTCCGGTTGTAATCTTTCTTCCCGGGAACAAATACTCATCAAATTTTTTTCCCAGAAAACCGACAATTTCGCTCATTTCATCCACACCAAATACGGCATCTGCTTCAGGTATTTCCTGCACCAATTCATGGCGGTAACGTTGGGACAGGCAGCCCATGATCAACAGGATCTTTATTAAACCAGATTTTTTCAAAGAGGCATATTCCAGGATGGTATTAATGGATTCCTCTTTGGCATCATGAATAAAACCACAGGTATTGATTATTACAACATCGGTGAGGTCTTCGTGATCATGATATATCTCAAAACCATTTTTTTTCAGATGAGCCAGTAAATATTCAGAATCGACCAGATTTTTGGAACAACCCATGGTCACGATATTTACCGAAGGATGATTGAAGGAATTCATTCTTCTGTGAACAATGAATCAACGAATTCCACGCGATTGAATACCTGCAGGTCCTGCATTTTCTCACCTATTCCAATATATTTCACAGGTATTTTAAACTGATCGGAAATCCCGATCACAACGCCACCTTTGGCGGTACCATCCAGTTTGGTTAGAGCCAGGGCATTGACCTCAGTTGCTGCCGTAAACTGCCTGGCCTGTTCAATTGCATTTTGACCTGTGGAAGCATCCAGGATCAGCAAGATCTCCTGTGGAGCTTCCGGAATTATTTTTTGCATCACCCTGCGAATCTTTGACAGCTCATTCATCAGGTTAACTTTATTGTGCAACCTTCCAGCAGTGTCGATGATCACCACATCAGCTCCATCTGCCTTTGCTGAGGCAAGTGTATCGTAAGCTACTGAAGCAGGGTCGGTCCCCATAGCGTGTCTTACGATGGGAACACCCACCCTTTCCGACCAAATGGAAAGCTGGTCTACAGCTGCAGCCCTGAATGTGTCAGCAGCACCCAAAACGACCTTTTTCCCGGCTTTTTTAAATTGATAAGCCAGCTTGCCTATGGTTGTGGTTTTACCAACACCATTGACACCTACAACCATAATGACATATGGTTTAGGCGATCCAGCAAGTGAAAAATCCTTATAGTCTTCAGTATTGTTTTCCTGCAATAAGGAAACGATCTCTTCTTTTAATATCTGGTTCAATTCTTCTGTACCCAGGTATTTATCCCTGGCCACCCTGTCTTCAATGCGTTCGATGATTTTAATGGTTGTCTGCACACCTACATCTGAAGTAACCAGAACTTCTTCCAGGTTGTCAAGGACTTCCTCATCGACTTTGGATTTACCGATGACAGCTTTGGATAGCTTGGAAAACACACTTCTCTTAGTTTTTTCCAAACCTTCATCCAGCTTGTCCTTTTTATCTTTCGAAAATATTGAAAATACGCCCATATTTATCTTATAAAAAAAGCTTCTTCCCCGACAGGAAAAAAGCTTTTAAATAATAATGAATTATTTTTTTGCTTTACTTTTTTGCCAAAAATTCTTTTACCTTGTCACTGGGAACAATAAATTCCTTGAATATATATGCACCTGTTTTTGGTGACTTCACCATTCGAATTACTTTAGCAATATCTTTGCTTTGTGTTTGAAGTGTTGCAACAACTTTCTTTGCCATATCAAATATTATTTAATTTCCTTGTGAACAGTCATCTTTTTCAAAATCGGATTGTACTTTTTCAATTCGAGCCTGTCGGGTGTGTTTTTCTTGTTTTTTGTCGAGATATATCTTGAAGTACCCGGCTTACCCGAACCTTTATGCTCTGTACATTCCAGGATAACCTGAACTCTTTGGTCTTTTGATTTCTTGGCCATGATAAACGCCTCCTTTTAAATTTTGGAGCGCAAAATTACATTTATTATATTAATTTTCCTAATTGTTTATTAAAAAAAACCGGACTAAAAAGCACTGCAAAACAAGATGCAAATTTACTATTTTTGACAAATGGGTTGGGAATCATACATACGCGGGTTTAAAGCATACCTGAAGCTGGAGAGGTCTCTTTCACCAAATTCTGTCCAGGCCTACATCAGTGATGTTAAGAAATTCGAAACATACATGGAAGAATCCAGTCTGGACCTTGCTCCGAAGGAAGTAAATAAGGAGCACATTTCTATTTTCCTTAAATGGATCAACGAGCGCAACATGAACGCCAGGTCACAAAACAGAATTATTTCCGGTTTGAAGGCATTTTTTAATTA
Organism: Bacteroidales bacterium; assembly: GCA_018401355.1. Taxonomy (GTDB): domain Bacteria; phylum Bacteroidota; class Bacteroidia; order Bacteroidales; family B18-G4; genus M55B132. The sequence goes on from JAGYLD010000004.1 coordinate 60,648, forward strand.
TCTGATGATCGAAAAGGTGATCGAAACCAATCCTCTGGAGTTAATTGATTCGCCAAAAATTGGAAGGACTTTACCAGACACCCTTTCTTTGATCGAAATTGATAAGATCATTGATTGTATCGACCTAAGCAGGTTTGAGGGCCACAGGAACAAAGCAATTCTTGAAACGCTTTACGGATGTGGTTTAAGGGTTTCCGAACTAGTTAACCTCAAGCTTTCTGATCTTTTTTTGAAGGATGGTTACCTCAGGATTACGGGGAAAGGCAATAAAGAAAGGTTGGTTCCTATAGGTAGTAAAACCATATATTTTATTCAATTGTACCTGGATGGCACCAGAAAGGAATTGTCTATACAAAAAGGAGAAGAAGACTATGTTTTTTTAAATCGCAGGGGACACCGGCTTACCAGGGTAATGGTATTTCTCATTATCAAGGACCTGTCAAAGAAAGCCGGAATCCGGAAAAAGATTGGCCCGCACACTTTTCGTCATTCTTTTGCAACACATCTTGTTGAAAGGGGTGCAAATCTTAGGGCTGTTCAGGAAATGCTGGGTCATGAATCCATCACCACCACGGAAATATATACCCATGTCGATCGCAGTTACCTGAGGGATGCGATCATGAGATTTCATCCAAGATCCTGAAATGGATCAGGCAGGCATTTCTTCAATTTCCCCATGTTCGTTTACCAGCACTCCCCAGTTAACAGCAATGAGGTCACCTTCTTCAAAAAAGAAGTCGATCATGGCATCATCGAAGGATAATCTTTTTTCGCCTGATTCGTCGACCTCCTCTTCAGCAAGCTGGAACCCTTTACTGTACATTAGCCTTTTAACATCTTCTTCCCCCATATCAAATACCTTTTGACCGTATAACACAGAATTGTGATTGTCGGTTTCAAAACATGCAATAACAGACTTCTCCGTCCCTTCAAAAAACACTGAAATCCCTTTGTCCCAATAATTCAGGATGGTAGTGTTGAAAAGATCGTCATCTTCAATGTTTTCAATTTCTTCCGGTTTACCAAGCGTATCAGTGACTCTTTCAGCTACTTCCCCAAAAGACAGTTCTCCAAAACCTTCCTTTGGTTTGATCTCTAATGTAAGTTCTTTCATTTTCTAAGTTAACAGATTTAGTTACACAGATATTACATATAAAATCTTGCAGTAAATATCACATTTTTTCCTGCAATAACAAGATTTTTTTTTTAAGCTTTTTAAAACTTATCAACAATCAATTAAATTCCTTAATTAAAAGGTGAATCAGGTTCCTTGGCCATATGGTTATAAACCATTTTATCCATGAATTTTGGAAAAAACCGGTTCAGTACGACCGTCATCTTGCCCTGGAATGAAAGTATCAGGGAATTCTTCCGTCGCATAATGGCTTTGGTAATATGTTTAGCTACCTCTTCGGCTGACATCATCTTGCCTTCATCCCTGGGTGATTCTCCCTGCTGTTCACCGCTTTCATTCAAAGCAGTGTTCCTTATGTTGGATGCTGTAAAACCCGGACAGGCTATTAAAACATGTAAGCCCTTTTTTAGGTTTTCAATCCTTAAAGTCTCCAGGAAACCATGCATGGCAAATTTGGATGCAGAATAACCGGTTCTTCCTGGAAGACCCTTATATCCGGCAATCGAGGAAACTCCAACAACACTTCCCTTAGATTCCAGAAGATACGGCATGGCATATTTTGTACAATATACTGTACCCCAAAAGTTTACATCCATCAACTTTTTGATTACAGACAATTCCGTTGTAGCAAACAATGCCCGCATAGACAAGCCGGCATTATTGATAAGCACATCTATTTGCCCATATCTTTCAACTGCAGAAAGAACAAGATTTTTACAATCATTCTCTATTGAAACATCTGTAGGAATAGTTATCACATCTATATTGTTTGTTTTGAGGTCCTCAGCAACCACATCAAGTTTATTCTTATTTCTTGCTCCAAGAACCAGCTTTGCTCCTCTTGAAGCCATTTCATAAGCAAGGGCTTTTCCAATACCTGAGGATGCACCGGTGATGATGACTATTTTGTTTTTCATTTATTTATATGGTTATATGGTTGTATGGTTATATGGTTGTATGGTATTGGGATTGGGGGAATCATGGTTCTGTTAGGAGGAAATTCATGGTATCTATGTTGTCGGCATAATTCCAAAGTTCCGGGAACTGACTTTTTCCATAGGGAATGCTTCCCTTATAAGAATCTTTCTCTTCCACAACACATTGCCATTGTTCTTTGTGGCTGTTCAGGAAAGAACGAACTTCCGCAGGATCATTGTAATATTTATAATGTATTGTTCCAACAGGTGATTGCAGTTGATCTGATTCTCTCATCATAAAAAATCCATTATCGAAAAATTTATCTCCATTCAACAAATAAAGTGCTTTATGATACTGGTAATTGTTCATGTACTTGCTATGGTTTTTAATTGACTCCCAGGCGGCAAAGTTTGCCATAAACAAGCCAATATCCAAGCCTTCCGGTATAAAAAGAAAGGAAACATTCCTGCATCCCAGCCCGAAATAACGGAAAATATCCTCGCCAAGCCCTTCAAAGCAAGAATTTTCTTTAGCCACAATCCCAATTCCATTTCTGTTTTTCCTGATAATATGAGGATACTTACCGAAATAATACTGAAAATACCTTGCCGTATTGTTGCTTCCTGTAGCAATTATCATATCGAAATCCCTTAACTTGTTTTCAACAAGGCTTATCCTTGAAGCATATTCAGGTTCAATTTCAATGAGGGACGACAAAACAGTTGTGGTGAGTCCGGCATCATCAGAAGATACTTTTGCAAGAAGGTTATTGCCACTTGCCAGCACGCACAGGGCATCGTGCAACCCGACAAGCGGGATATTGCCTGCCATGATCACCCCAACCCTTTTGGAATTATCGCTTTTATTAATTTCCTGGGTGTACTTTTCAAGCCAGGTCCTGATTTTTTCTTCAGAAAGTGCGTTTGCCCATGCTTTTATACTGAAAAGAATATTGTCTTCCGTAAACCAGCCATTACTTTTTTTGGCCTGCTTGATTGAATTTGTCATCTTACCGGACAAGGTTCTCAATGAGGTATTGATTTTCGAATGCAATTCTCCGGAAATGTCCATGAAGACCTTGCCCAGTTTTGTAAAAGCAGATGCGTGATTTTGAATATTCATTATAATTTTATTAATATCCGTTATTCCTTTTATAACATTTGCAGGAATTGATTTTTTCCTTAACTTACAGGGAAAATTCTTTATCTTTGCTTCAATCTGTTTACCAGAAAATCAGAACCATAAAGGTAAAAACTTAAAACGAAGAGGTATTATGAAAAAGCACAATTTTAATGCAGGACCATCAATCTTGCCGCCGTTTACTATCGAAAACACTGCCAAAGCTGTACTGGATTTAGAAGGAAGCGGACTCTCAATAATGGAGATTTCACACAGAAGCAAAGACTTCCAGGCCATCATGGATGAAACTGTTGCGATGTTCAGGGAATTACTCAATATTCCAGAAGGATATTCTGTATTGTTCCTCGGAGGTGGGGCAAGCCTTCAGTTTGCCATGATACCCTATAACCTTCTGTCAAAGAAGGCAGCCTACCTGAATACAGGATCATGGTCAAAGAAAGCCATCAAAGAAGCAAAATGGTTTGGAGAGGTTGATGTTGTTGCCTCCTCGGAGGACAAGAATTTTGCATATATTCCAAAAGATTATACCATCCCGGAAGATGCAGATTATTTCCATATTACAACAAACAACACCATTTACGGAACTGAAATCAAGCATGATATCGACTCCCCTGTACCCCTGGTTGCAGATATGTCGTCAGACATTTTCAGCAGACCCGTTGATATAAGCAAATATGTGATTATATATGGTGGTGCCCAAAAGAACTTTGCACCTGCCGGTGTCACTTTTATCATCATCAAAGATGAGATTCTCGGTAAGGTTGACCGTCCTATCCCTACTATGCTCAACTACCAAACTCACATCGACAAGGGTTCTATGTTTAATACCCCTCCATGTTTACCCATTTTTGCAGGTTTACAAACGCTGAAATGGCTTAAAGACCTGGGTGGCATAGAGGAGATGCAAAAAATAAACCATCATAAAGCAGGTATTCTTTATGATGAAATTGACAGGAATAGCTTATTCAGGCCAACTGTTGCAGATAAAAATGACCGGTCCGTTATGAATGTATGTTTTATCATGGAAGAAGGCAAAGAAGATCTGGAAAAAACCTTCTTTGAATATGCAACTTCTAAGGGAATGGTGGGTATAAAAGGACATCGCTCTGTTGGAGGCTTCAGGGCTTCACTCTACAACGCCATGCCAACAGAAAGCGTCCAGGCACTCATTGATTGCATGCAGGAATTCGAAAGAATACAATAAAAATTATGATCAAATAGTATCGTTATTCTTTACTATATACCTATTAAACAGACAATTAAAGATTAAAACATATGGCTAAAGTATTAGTTGCTACAGTAAAACCTTTTGCTCCAAAAGCGGTTGAGGAAATAAAAAAGGTTTTTGATGAAGCAGGTTATGAAATGATCCTGCTTGAGAAATATGAAGATAAGAACGAATTGCTTAAAGCAGCAGCCAATGTGGATGCACTGATAATCAGAAGCGACAAAGTGGACAAAGAAGTCATTGACGCTGCCAGCAATTTAAAGATCGTTGTCAGGGCAGGTGCAGGATACGACAATGTAGACCTGGATGCTGCCACAGCAAAAGAGGTTGTTGTAATGAACACACCCGGACAAAATTCCAATGCAGTTGCAGAGCTTGCATTGGGGATGATGGTTTACCAGGCAAGGAGTCAATTTAATGGGAAGCCTGGCACAGAGTTAAAAGGAAAAACACTGGGTATTCATGCCTACGGAAATGTAGGAAAACTTGTCGCCATTATTGCAAAAGGGTTTGGGATGGATGCCTATGCTTTTGATCCCTTTGTCGACAAAGCAGTCATTGAAGCTGATGGCGTGAAGGTCGTCGATACTGCCGATGATCTGTACAAAAAATGCCAGTACATTTCATTACATATCCCTGCAAACGAAAAAACAAAACAATCAATAAATTACAAGATTCTCTCACAAATGCCCCGGGGGGCAACACTGGTAAACACTGCAAGGAAAGAAGTAATAGATGAAGCGGGCCTGCTTGAGATGCTGGAAAAGCGAACCGATTTTAATTTCATCTCAGACATCGCCCCGGATTGTCTTTCCGACTTACAGGAAAAATTTCCAGGAAGATTTTATTGTACACCCAAGAAAATGGGTGCACAAACAGCAGAAGCGAACATCAACGCCGGCATAGCAGCAGCCAAGCAGATCGTTAGCTTCCTGGAAAATGGTGACAGGACTTTTCAGGTAAACAAATAATATGAGCATGCAGGAACGGGGCAACCAACCGTTCCTGCATGGTTGCTCTTTTATAAGCCATTATTAACTAAGACCTACAGAGTATGGAAAGTGCAGAAAAATCGACCACATTCTTCAGGTTTGAAGACCTGAGAATTTATCACAAAGCGGTGGATTACGTTGGCTGGATGTATCAGGTAACAAACAAAATTGATAACCACGACAGCGACCACCTGCTTCAGAAATTGAATTCTTCAGCAAGGGATATTGCCCTGAATATTGCTGAAGGCTCGGCTAGAAACAAAAGTCAGTTTATCTATTATCTCAAGATGGCCAAAAGCTCAATCCGTGAATGTCTTGTTTACACAACGGTAACGCATGGCCTCAACCTGCTTAATGACGAAGAAGAGGAATATTCCCGGACACAATTAATGGAAATGACCAAAATGATCGGCGCCCTGATCTCATCCTTGCAAAGGGGTTCAAAAAGAGATTCGCATGAAGATGATGATGAAGATCATAATGAAGAAAGAAAGTATTAGTTCCATTATTCTTCGTAGTTTTACCCTCCATTTTAACATCACCTCCTAAGGTGGCGGTATGTTCCATTAAAGCATTGTATTAATTATAAAATTATCTTGGTAATATGGCAGTTTTAAAAGCTTTTAAAGGATTAAGGCCTCCAAAAGAAATAGCAAAGCGCCTTGCATCCCGTCCTTACGACGTATTAAACTCTGAAGAAGCCAGGGCAGAAGCCAAAGGCAATGAACACTCACTCCTGCATATCATTAAGCCGGAAATAGATCTGCCACCAAAGGTGGATGTCCATGCCCCGGAAGTTTATGAAAAAGCGGTTGAAAACTTCAGCACGTTCCGCGATAAAGGCTGGCTGGTACAAGATCCGGAAGAATCCCTTTACATTTATGCCCAAACCATGTATGGCAAAACACAATATGGCATTGTCGGATGTGCTGCAGTGGATGATTATCTCAACGGAGTCATAAAAAAACATGAACTCACCAGGCCGGATAAGGAAGAAGACAGAATGAAGCATGTCAGAATAAACAATGCCAACATGGAACCTGTGTTTTTCTCCTTTCCAGCTGTGAAAGAGCTGGACGAGATCATTGACAAGTTTGTCGCTGAAAACAATCCCGAATACGATTTTGTCGCCGACGACGGCGTAGGACACCATTTCTGGGTCATCAAAGACAAAGGCATTATCAAGATAATAACAGAACTATTCGATAAGATTCCTTATACCTATGTTGCCGACGGACACCATCGCACAGCAGCTGCAGCCCTGGTAGGAAAAGAGAAAAAAGAAAATAATCCCAACCATACAGGAAAAGAGGAATATAACTATTTCCTGGCTGTACATTTTCCAGACAACCAACTGACGATCATCGATTACAACAGGGTGGTTAAAGACCTTAACGGACTTACCAAAGAAGAATTCCTGGAAAAACTGAACAAATCATTCGACGTAGAAAAAAAAGGAACAGATATCTACAAACCTGAAAAACTCCATGAATTCAGTATGTACCTTGAAGGCGAATGGTATTCCATGATAGCCAAACCTGGAACATACGATGACAACGACCCCATAGGCGTATTGGATGTCACCATCCTCTCTCAGCATGTTTTGGATGAAATCCTTGGCATTAAAGACCTTCGCCGTGATCAGCGCATCGACTTTGTTGGTGGTATACGTGGTCTTGGAGAACTGAAGAAAAGGGTTGACTCCGGAGAGATGAAAGTGGCCTTTGCCCTGTATCCTGTATCGATGAAACAACTGATCAACATAGCAGATACAGGCAACATCATGCCCCCAAAAACTACATGGTTTGAACCAAAACTCCGTAGCGGTCTTGTCGTCCACTTACTCGATTAATGAACCTGGATACAAATAGATTAACCAATGGAGAGAAGGTTTTCCTGGTAATACTTTTACCAGCCCTCCTTCTCTCCTATTTTTTCAACCTTGGCCTCCAGCCCATCTTCATGGAAGAACCCAGAAGGGCGCTGGTGGCCATGGAAATGATCCTGAACCAGAATTATTGGGTCCCCACCGAGTTCGGAATCCCCTATTATAACAAGCCACCACTTTATAACTGGGTGCTTTGCGGTGTATTCAACATCACAGGAAGCTTTTCCGAATTTAATGTCAGGGTGATATCCATTGTATCTTTTTTGCTGCTTGGAATCGTTCATTACTTTTTCACCAGGAAATACATGGGATTAAAGTTTGCACTAATTAGCACACTGTTGCTCTTTATAAGTGTAGATATTTATTATTATTTCTCCCTGACAGGTGAAATAGACTTATTTTATTCATTGCTTGTTTATGGTAATATTGCTGTAATATATTATTTCCGTGACAGACAGAAGTATTATACCATGTTCATCCTGGCTTATTTCATTGCAGCAATTGGTATGCTTACCAAATCATTTCCATCAGTGGTGTTCCTGGGAATAACCATTTTGCTCGTTCTATGGCTTAGAAAAGATCTGCGGAAATTATTTTCCCTGGCTCATCTGACCGGGATTATTGTTTTTGTATTGGTCATCGGCGCCTACCTGTTTATGTATTCCAGGATGCATGACGTGTATGAACTTATTACAGGTTTATGGGTTGACTCCAGCAAGCGGACCGTCCTGGAAGGTGCTGGAATTAAATTCCTTGAGCATTTGATCAACTTTCCGCTCGAAATATTGAAAAACCTGCTGCCCGCAAGCCTTTTGATTGTATTTGCCTTCAGGAAATCATTGTTGCGAAGAATAAAGTCCCGACCATTTATAAATTTCTCACTGCTGATATTTTTCTTTAATTCCATTATTTACTGGATCTCCCCCGATGCCAGGCAACGTTACATTTATGCCTTGTACCCATTTCTAATCAATGTTTTCCTGTTTTTATACATGGATTATAAAAAATTCTGGAAAGAAAAATATATTTCTGTCTTAATATGGATTGTCCTCGGTGCAGGCACATTGCTTAGCCTGAGCCTGTCCTTCATCCCACAGTTCTCAGAACTGCCGATGATGGTTGCTGTCTCCACAATATCCACTTTTCTTTCTTTTAGCCTGATCTATGTTTACATTAGGAAAATTGTACACCCCTTACTGATCCTGATCGCGATGTTCGTTGTCCTGAGATTGGTCTTCAATATGACTGTACTACCTTTACGTACACAGGATGAGCATGCTTCAGTCAGAAAACAGGATGGTCTGGAAATTGCAAAGATCACCGGTAATGAACCCGTATACCTTTTCCAGAATTCGCATATCTCAAATGGGATGGTTTATTATATTGTAAAGGAAACAATGCAGCCGGTAAACCGTGAATACGATCCCAGGCTGCCAGGTTACTTTATCATTGAAGAAAACTATTTCGATGAATATCAATATGAAACTTATTACGAATCCGGGTTAAGGGGAGTGAGGTTTCGGTTGGTGAAGTTCGATCTATTTACCACAGATTACACAAATTAACACAGATTTTTATTTTTCTTGCCCCAGTTCTGCACTTTTTGTTCAAAAATTATTAAATAATCTGTGAAATCTGTGGTGAACTGAATCCTTTACTACTCAATACTCCTGGAATTAAAACTGTAGTATACCCCACTCAATGAAACAACAGCAGTAATCAGGTAGAAAACAAGACTAAGTGTAACTGAGGCATCCATATTCAGATTCATGAGTTCTGCACCATACAGGAAGGTCAGTTCCCTGGCACCCAGTCCGCCAATAGTAAAAGGAAGTGCGGCAACCACCGATGAGACCATGAAAATGAACAAGTATTGCAAAAATTGCTCATGTACACCCAGCGACAAAAGAATGAATATTGCACTGACGAGCTGGAAGCCCTGCACGAAAACGGAATAAAACAAAGTCCTGAAAACAATGGAAGTAAAATCACTGAAAAACCTGCGAACCACCAGGAAAAAAGTGATAACAACCAAAGGGATTGACAACCACGTAAAATACTTATAAACAGCAGCATAAGGAATAAAATACGAAAAGATAACCAGCAAGCAAAATAAAGCCAGGATACCAATAACCCTATCGAGCAACACGGCCTGGAAAAGCTTTCCTACCTTTGCCCCCGACTGCCGGTTCAGGATATAGATCTTATACCCATCACCTCCTACACCCCCTGGAAGAAAAAGATTATAGAACATTCCCAGCAAATAAAGCCGTATGTTTTTCATTTCCGGGAGGTCGATGTTGATGTTTCTAAAAAAATGATTCAGCCTCAGTGCAGCAATCAGTTTGGAAACGATAAAAAAGATTAGTGCAACCAGGATGTAGGGCACGTATGATTGAGAAAGTAAGCTGGTAATCTCTTTCAGGCTAATCTTACTAAATACGAAATACAAAGCCAGGAAAGAGATGGCGATTTTAAGAAAAAGCTTTATGTATTTATTTATCTTTATTTTCTTCAAAACATCGCGCGATTGATGGGCAAAAATATGAAAAAACCGTCCGTATTTATTAATTTTGGCAAAAAGTAAGGAAACTATGGGTATCAAGGAAAATCTGGAAGAATTAAAGAAAGAAATTCCCGAACATGTAAAGCTGGTAGCTGTATCCAAAACTAAACCTGTGGAGGCTGTCAGAGAAGCATACGATGCCGGGCAGCGGCTCTTTGGAGAAAACAAAGCCCAGGAAATAATCTTTAAGCAGCCGGAATTACCTGACGACATCAAATGGCATTTCATTGGCCACCTGCAACGCAACAAGGTTAAAAATCTGGCACCTTTTGTAGAAATCATTGAATCTGTCGACAGTCTGAGGCTATTGCGTGAGATCAATAAGGAAGCGATTAAAAACAATCGCATTATCCCTGTTCTGTTCCAGTTTCATATTGCCAGTGAAGAAACCAAATTTGGTCTTGACCTGGATGAAGCAAGGCAGATCCTTGAAAGTGAGCAATATCCGGAGATGAAAAACATTCGCATCGATGGGGTTATGGGCATGGCAACATTCACAGAAAATGAAACCATGTTAAGAAAAGAGTTTACACTGTTAAGAAACATCTATGAAACCCTTAAAAAGGAATACTTCGAATCAGCGAAGCATTTTAAAGAAATTTCCATGGGTATGACAGGTGATTATAAGATTGCCATTGATGAAGGAAGCACGATTGTGCGGATCGGGACTGCTATTTTCGGTGAACGTAACTATCATTAAGCATGACGATCTTTTTGTTTTTTCTGGGGTTTGTGGTGCTCATTGTAGGTGCCAACCTTTTGATTGAAGGAGCTACTTCCATCGGAAAGCGATATAATATTTCTGAGATCCTGATCGGACTGACTATTGTGGCTTTAGGCACTTCTCTACCGGAATTAATTATAAATGTCTTTGCCAGCGCATATGGGGAAACAGACCTGGCCATTTCCAATGTCCTTGGAAGCAACATCATTAACATCCTGGTCATTATAGGCTTTACCGCCATTGTCCGCCCGGTCATGATCACCCCAGTCACCATAAACAGGGATATCCCGGTAAGCCTGATAGCAACCATTCTGCTTGGCATAATGGTCCACGATTCCGTGTTTACCAGTGAAAGATTGAATGAGTTGGGAGCTGCCGATGGGATCCTGTTTCTGGTTTTTATGGCAATATTTCTTTGGGTTTCCTTCAAATACCGGCAGAAAGATCCACAAGACAAGCCTGGATTCGGTATCATCAAGCCATTGTGGATAGCCATAGGCTACATCCTGGCTGGACTTGCAGGATTATATTTTGGTGGCGATTGGATCGTGGATGGGGTAACGGAGATATCAGTATTCCTTGGCATGAACCAATCAGAGGTAGGTCTTACAATCGTTGCAGCCGCAACTTCACTGCCTGAGCTTGCCACTTCCATTATTGCCGCCATCAAGAAGAACAACGATATTGCCGTGGGTAATGCCATCGGCTCCTGCATCTTCAATATTTTTCTGGTTTTGGGCGTGAGTTCCCTGGTCCATCCCATGCCTTTCGACAGCAAAAGCCTTGGTGACCTAATAACCGTCCTTTTGGCCAACCTCCTGTTGTTCATCTTTATCTTCACAGGAAAAGGCAGGCAGATCAGCCGTATGGAAGGAATATTGATGCTGGTGGTGTATGTTGGGTTTATATGGTTCAGGTTTGGGGGGTGAGGAGGAAGTTTGAGGTCAGAGGTCAGAGGTCGGA
>JAGYLD010000040.1 GCA_018401355.1 Bacteroidales bacterium
GATTATTCTTAATTCCTGCAAAAAGGAACCTGAAAAAATTGGGTTGGAAATTCAATCAGGCAACAAGCCCAAAATTTACTATACCGATAACATTAACATTAAAGCGTTTTCCGTCATGGAGGACTCAATCAGGGCTGATGAAACAACCAATAACCTTTTTGGATCATACTGGGATCCGGAGTTTGGTCTTTCTACCGCCGGATTTAATACTCAATTTCGGCTCCCGGAAAATGGTTACAGTTTTGGCGATAATCCCGTTTTGGATTCTATTGTTCTCTTCCTGGATTATAATGGATATTATGGAGATACAACTACAAATGTTACCCTTTCAGCCTATGAGCTTTCTGAAAAGATATATTTGGACAGCGCCTATTATTCAGATGACCGGGTAACAGATTATGGGATTGAACTGGCCAGTAAGACTTTTACACCACGGCCTACCACCAATGTTACCATTGAAGGGGAAACAAAGGTTCCACAACTTATATTAAGGCTTTCAGATGATTTTGGCAACAAGATCCTGGAAGCAGATGAGAGCAATTTTGCAGACAATGATAGTTTTAAGGAATTCTTTTATGGGATGACTTTGAAGGTTGAACCGGCTTTATCACCCTTTGGTGGAGTCATGTTATATTTTAACCTTGTATCTGCTGTCTCTAATATGGTTATCTATTACAAAAATAATGACCAGGATTCATTGCAATTTTCATTTATCATTAATGACAAGGTTGCAAGGTTTAATATGTTTGACCACAATTACGAGTTGGGGTCTTCTGATTTCAAAAAGCAATTGGGTATCGGTCAACCGGCAGATACTACCCTTGGAGATGAAATTTTTTATCTTCAGGCCATGGGTGGGGTAAAAGCAAAAATCCGCTTTCCTGATATTACAAAGATTGCTGATAGCGGTAAGGTTGCTGTTAATGAGGCAAAACTTGTATTAAATGGTTTTGATGATAATGACGGGTATCGTTTTCCTTCGGATTTGGCATTGATAAAAATCAAGGAAGATGGCACAACAACCTTGCTGGTGGATCAGTTTGAACCATATTTTGGGGGTGTTTTTGATTCCACAAACAATCAGTATGTATTCAGGATCACCAGGCATATTCAGCGATTGATCAATGGTGAAGAATTGGATTATGGTTTGTATTTGCTGATCACAAGGGCTTCATACATTGGCGACAGGCTCATCCTGAACGGACCAAACCCATATGATCCTGTGAAAGCTGCCAGGCGGATGAAACTGGGCGTTATTTACACAAGAGTTCAATAAATTTTTGTTTGATATATCGGGAGATCATTTTCATTTGGTAAATTTGTTTTAAGAATCAATCCTGGAATATATGTGTGGTATAGTAGCTTACATTGGCCCCAAAGATGCTTATCCTATCCTGATAAATGGTTTGTACAGGTTGGAATACAGAGGTTATGACAGTGCCGGTATTGCTTTATTGCATGATAAAAAGTTATCAGTTTACAAAACAAAAGGAAAAGTTTCTGAACTGGAAGAGCATTTGCAGGGCAAAAATATCAGTGGCAATATTGGCATTGCTCATACGCGATGGGCTACACATGGCGAACCAAATGACATAAATGCCCATCCTCATTCTTCGGAGTCCGAAGATTTGGCCATCATCCATAATGGTATCATTGAAAACTATCTTACATTGAAAGAAGAACTTATGTCGCGGGGCCATAAGTTCAGAAGTTTCACAGATACAGAAGTATTGATAAATTTAATTGAGGATATCCAGAACAATGAGAAGGTAGATCTTCCTGAGGCTGTGAGGATTGCTCTTAATCAGGTTATTGGTGCATATGCCATTGTTGTTATCTCAAAACATGATCCGGATATACTTATTGCTGCCAGGAAAGGCAGTCCACTCGTAATAGGTTTAGGTAAAGATGATTTCTATATTGCTTCTGATGCAACTCCGATTGTTGAATTTACCAAAAATGTAGTGTATCTTGATGACCAGGAGCTTGCCATTATCAGAAGAAACAAAGATCTCAAGATCAAGACGATCAAAAACAAGGATAAGACGCCATACATTCAGAAGCTTGAAATGAGTTTGAATGCACTTGAAAAGGGTGGATTTGAACACTTTATGCTAAAAGAGATTTATGAACAACCCCGTTCCATACATGATAGCTTCAGGGGAAGGCTCAACGCCTCCAAAGGTGATGTTCGTGTTGGAGGTATCATTGATTATGAGACCAAGCTAATAAATGCAAAAAGGATAATCATCGTAGCTTGTGGTACCTCCTGGCATGCAGGACTTGTTGGAGAATATCTGATTGAGGATCTTGCCAGGATCCCTGTTGAGGTTGAATATGCTTCGGAGTTCAGATACAGGAATCCGGTGATCTATGAAGATGATGTGGTGATTGCCATTTCCCAGTCAGGAGAAACTGCTGATACCCTTGCTGCCATTGAACTTGCCAGGTCCAAAGGTGCTACCATCCTTGGAATATGCAATGTGGTAGGCTCATCTATTGCACGAGCCACAGATGCCGGAACTTATACCCATGCCGGCCCTGAAATAGGGGTTGCTTCTACCAAAGCATTTACAGCTCAGGTGACGGTGCTGACTTTGATAGCATTGAGACTGGCAAAGATCAAGGGAACCATCTCAACAAGTAGGTTTTTCCAGATCATTCATGAACTGGAAATGATACCAGATCTGATTGAAAAGACACTTAAAGTAGATCCGGTAGTAAAAGAGATTGCTGGTAAATACAAAGATGTCAGGAACTTCCTTTATCTTGGCAGGGGTTACAATTTTCCGGTTGCCCTTGAAGGAGCCCTGAAGCTTAAAGAAATCTCTTATATCCATGCGGAAGGTTATCCGGCTGCTGAGATGAAGCATGGACCAATTGCCTTGATCGACGAGGAAATGCCTGTTGTATTTATTGCTCCCAACAAGGGTATGTATGAAAAAGTCATCAGCAATATCCAGGAAGTGAAGGCCAGAAAAGGCAAGGTAATAGCCGTTGTAACAGAAGGAGATACTTCTGTTAAGAAACTGGCAGATTATTGTATTGAAATACCTGAAACAGAAGAATTGCTGGTTCCATTGGTGGCAACGATTCCTCTTCAATTGTTATCATACCACATCGCTGTTATGAGAAACTGCAATGTTGATCAACCGCGTAATCTGGCTAAAAGTGTTACGGTAGAATAATCCTGGTCTTTATCCGGTGAAAGATATCCTATAACCGGTTTTCAACTGCCTTCCAGTCTGCCAGTTTCCAGAAATCTTCGATGTATGCTGGTCTTTTGTTTTGCTTGTCGAGGTAATAGGCATGTTCCCATACATCGCATGTGAGCAATGGTGTTTTGCCTTCCCGCAGTGGATTTCCGGCATTGCTTTCCTGAATGATCTCTAGTTTTCCTTCTTCATTTTTAACCAACCATGCCCATCCGGAACCGAACAGAGTAGCTGCAGCATTTGAGAATTTCTCCTTAAATTCTTCAAATGATCCAAAAGAATCATTAATGCTTTCAAGGAGTTTTCCTTCTGGTTTGTTATCACTATCCGGGCTCAGGCAGTTCCAGTAAAATGTATGGTTCCATACCTGTGCCCCGTTGTTAAATATCCCTCCTTCTGCAGTTTTGATAATCTCTTCAAGTGAAGCATTTTCAAAACCTGATCCGGGTAACAATCCATTCAGCTTGTCAACATAACCCTGGTGGTGTTTTCCATAATGAAATTCGAGGGTTTGTTTTGAAATGTATGGTTCAAGGGCATCCAATGCGAAAGGTAAAGGATCTAATGTAAAAGACATAATTTTATTTTTAAGGGTTAATAAATTGAAATTATTTATTTGATCATATTTAAATTGATTGTTTTTCTGAAATAATTTCCATGGCTTTTTGGAAAGCATCGTCAACCTGATGGTACACTGGATAAAACCCTTCATCGTTAAACAGGGTTCTGCCGATGTTGGCTTTGAGCAAGATTTTAAGCTTGTTAATTTCCTCAGGGCTTGAATTCTTATCCAGGGAAATGCCATTTTTTGAAATATAATCCTGAAACTCGTTATAAATGAGGTTATTCAATTTAAAGTTTTCGATAAAATCATCGGTATTAACAAATGCCATCAGGTCTTTCCTGTTTTTATCCACAAACTGAAAGGCAAATCGGTAAAGCATCCCCCGTCTGAGAAGCTGATTAAGGAATCCTGAGTTTTCATCCCTTGGAACAGGAATATAGAAATCCGGCATAATGCCTCCTCCACCATAAACAACTTTACCTTCAGGGGTAAAGTATTTCAGTGTATCATTTTTTGGAATGCTGTCGACACTGGTTAATTCACCATTGGTGAACCGTTTGTAGAAATCATTATAATAGTCTTCACTGCCGTTATCATATGGTCTTTGAATGCACCTTCCTGTCGGTGTATGGTACCTTGCCACGGTAAGTCGGATGGCCGATCCGTCCGGAAGGTTCAATTGCTCCTGAACCAACCCTTTCCCAAAGGATCTTCTGCCTATGATTGTTCCCCTGTCATTGTCCTGAATGGCTCCGGCAACAATTTCACTGGCAGATGCTGAACCTTCATCGATGAGCACATAAACTTCTCCATCATGGAATATTCCCTTTTTTGTAGCAAAGGAGGTACTTTTTGGCCGGTTCTTGCCTTCTGTATATACAATTAATTTTTTATCTTTCAGGAATTCATCTGCAATATCAATAGATGCCTGCAGATACCCCCCTGTATTGCCTCTGAGATCAAGGATTAGTGTATTTATGCCATTCAATGTCATTTCTTTTAATGCTTCGGAAAACTCCTGATAGGTTGTCGCAGAAAACCTGTTGAGCTTAATGTAACCTACTGTATCGTTGACCTTGTATGAAATATCAATACTATAGGTTGGAATTACATCGCGGGTTATTTTAAATTCCAGAAGCCCGGGAAATCCCCTTCGAAAGATATCAATATTAACTTTGGAGCCTTTTGGTCCTTTTAGCATACTAATTGCCTGGTTATCTGTTAGTCCGATACCAGCAACCAAAGAGTCTTCAATGATGACGATCCGGTCCCCACCAAGAATACCCACCTGGTCGGAGGGACCGCCATTTATGGTATGGAGTATCATGATGGTGTCCTTCTCAATCCTGAATTGGACACCAATGCCCTCAAAGTTGCCCATCAGATCTTCATTTACCCTGATGAGTTCATTGGCGGAAATATATTGGGAGTGAGGATCGAGATTTTCAAGGATGCCTGTAATAGCATCTTCTGTGAGATCCTTTCTTGAGACGGAATCAACATAATCCTGAGAAATGTAGTTTATAATATCGTTGATCTTATTGTAGCCATCCAGTTTAAAAGATAAAGCATTGTGATTATATACAGAAATTGGGGCCAGCTTAACTCCTGCATAAATTCCAATAATCAGGATAAGCGCAAAAATGATTGGCAGATAAATGGTGATTTTCCTTTTTTGTTTTTCCATCAGAGTCAAAGAATTCTTATTTCAATGGTCTTTTGTTTCGGTTTCATCCATTCCTCAAAATGTTTACAAAGACCAAGTTATAATGTTAGGTTGTCATTTTTGTTAAACAGGAGTTACAAAATTATTAATTATATTCTTTGATAATCAATATTTTTCAGGAAAACATGGACCATTGGATGGCGATATGCATTGCACAATCAATTCTGATCTGCATCCTCCTTCTCGAAATCCAAAGAAACGGAGTTGATGCAATATCTCAATCCTGAAGGTGGAGGCCCATCTTCAAATACATGCCCCAGATGACTCTCACAATTTGCGCATAAAATCTCTGTCCGGATCATTCCGTGGCTTGTATCCCGTTTTCGGATAATGCTTTTTTCGCTTACGGGCTTAAAGAAGCTGGGCCAACCACAACCAGATTCGAATTTTGCATCAGAGTAAAACAGTTTATTGCCACACGCAGCGCATTTATACAAACCAGGTTCTTTATGGCGATAATATTTACCAGTAAAGGGTCTTTCTGTTCCTCTTTCCCTGAGAACATGAAACTCTGCAGGCGAAAGTATCTTTTTCCATTCTTCTTCAGATGTTAATACCTTTTTATCCATTATTTTTTTGTTTCTGTCGTTATTGTCAGATTTATTTTGAGCCAAAACACTGTTTATGGCCATCAATGAAAACATCATAACCACAATTGCTCTTCGAGGTTGATTCATCATAGCAGTTATTTATTAATCTAACAATATGACAGCTCATGTTGTTTTATCCTGATAAATAAAAGTATAAAACTATGTTTATATGCAGCTTAGGAAATCCTTTTATGACAGGCATTTCACAAAAGCGAAGTTTGATAATCCAATCTTACGTATTCATTACGTAATATCCCTGTATTGTTGGTCAGTATTTACTTGAAATTTGGTTTCAGCCTTGGAATTCAAACCATTTCGATATTATATTTGAGGCCATAGTCGAGACCAATCTGCAAAATCTAGAAAACGTTCCTAAATTATTGTTTCACAAAATGCTCAGTAAATTGATTTGAATAGATCCGGATAATTATTAAAATTTCAGATCGGTTTACTACTACCAAATCACCCAAAATCCTTATAATTTCGAAAGGTTACGCTTCGGAAAGAAGGGTAACAATAAACCAAACGATCCGTAAAAATTTGAGTAACGAGCGGACTAAAAAGCCAACAAAGTTCCTTATAATCGTTCGTTACACCCAGATCCTGCCAAAACCTGATTTCTTAGATTACCATCCAGCAGCTGTTAAGCTGTATAATTAATTGAATCATAACAATTTGATCAACAGGCCTATGAAAGCGAGATTTACCGGAACCCAATTAGTCAGTTCCATTATAGCAACAATCGGGTTAACATTATTCACACAATTTTCCTCACCAGCGCAATGTCCCGTAGATCCTCAGTTTACTTACCAGAAATCATGTGATTCTGCCAATCATATCACTTTTATCAATCAAACGGATACATTGGCGGGTGGCATGGTGGATTTTTATGAATGGGTTCTGGGTGACGGGGACACTTCCTATTTGGTCAATCCTGAGCATACTTATGCTACAACAGGATTTTATATTGTTACCCTCAATGCATACGACACATCCGGATGCTATGAAAGTTATACCTGGCCGGTAAATGTTTCGCCGTTGCCTGTTGCGAGTTTCACATTTACACCGGACAGTTCATGTTCAACCACGCCTGTATCTTTTAATGCCAGCAGCTCAGTTGGTTCCGGACTGAGTTATAGCTGGAATTTTGGAGATGGTGGTACATATACCTCAACTTCTCCTTCAACATCACATAATTACAATGCAATCAATAACGCTGCCTGTGATCCATATCAAAGCTATACAGTAACATTAACAATTACAGACTTTCATGGTTGTACAAGTACAATTTCGCATGTAATAAATCCCAAAAGAGTGCCTGATCCGCAATTAACAGATGTTTCAGGCTATAACTTCAGTAATTGTCACAACGATCCTGATCCATCCAATCCAAATGATACTTTAACAGTTCTTAATCTTACACCCAATATGGCCTGTGTGGATAGTATGATGATTGACTGGGGTGATGGTTCTAGCAGTCATGGCTTGCAGGATAGTGATTTCCCATTGACCCACATTTATACACAGCTGGGAATTTTCAACCTGGTTTTCACTACTTATGGATCCAATGGATGTTCGGCTTCCAGCACTTATACGGTTGCCAATCAGGCAAACCCCAATGTAGGGCTCAGCGCAATTGGTCAGAATACCGGTTGTGCGCCATTTTTAATGAAGTTTAAACTGGAGGGATACGAAAACAACAGTACGGGAACCTATTATGTCTGGGATTTTGGTGACGGAACGACCATAACCTGGGGATATAATCAGCCTTTCATAAATGACACCATTGAACACCTCTATAGTCAATCGCATTGCGAGTTTGGTTTAAGTTCATTTACAGTTTCAGTAACGGCGTATAATGAATGTAATTCTGCAACCATGCAGTACCCCAGCCTTACCGTTTATTATCCACCGGAATCAGCTTTTTACAATGATTCAACAGGATGTGTGGGCACACCAGTTCAGTTTATAAATAATTCCATGAACGGATATGGTGGCAATTGTGATTCGACAACAAATTATATCTGGTATTTCGGTGATGGAGGAGTATCTGGTGAGGTCGAACCCATGCATACATATACACAACCCGGAACCTACTCAATACAGCTGGTTGCTTCCAATGACAAATGTGGTTCCACAGATTCTATCAGAACGATTACCATCACAGGTGTACATCCTGATTTTTCATTTGAACCGGTATGCGTTGGAGATTCAATGCAATTTACAGATTTGAGCTATGGCTATGACACTGATTGGTATACTCCCAGCCCTTCGGTTCCAATTGTTCAATGGCATTGGGATTTTGGTGATGGAGATACCTCAAACCTTCAAAACCCCGCCCATATTTACAGTGCACCCGGAATATATACGGTAGCCCTCACGGCTACAAGTTCCGTAGGATGTGATTCTACAATTTCATACGACGTAACTGTAGATGAGATCATCATCGACAGCGTTCAGCATGGCGATATTTCTTGTTATGGTTACAATGATGGTTGGATAACTGTTTATGCCACAAGCAATATTACTCCAATTAACTATACCCTTCTTCCGCCCAACATTACAAATACTACAGGACAGTTCACAAACCTTTCTCCGGGTTCCTATGTGGTCATACTTGATGATACAATATGTACAGCGGTCACAGATACCATCGTCATCACGGAACCTGATGATGTAACTATAGATAGCCTGGATATTACGCAACCCTTGTGTTATGGCGAATATGGGTCAGCCCAGGTTTTTGCTTCAGGTGGTAATTATCTGACCTACACCCTTTTCCCTGATTCTATCGTTAACACCACAGGATTATATACCAATCTTGACGATGGAACATATTTTGTTGTTGTACAGGATACAGCTGGATGTCCTCCGGATACAACAGATCCCTTTGATATAATTGTTCCACCGGAATTGGTCATTGATAGTGTAATCGTTGACCAGATAACCTGTCATGGTTCTGATGATGGAATGATCAGCATTTACGCTTCTGGAGGAACAACCTCTCAGCCCTATACTTATACCATCACAATTGGTGGATCACCAACCTCAAATACCACAGGTGTCTTTACAGGATTGTCACCAGGATGGTATCACCCATCAGTAGAAGATATTAACGGTTGTTTGGCAACTGCGGATTCAGTTGAAATTATTGACCCACCGGCCATTGTTCTGGATTCCTTGTATTTGGAGCATATTTCATGTTACAATGCCAATGATGGATATATATATGTGGAAGGATCCGGAGGAACGGGAATTCTTACCTATACTTTATTCCCTGATTCAATTGTCAATACAACCGGTGAATTCACCAATCTTTCAACCAATACCTATAGTGTAGAAATTGAGGATGAAAGTGGATGTATACTTAATGTTCCAAACTTGTATATAAATAATCCTCCTCCTATTGTAATCGACTCTATTGGATTCTCACACATTACCTGTAATAATTACGACGATGGTGAGATCATCGTATATGCCAGTGGTGGTTCCGGTCTTATTTATACCTTACTTCCTGATAATACCGTCAACACAACAGGGATTTTTTCCGGACTTGATGAAGGATCCTATAATATTTCCGTAACTGATTCAAATAATTGTCCTGCCGCCACAGGTGGTCCAATCAATATCGTCAATCCACCTTTAATGCAGGTTGATTCAATAACTGCACAAGACCTTACCTGTCCGGGCGCTGATGATGGAATTGTTCATGCCTATGCATCAGGAGGAATTGATACGCTGGATTATTTATATGTATTGAATCCCGGGACTGATAGCATATTCAATAATACAGGTTTATATACAGGTCTGGCACCCGGTGGTTATATAGTAGCAGTAACTGATGCAAATGGCTGTACTGTATACAGCGATAGCGTCAATGTGAACAGCCCTTATCAACTTGAGGTTGATTCACTGGTTGTCCAGGATATATCCTGCTACAACGCCAACGACGGTCTTATCGAAGTATATATGATCGGTGGGACAGGAACTTTAACATACACCTTGTTCCCAGATTCAATTGTAAATATGACCGGTGCCTATAACAATCTGGATGAGGGCACATATTATGTTGAAGTACTCGATGTTAATGGTTGCATCTTCACCATACCAAACCTTGTCATTAACAATCCAGCTCCAATATTTATTGATTCAACAAATTATGGCCACATCACCTGCCATAATTTTAATGATGGCTGGTTCCGGGTTTATGGAAGCGGTGGAACCATTTTGAATTATACACTTCAACCGGATAATATTTCCAACACTACAGGATTATTTACCGGGCTCGATGCAGGCCCATACTATGTTGAGGTTAATGATACAAACAATTGTCCTCCAATGGTCTCTGATACCATTGAGATCCTCAATCCTGCACTCTTGCAGATTGATTCTGCCATTGTTGAGAACCTTTCATGTCCTGGAGCCAATGATGGTTATATTGCTGTTTATGCATCAGGCGGTATTGATACCCTGGCATATTCATTTATTCTCAACCCGGGAACTGACAGCATTGTCAACCAGACAGGATTGTATTCAGGATTGCTTCCTGGATCATACATTGTGAGGGTTCAGGATGCTAATGGCTGTGTAGACCATACCGATTCACTGGAAATATTGAGTCCAGACCCTCTGGTCCTGGATTCTCTAAATTATTTTGATATTACCTGCCATAATTTCAATGATGGAATAATTGAAATATATGTATCAGGCGGTACCGGTTCTTTAACTTATACTTTATATCCTGACTCAATAGTAAATGGCAGCGGGATATTCAATAATCTTTCTGAGAATATCTATTATGTGGAAGTTGAAGATGAAAACGGCTGCACACTGACTTCTCCAAACATTTCCATTAACAACCCTGATGCTATTATAATAGACTCACTGCAATACGATCATATTACCTGCCATGATGATGATAATGGTTGGATTCAGATCTATGCCCATGGCGGAACAAATTTGAATTATACCTTATATCCTGATATTTTAACAAATACTACGGGATCTTTCAATAATCTTTCAGGAGGCAATTACTGGATTGGCGTTTCTGATTCCAATGGTTGTCCTGAAGTGATTTCAGATACAATAATAATATACAATCCTGATTTACTAATTATTGACTCCCTGGATGTTCAGCAAATTTCATGTCATGATGCTGATGATGGACAGATCCAGGTTTATGCCTCCGGTGGAATTGACACAATAGCTTACACATTTATTCTGAATCCTGCCACCGACAGTATTGTAAATCATACAGGATTTTACAACAATCTCGTTGAGGGAATTTATGTGGTAAGAGTCATAGATGCCAATGGTTGTAATACTGTTACCAATTCAATCCAAATTACAAATCCGCCTGAGTTATCATTAAATTTCCAAACCATTGATGACGTAACTTGCCATGGTGCCAATGATGGTTTGATCGTAACTCAGGTATCAGGTGGAACAGGTATTCTGACATATACGCTATACCCTGATAGCATCAGCAACACCACAGGAGTATTTAATAATCTTGACGGAGGATCATATTGGGTTCGTGTAAATGATATTAATGATTGTATCCTTGATATTTTAAATCTTGATGTCTATGAGCCCGATCCAATCACTGTCGATTCGCTTGATTTTCAAAACATCACATGCAACAATGATAATGATGGTTGGATACAGGCACATGCAAGTGGAGGAAACACATTGGCATATACCCTTTATCCTGATGGAATTACAAATTCCACCGGTTTGTTTGAAAACCTTGACGCTGGAGATTACTTTGTATATGTTTCGGATGACCAGAGTTGTCCTCCGGCTACATCAGATACAATAACCATCATCAACCCGGATCCGATGGTGGTGGACTCAGTTTATGTTCAACACTTATCTTGTCCGGGAACAGACGATGGTGTTATAGAGGTATTTGCATCCGGAGGAATTGATTCTATTCCATATACATTTACATTAAACCCGGGATCCGTATCTAATAATACGGGATTGTTTACAGGATTATCACCTGATACATATGTGGTAGAAGTCACGGATGCAAATGGTTGCTCCGTTTCAACAAGCAATATTCCTGTCCATAGTCCTTATCAACTGGTAGTTGATTCACTTGTAGTTGAAGATATTACCTGCCATAATTTCAATGATGGTATTATTGAAGTTTATATGCTTGGTGGTACAGGTACTTTGACCTATACATTATTACCTGATAACATTTCAGATACAGTTGGAATATTCCATAATCTTTCTGCCAACAATTACACAGTTCTTGTTGAAGATATTAATGGATGTACAATTACAATTCCTGGTCTCATTATCAATAATCCTCTGGCAATCATACTGGATTCATTGAACTATGGAAACATTACATGTCATAATGATAATGATGGCTGGATGCAGGCATATGCTCATGGTGGAACGAACCTTGATTATACCCTCTATCCAACCATGGTGAACAATACTACAGGATTGTTTGAAAATCTTGCTGCAGGGCAGTATTGGATTGCTATTTCAGATGATAATGGATGTCCGGGTGTAAATACCGATACAATAAACATCATAAATCCCGGCCTTCTTGTTGTTGATTCAGCACTGGTCACTGATTTAAGCTGTCCAGGATATGATGATGGCATCATCGAAGCATATGCATCCGGAGGAATTGATACCATACCCTACACATATATTCTTAATCCGGGGAATGAAAATATTGTCAACAGCACAGGGCTTTACACCGGATTGGCTCCGGGAGGATATATTGTTCAGGTAACCGACATTAACGGTTGTGTTGCCTACTCTGATTCCCTTGAAGTTTTAAGTCCTGATCCTTTGATCATTGATTCCGTTGTGGTAACAGATATCACATGTTATAATGTAAATGACGGAACCATTGGAATATATATCAATGGTGGTACAGGAACACTTACATATACACTGAATCCTGGTTCAGTAAGCAATAACACGGGTCTGTTCAACAATCTCGCAGGCAATACTTATGAAGTATGGGTAGAAGATATCAATGGATGTATTCTTACCATTCCAAATCTTGTTGTTAACAATCCTGCCCCCATTGCCATAGATTCTGTTGTGTCACAGGACATCACTTGTCATAACGATAATGACGGATGGATCCAGATTTATGCGAATGGTGGCACTGGTTTAATATACAATCTTTACCAGGATACACTTGATCCATCAAATCCATACATCACTAATTCAACGGGACTTTTCCAGAATCTTGATGGAAGGGATTATTATGTGTTGGTAACGGATTCACTGGATTGTAC
Source organism: Bacteroidales bacterium (assembly GCA_018401355.1). GTDB lineage: Bacteria > Bacteroidota > Bacteroidia > Bacteroidales > B18-G4 > M55B132. Next base: position 13,374 of record JAGYLD010000040.1, read on the forward strand.
TCCGGATACTTTTGGTCCGATTCAAATCCAGAATCCTGCATTGCTTGTCATTGACTCCATACAAAGCGAGAACATAAGTTGTAATGGTTTCAATGATGGATGGATTACAGCTTATGCCAGTGGTGGCATTCAACCCTATACCTATATTATACTTCCTGATTCAACTGTCAATACAAGTGGTGCTTTCACCTCATTGTCATCCGGGTTATACAGCATCCGGGTTATTGATAACAATGGCTGTCAAGTAGAGTCAGGAAACATTCAGATCCTCGAACCAAGTCAAATTACATTTGATACAACACATACAGACCTGACCTGTTATGGTGCTGATGATGGTACGATTACCATTTTGAATCCAGGAGGTGGAACCGGCACTTATGAATATTCAATAGATAACGGAACATCCTGGAGCGGAAATAATCATTTCCAGGGACTGATGCCAGGTAACTATTTTGTTCAGGTAAGGGATGAAAACCTTTGTACTCCTTCTTCTGTAATGATCGAAGTAACAGAGCCTTCTTTACTTGAAATAACCAGTTTCAACGTCACAACACCAACTTGTTTCGGTTGTACTGACGGAGAAATTTTTGCAAACGTTAATGGTGGAACACCTCCCTACAGCCACTCATGGTCAAATGGAATGTCAGGTAATCCCATCACCGGAATACCTACCGGAACATACACTGATACTGTCACAGACGCCAACGGTTGTATTGCCTATTCATCTGTTTATGTTGGTCAGCCTGACTCTTTACAATTGACGACCTCAAAACAAGATATTCTTTGTCATGGGAATTCAACAGGATGGGCTTCAGTATCTGTCGTAGGAGGAACTTCGCCTTACACATATAGCTGGAACAAAGAACCTGACCCTGCCGTGATTGGAACCAATGATACTCTTTTTAACATTGATGCCGGATTCTATACGGTCACTGTTACAGATTATTTTAATGTATCGTCTTTTGCCACAGTTGAGATCACAGAGCCCGATACCAACTTATTTGTGAGTTTCGACTACACAGATACTTTATGTTACGGTGAATCCGATGGCTGGGCCAAAGCTACTGTTGGAGGGGGCACACAACCATATTATTATGTATGGTCAGGAGGCACCGGGATCTATACCGATTCTATTTACAATCTGATTCCGGGAACGTACAGTTTAACCATAACAGATAATAATGGATGTACTCTAACTGACAGCATCACCATTCATGAGAATCCCATGCTGATGGTCAATGTCAGCGCTGATCCTTCAACCATCTGCGGCAATGGAAACTCCCAACTTACAGCCACAGCCACAGGTGGTACACCGCCATTTGAATATTTGTGGACACCGTCTGACAGCCTGAGTAATTCAACAATATACAATCCCGTTGCTTCACCGGATATAACAACAAATTATACTGTAACGATTACCGATCAAAGGGGATGTACTGCCATGGACATGGTGACATTAAATGTGATGCCAACACCGGTTGCAGATTTCTCATACAGCAATCCTTGCGCTAGTAACCTGGTTTACTTTACTAATCTTTCTTCAGGAAATGGCGGAACTATTGATTCCTATTACTGGGACTTTGGCGATGGAAGTTATTCATCACAGACAAATCCTGTTCATTATTATGATAATGTAGATTCAACCTATATTGTTGCGCTTGTTGTTTCCAATAGCAATGGTTGCTCTGATACTTCAATTCAGAGTGTTTATGTCAGTCCATACCTTGGATTGACCATTCATGCCGATACTACCTGTTTTGGCAATCCGACAAACTTCAGTTATACAGTATCCAATCCGGCAGCTGTTATCGATAGTTGCTTGTGGGATTTCGGCGATGGGACAACATCTGTACAACATAATCCTGCTCATACATACAGCCTCCCTGGTGTTTATAATGTTTATCTGACAGTTTATGATAACAGTGGATGTGTTGAAATGTCCAACATAAATGTCAGGGTATTTCCTGCTCCGGTGGCCGGATTTAATGATTCCACATCCTGCCAGAACAACCTGACATATTTTGAAGATATGTCCCAGGGTGGAGGTGCAACCATAACATCATGGGAATGGAATTTTGGCGATGGAAATACTTCCATTTTACAAAATCCTGTACATGGATATGCTGTTGCAGGGACCTATGATGTAACGCTGACAATTACCAATACAAATGGATGTATTGATTCTATAACCAATCCTGTTGTAGTGTTTAACAGGCCTGTTGCAGCCTTTGCTGCTGATTCAGGATGTGTTGGCGCAGTGATCCATTTTACTGATATGTCATATTCATACAATGGAACCATTAATTATTGGTTCTGGGACTTTGGGGATGGTCAAACATCAGTAGTCCAGAATCCTGTTCATGTGTTTGATAATCCTGGTAATTATCCGGTAACATTGGTTGTTGGAACAACAATGGGTTGTTATGATACCATTTCGCAATTCGTTCCAATCTTTGAATTGCCAGAAGCATCCTTCAATGTGACTACAGTGTGTGCAAGCCAGCCGGCACAGTTTATCGATCAATCTGTGCCGAATGCAGATTCTATTGTTAGCTGGTACTGGAACTTCGGTGATGGATACACATCAAATGAGCAAAATCCGGTACATGTCTTCTCAGGTTCCGGAACATATAATGTCTTACTTCGAGTTACCAACTCAAACGGGTGTGTCAATGACACTACAGTCAGCCTTGTAATAGATCCATTGCCTATTGCTGACTTTTCATACAGCGCGATACTATGTCAGAATGATACAACATACTTTTCAGATCAGTCTGTAGCCAACGCTGACAGCCTGGTTTCCTGGTTCTGGGATTTCGATGACGGAACCACATCAACAGAACAGAATCCATTCCATATTTATGGAGCGAGTGGCATTTATGATGTGCTTCTCACTGTAACCAATTCCAATGGATGTATTGATTCCACTACACAAGCAGTGATGATCCAACAGCAACCTGTTGCAGACTTTGTGTATGATACAGCATGCGTGGGTCAAACCACACATTTCTATGATCAATCTTACACTCAGCTTGGTCAGATCATTGACTGGTATTGGGAGTTTGATGATCCATCATCAGGACCATTGAACACTTCAACCTTGCAAAATCCTGATCATTCCTTCGTACTTCCCGGTATTTATGATGTTATGCTGATTGTTACGAACAGCAATTATTGCAAGGACACAGTGATCAAACAAGTTACCATCACTGAACCTCCAATTGCTGACTTTACCAACAGTACTTCCTGTAAAAGCGATACAACATGGTTCTACGACCAGTCTGTTGCAACTGTTAGTCCGATAGTTGCATGGATCTGGGATTTCGGTGACGGTACCATTGAAACATATTATTCTGATGCAGATACTGTTGGACATGTTTACAATCAATCCGGTCAGTACCATGTTACTTTGACCGTGCTTGACACCAATGGATGTGCTGATTCAGAAACGAAGATGATCACAGCCTACCCATTGCCCACCGCCTTATTCGAGGTCTATGAGAACTGTGTCAACAATGTGACACACTTTACCGATTACAGCAACGGAGCTGGTGCAAACATCACGGCGTGGTTCTGGGACTTTGGTGATCCTGCCTCAGGAGCATCTAACTATTCGACCTTGCAGAACCCCACACATGTTTACACCCAGCCTGGCATCTACGATGTATACTTACATGTTACCAATGCCAATGGCTGTTCGAACTATATGATCCAGACCATCGAGGTTTTCCCCGGACCTGTAGCTGATTTCAGCACAGACACCGTTTGTTTGAACACCCCGACGTATTTCGACAATTTATCCTATGCCATCGGAGAGAACATCATATCCTGGCACTGGGACTTTGGTGACGGCACGCAATCCCAACTGCAATACCCGATCCACACCTACACTGCACCGGGCAACTATTACGTAACGTTGAGTGTAACCACAGAGAACGGTTGCACGGATGACACCACCAAGATCGTCAAGGTGAACCACCTGCCTGTTGCGGACTTTGAATACGCCGAGCCGAGCTGCTATGGTGATTCGACCTACTTTACTGATCTTTCCTACTCGATAGGTTCCAACATCATAAATAGCTGGTATTGGGACTTTGGCGATGGAGCAACATCCAGTGAACAGCATCCGGCCCATCTTTTCAGCACATACGGCACCTATATGGTCACTCTTACAGTATATGACACCAACGGCTGTAGTGCAACCACCCAGGAGCAGGTCCTCATCCATCAGGGTCCTGTAGCCGGGTTCAGCTACCAGACCAACACCTGTGATACGGTCCAGTTCACCGACCAGTCCTCCGGCATGGGCACCCCGATTATCAGCTGGTACTGGGATTTCGGAGATCCTGCCTCTGGCTGGGAGAACTACTCCAATGAACAGCACCCGATGCATGTTTATATAGGCTCCGGCATCTATACGGTGATGCTTGTTGTAACTGATGAAGGAGGCTGTACAGATACCATCTGGCATAACCTGGACCTGCAGAAGCCTGTAGCCGACTTCACATGGGATGCAACATGCCAAGGGTCAGCAACGCATTTCATAAACCAATCCTCAAGCAGCACTTCCCCCATTACAGAATATCACTGGGACTTTGGAGACGGGACTACTTCAGCGCTTCAAAATCCTGACCATACCTACGCCTCAGCGGGTACATTCTATGTGACCTTAACGGTGACCACCGAGAGCGGTTGTGCGGATTTAAACACAAAGCCAGTCATTATTCATGATAATCCAGTAGCGGATTTTGAAACAAACACACCAGTTTGTTATGGTGATACCACAGCATTTACAGATCTTTCTTACAGCATTGGTTCTAATATCATCGATAGCTGGCTGTGGGAGTTTGGCGATGGGGCCACCTCAAATGAGCAGAACCCCAGCCACCTTTATGCCACCGCAGGTTATTTCACGGTAAATCTGACCGTATCTGATACCAATGGCTGTAGCGATACTGAGACCAGGACCATCCTGATCAATGCCTTGCCTGTTGCTTCCTTCTCTTACGACAGTCAGTCCTGTGATACGGTATATTTCACCGACCAGTCTTCCGGAGTTAATGACTCCATCATAAGTTGGTTCTGGGACTTTGGTGATCCGGCCTCGGGCATGAACAATTATTCCACGCAGGAAGATCCGGTTCACCATTACGTAAATGGAGGTACCTACACGGTGACACTGACAGTGACGGATGAGGGAGGCTGCATAAGTACGGTTTCCCAGACGCTTGACCTTGAGCGACCTGTTGCAGACTTTACCTTTACCAATGTTTGTGAAGGCAGCCCCACGCAGTTTACCGACCAGTCAACCAGCAATGGTTCACCGATTGTTACCTGGCTCTGGGACTTTGGCGACGGATATACTTCTGTCCAGCAAAATCCCCAGCATACTTATTTAATGTCCGGCACCTATGTTGTGACCTTAATGGTAAGCTCGGTGAATGGATGTGAAGATATGATCAGCAAGGTTGTAGAGGTATATGAATCACCTTTGGCTGATTTTGAATATACCGAGCCCAACTGCGAGGGAGACTCGACGTATTTCTATGATCTGTCAATGCCGGGATCAGCAGATATCACCTCCTGGCTTTGGGATTTTGGTGACGGATCTACCTCGGTAACAGAAGACCCTGTCCACCTCTACAGTGCAGGAGGCACCTATAACGTAACCTTAACGATAGAAGATGAAAACGGCTGCGGCAGCACCATGCTGCAGGAGGTCTTTGTCAATCCAAGGCCTGTAGCTGATTTCATTTATTCAACGATATCATGTGATACAGTATCCTTTACAGATCAATCCGTGGGGTCAGGTGATTCGATTGTGGCCTGGTTCTGGGATTTCGGCGATCCAGTTTCCGGATGGGACAACTATTCGACTGTGCAAAACCCCGACCACGTGTACGCAAGTTCCGGAACATACAATGTGCAGTTAATCGTCACCGATGCCCACGGCTGTAAGGATACCGTATTACATAGCCTGGATCTGTATCAGCCTGTAGCGGACTTTTCAGCCGATACCTCCTGCTATGGCACCGCCACAGTTTTTACAGATTTGTCTTATTGCACCGGCGGCAACATCACGAGCTGGCTTTGGGCCTTTGGCGATGGCACCACCTCCACCATCCAGAACCCCACTCATACCTATGCCGCACCGGGTTACTATTATGTGACCCTGACGGTTGGGTCTACGACCGGTTGCCAGGCTCAGGTGATGAAGCAGGTTTATGTACAATACAATCCATCGGCCGACTTCTCATACAGTGGCGTATGCCAGGGAGCCCCGACCTACTTTACTGATGAGTCTACTGTTCCCAACAACGGTATTGTAAACAACTGGCTATGGGACTTTGGCGATGGGGTAACCTCCACGGATCAAAACCCAGCGCATGTATATGCATCAGCGGGAACCTATCAGGTTACGCTAACTGCCTGGGCAACATATGGGTGTTCACATTCAATGTCCAAGACAGTTACCATCACCGATAGTCCGACAGCCGACTTTTATGCTGACCTTGCCTGTCAGGGTGATGCCACGCAGTTCACCGACCTGTCGTATGCCCCTGGCAGCACGATCAACTATTGGTGGTGGGACTTTGGCGACGGACAATACGCTACGGGTGTTCAGCATCCCCAGCATGTGTATCCATATGCAGGGACCTACACCGTAACCTTGATTGTAGCCAACCTGGATGGCTGTCAGGATACCACGCAGCAGGATATCACCGTGAGACCGCTTCCTACGGCTGACTTTTCGGCAGATACGGCTTGTGTGAGCTTCCCGACGCAGTTTAACGATATGAGTCTTCCATCAGGAGCGATCATTAACTGGAGCTGGAACTTCGGTGACCCTGCCTCAGGAGCAGCGAACCATTCTGCATTACAGAACCCGCAGCACTATTATAATACACCTGGCACATACAATGTGACCCTGACGGTAACAGACCTTCACGGATGTGATCATACGGTTATCAAACCTGTTATGGTCACCGAAGGTCCCTATGCGAACTTCTCGTTTGTCAACAACCAGTGTGCCAACGCTCAGGTTGACTTCACCGACCTTTCTATCTCCACCGGAGGTTATATCACCACCTGGATATGGAACTATGGCGATGGCACCCCCGATGATACGATCAACTATCCTAATAACCCCGACGCACATCATGTTTACAGCCAGCCGGGAGCTTATACCGTTTCTTTGAAGATCTTTACCTCGGGAGGCTGCTTTGATGTGATCAACAAAGTCTTACAGATCATCCCAAGCCCGCAGGCCGACTTCACATACGTTTCCAATTGTGAAGGGGAAGAGGTAGTCTTCACCGATCAGAGCATTCCCAACGGAGGCAATCCTGTGCAGGAGTGGTACTGGGACTTTGGCGATCCGGCCTCTCCTTTCAATACATCTACGTTGCAACATCCAACGCACCTTTTCACTTCAGCAGGCACCTATAATGTAATGGAGATTGTAACGAACCAGAGCGGCTGTCAGGATACGGTCATAAAAGACATCACCATCAATGAGGCGCCACCGGTAGAGTTTACCTCCGGCCCTGCGTGTCTTGGTGAACCGACATTCTTTGCGATCGACTCCACGATCGTGAACTGGGCGATGACCACCAGCTATTTGTGGGACTTTGGCGATGGGGGCTTTACCAATATCACCAATCCGACGCATGTATACAATACGGTAGGTACCTTCAATG
>JAGYLD010000041.1 GCA_018401355.1 Bacteroidales bacterium
GAGGATGACCTTGAAGGGGAGATCATGATCTACAATATTGTCGGACAACAAGTTTCTACTCATGGTCTGAAAGGTGGAATGAACCAGATCAGTGTAAATGACGGCTCAGGTTACTATATCGTTAAGGTGGTAACCAACAGCAAGATCTTTACAGAAAAGGTTTACATCAAGTAATAAAATCAATAGAACAATATAAAACCCACATAATCATGAAAAAGATATTAGGAAAAACCCTGCTAATATTGACAATAGTTTCATTCACACTTGTCGGGCCGGCTTTTGCTCAGGGTCCTGGCGATCCTCCCCCTCCACCAGACCCAGGCAGCCAGGGCGATGTTCCCGGGCCAGGTGAAAGCGGACCTGTTGGAGAAGGATTACTCATCCTCCTGGCTCTTGGAGCCGGATATGGAGCTAAAAAACTCTATGACAACAGGAAGAAAAAACTGGATGAATAGCAGCAGAATAACTTTTTAAACGTATAGAAAAATAAAAACTGTCTTAAAAAAATGGGGTTTGTATTTACACCGTTTTTAAGACAGTTTTTTTGTTTATCTGAATTTTGAACTTATTCAGGAAATTCAATTTTTACAGGATCAGGTTTTATACAGTCAAGACAATCTCCCTGATATATTCCTTTATCATAAACTTTCCTTATTTTATGATCTTTCATTGGAGCCATTATATCTCCACTGGTAATCTCTTTTATTCTTACAAAATCAAATTCCGCAACACCTCCATAATATTGGTCAAACATGGTAAGACCAATTCTTCCTGATGGGAAAGTGTTGTCCTGATAAGTCCCTTGCAGATTACCATTGAACAAAACATCTATCTGACCATTAAAGACTCTAACAGTCAGTAGATTCCATTGAGACAAACCTTTTACAATATAAGGACTGTTTCCCACTTCGAATTCCGTGTAAACAGTATCCACAATCTTTCCAATACTCCAACCATTGTGGGTGCAAAATATAAGTTTGTATGTGTTGTTCCAGTTTCCCAGAGGTCCAACAGAAGAAGGATCACCGTTGAAAGAAACACCAATATTACATGGCTCCCCAACAGTCTTTCTTACTTTAACGATCAGCTCATAATTACCAAAAATTGAATCAAAATAGCATGTATTGGCAAAATAAGTTTGGCTACTGGTTACTTTATATACATTGTTTTCTACAACCCATGAACCATCAACAGGAATCCAACCTTCCGCTGTTCCATCAGTAAAATCTATAACATATTCATTTACAGGGGGCGGTGTTGAACCATTATCATCTTTATCATCATCCTTTTTACATGAAATGGATAGGGTTATAACAACAATTAATAGAATGTTTATAAAAGGAATATTTTTCATCGAAAAAGATTTTGATTATACGAAAATAGTAAAAAACATTCATTGAAAAATCAGAAGAGTGTTTTCAAAACCATTCATCTATTGCAATTTTTTTTTGTCAATTGGGGAATAAATCAAAATTAAAGGTACTAACTATTAAATGGACCTGGAAAAGCCACAACAGAAAGGAGGTCAATTCAGATTAATGTCAGGTGCCATTACAGAATAATTATACAAATTTTAAACTATTATTAACTAAAAAGAAGAACGATGAAAACACTAATTCTAAAAATCACAGTCTTTGCTATTGTGATGATTCTCGGCACATCTGCTGCTTTTGCAGACATCCATGTCATTATATATGGCAAGGGGGGGGCAACTTATAATCCATCAGGAGGAACTGTAAAGATCTGTCCGGAAGCCTCTCAAGACAAATGCGCTGAACTTATCCTGGACGACATCACAATCAAAAAAGGCTCAATGGGATCACTTCCAGGTACTCTTATTTATAAAGGAAGGTCATATTCCGTTGAAGTTGTTGAAATGCCCAATCTCCAAAAAACCACAAAAGGTTATGCCTGTCAGGGGATTGTTGTTAAAGCGCCTGAGTTAAAAGACCAATAGGATGAGAAAATTTGCAATTATCGTTATTGTTGCTCTTTCAGGATGGTTCTTTTCTATGCAGCAGGCAGCAGCAGAACCCGGAATCACCTTGATAAAACTTGGAAAAGGCGGAGCAGTATTTCAAAACGGGTCCTACAAACTTTGTCCTCAGTTCTCGTTCAGAAAATGCTGTAAGATCCATGTCTCCTGGTCAACGATCTGGAACTGGATAACAGATGACGGTTGCTGGGATCCTAATGTAAACAACAACATGCCGGTAAGCGGTTATGCTGAAGTTTATGATGATTCTGGCCATGTTACAGGTAATTATAATGTGAAAATTACCTGGGTTAACAGCAACGCCTGTGCAGAAGTGAATGGATGCTCCATTACACTGGAGCATCCGGATATCTCGGTAGAAGTTGTTGATTGATTTAAGTGGGTGGCTTGAAAAAGCCACCCCAATTTAAATTACTTTTTTTAAATTTATACATTATGAAATATTTATTTCCCATTGCCTTCATCATTTTTATGGCTTTATCAACTGCAAGCCAGAGTCAAAGCTTTGCTGCCCCAGGCGACACATTAAAAGATCTGCATTTTTTAAAACAGAAAAAGGGAAGCAACAATAAAATATCATCATATTTTGATAACAGTCATATAAAGTTCAGAAATGATACTCTTTATACCATCCTGTTGCCTCCGATGATATGTGCCCGATGCGAAGGGATCATCAACCCCTTTGTTTTGAAACTCAAAGAACAGGACACTACAGCAGAAGTTGTCCTGATGGCATTTTATCCAAAGTCACTTGCCCTAAATAGTTACCTTTTAAAGAGAAAATTTATTACAGATCATGTTTTGGCATGTACAGATGATGCATTCCTTGACAATTTTCATTTCTCAACAGGGGAACTGCAGGTGGGGTACATACTTAAACTTGATCGAAGGTCTGGTACTTTGATTGCATCAAAATCAACACTTGGCCTAACAATGGATGAAGAATTTATACATTGGCTTATCTCATCCAGAGCGCCAATGACACAGTTTATTCCGGACAAATCAGAAAATATGGATCCTGATTTGGCACCTGAATTTGACTTTGAAAAAGTTACCAGTGGTGCATTAAATCCGACAAACAATATAATCCTGGAGGAAACACCAGCGCATCCTCTTTCACTGATAGAATATCCTTCTTTTAGTGAAAATTTGAGATTTATATCATTTCTGGATGGCCTGAGCAACAGCATTAACATATACACTCTGGATGAGGGTAAAGGACGTTTTCTAAATGCCTTTCGACCCGGACCTGAAGAAGATCGCATGTTTATTGCCAGGGATATTGGTGATACCCTGTTTATGTTTTTTAAGCAAATGAACATCATAAACTCGATGTATTTTGGCAATTCCATGATAGGTGATAATATTATGATAACAGCATCGCTACCCAGGATATACTGGGAGGATAAAAAAGAAGAAAGAATCGCCTATTTTAACCAGCCCACTTATCTTTTGAAAGATACTAAAACAGGCAACACCATTCAATGCATTATCCCGGAAGAAAATCAGGACACTATGATCTCCTTCAGCCATATCGATTCCCGCTGCATCGAAGAAGGGAAGTATTTCTTTCTTCCCATATCAAAAGGATGGCCTGTTTCCGGAACCAAGAACCTGAACTGGGAAAACAAAAGCATAAATCCATTCAGGGAAGATTTCTATGACAAAGTACCACTATTTTCTGTATACGACAGCAATGGAAGGTTTATCAAATATTTCGACCAACTTGATTCAATATTCATAACTTCAAAAGTTGGTTATACTTTCTCTAACCCCTTAATAAAATCCATCGATGGAAATCTATGGATTGTCAATCCAAACAGCGGTGAATTAAGGCGTTTTCCCAGCATCGAAAGTAATATTCCCGATCTGAAAATTCAATTATTCGAAAACAATGCTTTTGAGAGTGCGCTTAATCCCAAAACCAACCCATTGGATTATTTGAAGGATTGTTCTGATCATATCAAAAACAGCATTGTTGATTTTAATATTTTGGGAGAAGATATCTGGTATGTTTTGAAAAACGGTGAATTCTATGAAATCATAAATATAGAATTTAATGGCAAAAAAAAGAATGACTGGCTTTTACCTACCATATATGACAATAGAAAGGCCAATACTTTCAAGATTTCTACACACCAAAACAAGGTCAGGGTCTGTGGCATTTATGAATCTCCGGAATTAACAAGCATTGTTCTTTTTGATCCATGATGTTCATAACGGATCCAATGCAATTATGTCCTGCAGGAGATTTCTTTTTTCTACTTTTGCTGCATCTAACATAGCATGATGGACATACTTATTAACCTTGGGCCTGCCATACTGATTGCGTTGATTGGTTTTTTTCTGAAACAAACCGGCGTTTTCAAAAGGGAAAACGGTGATTTCCTGTTGCTCCTGGTTTTTTACGTTTCTCTCCCGGCCATGATCTTTGATTCCTTTCTGAACATTCAACTGGATCTCAAATTTATTTTCTTGCCGGTGATCACAATTGTTGTGATCAGTAGTATGTATTTTATTTCTTTAATAGCATCTCGGTTATTAAATCTTCCCAGGCGAACAGCGGGTACTTTCATCATTGGCACCATGATCCTTAATAATGGTTTTCTGTTCCCCTTCATTTACGCCATGTATGGTGATGAAGGTATGGCCCGCATTCTTCTTTTCGATTTCATGAATGGTTTTCTTGCTTTCTCATGGGTATATTTCATTGCCTGCCGCTATGGTGACAATGAAAACAACAGGAAAATCCTTTTAAAGAAACTTCTTCTGGCCCCGCCGGCCTGGTCCATCATCATCTCAATCGCTATGAATCTATTAGGTATAAAATTACCAGTCGTAATTACCAATACATTTGCAATTTTGGGAGAAATGACCATCCCTTTGATCATGCTTGCACTTGGGATTTATTTTTCACCCCGGCTGATACGCCCGGTTCCAGTTCTAACTGCCATATTCATCAGGATGGGTATAGGCTTTGTTATCGGATATACTTTTAGTGAAGCTCTTGAATTGGAAGGGCTCACCAGAACTGTGGTTCTGCTGGGATCCTCTGCCCCAATTGGGTTTAACACGCTTACTTTTGCTTCCCTGGAAAAATTGGACAAAGAATTTGCAGCCAGCTTATTGTCTTTTTCCATCCTGGCGGGGATCATTTATGTATCAATTTTTCTGGCACTTACCGGCTAGAAAACCTTTGAAACGGGAAAACAAAGGAAATTTTAAAAGCCATATTTTCAAATGACTTTTTATAAGAGTATGGTCCCCAACGGTAGAACCCACCAATCCCAACATTGTAAATTCTCAGGTTCAACAAGTTATTTATCAGCAATCCTGATTCATAGTATCCATGTTCCATGGTCTTGAAATTGGTGTTAAAGTGATATTCAGGATTGTTGAGATCACCAATGGCAGCATTGGTCAACACAACGAACTCCGGTTCAAATTTCTCTGTTCTGATCAACAGATTTCCGAAATTATGCGAAAAATATATTGCAGCATACCTGTTTGACAAGAATTCATTCATGCGCATGGTGGCAAAACTGTTTTCTGCAAAAATTGTGAAAGTCCTGAAGCTTCCATTGCCATTGTATAAATTGCAATAAGGTAGGTTTCCATCAATATAGCCGGCTTTTAGCTGCACACTGGTCTCACCGAGATATTTCGTATAAAATGATTTTTCAACCTTAACATCCACCCGGTCGTATTCAAATTCTCCGTCCAGGATATTATTAAAACCATGCGTATATTGCACCCAGAAGACAGGATAATCAGTTCCCAGGGATATTGAAGCTCTGGGGGTTTGAATGATTTTTTCCCTGAATGCAAACCTTGTACCGACAATCAATTCGGTGAATTTAAATTCATTCATAAATATCCCAACACCGTTGCCTGTTATACCATAATCATAATCCTTATATGCATATTTCGTATTTACGTTTAACCCTGCAAACCAGTTAAAATGCCTTAATGCTCTGAATGACAACCCGGCATTGTATGACTCGGTGATGTTCTCGCGTTTGATAAGAAATTGCCTAAAGTTATCCGGCTGCAACAACCCTCTTCTGTCGTCAAAAAATCTAACGCCCCCACTTTCGGTGACATCATAAAAATATGCCAGCCGTAACTTCAGATTACGTTGTCGGTATAAGGTCAAGTCAATATTTCCACCATATTTGGCCCGCTGATCTCCGAAACCATATCCCCAATAGCCACCGAGGCTAATAAACCTTGATAGTTTATCATTCGTACTTGCGCCAAGTCCAAGGTATAATCCTTCATACGGATTGTACCTGAGAATCCTGTGGAGGTGAATATCAAATATTTTCCAGGGGATACTCCCCTTCATAATGGTTTCAAACGATTTGGCAATGCGATCGAATTGGGCCTCACGGCCTACGCTGTCCATAAACTCGTAGGTCCTTAAATCCCTTTTACTCAATGAATCTATCCTGTATCCTGTCCAGAACTCGTTATCTCTTGATGTGGCTTTTGGCTCTACATCCACTCCCAGAACACCAAGCTGCCGTCGAACAATTTCAGGGTTGAGTTCTATATCCCGAATATAACTTTTTCCGATTCCAACAAGGTAATAGGAATTGCTATCAGCATTTGCTGCAATATTTTGAAATATCACGTCAGTATTTAACTGAACCGGAAACCATTTCTCACCATTAATATGCTCATACAATTGCTGTACCCGAATATTAAAACCTCCTCCTATGGATGCCGGCTCTGCCCTTACATTCTGAATTGCCCATCCGTTTGTGTTGATCATCAAAACACCTTTCAACCCGTCAAAATTGGTGTTGATCATCGGCCTGAATGAAATAATGAACACTGTATCGTTCACACCGGAGTATGTTGTATCCTCTATCTGGAAAAAATATTTTTTTGTGCTTCCCCTGCTGATCGGATTAACATAATTCATATTTGCAATCCTGATCATCTCATCATAAAAAGAAGTAGATTGTATCTGCGAGATCAGGAAAATAAATATCGGGTCCTTGAATCCTGAGACTTTTGTAGCAATTACATTTTCATAATTTCGGTCAGGGTGGAGAAATTTTCTTTCAGAGACTGTTTCCATGATAAAAATGTCCTTCTCCCCGAAAAACTCAACAAGGTCCTTTTCACTGGAAGACAAATATGAAGTATCCATTTGTGTCAGACTATCTACATCTACTGTGAATATCATCTTATCATAGGATGTGTATGAAAAAGATTTAAGATTCTCAGGATCATTGTCCTTTCGATGTTCAATAACATTGTTGATGATCCGGTGCGCAGGATTTTCTTCAGGATAAACAAGTACTTCCATCAACTCCACCGCCAGTCTTTTAAGCTCAACTTTCAGATTTTTCTGACTTCCCTCAATGTTTATTTCTTTGGGCTCATAGCCAACATAACTAAATTTAAGAGATTTAATTAGCTCATTGCTTTGGAGTTCAAAAACACCATCAATATCAGATGTTCCTCCATACCGGCCTTCATTGATCTGTATGTTCACAAAAGCAAGAGGATGCCCGTTTTTGCTGTCAACAACTTTCCCCTTTATAGCTTTGGATTGCCCAAAAATTATTAGGGGAGATATAATAATTAATAACAAGAAAGTGAAAGTAAGCTTATTCATTAAATCTGTTTTATCGGGAAAGTTTAAACGTCAAAAAGTTAAATACTCCAAGCAAGGTTCTCATCACAACAAACCGAACAATAGAATTCTTGCTGGCCGGAAGATGCAGATATGATTCTACCTGCATCTTCGGTAGGTTTTGCAGAAAAAACCTCATCACAATGTCTACCAGAAAATAAAAGATTAATATTCCATTAAAAACCACAACCGGGTCACTATTTGGATACAATTTCAGCAATATTTCATGAAGAAATATACCCAGGGCCAGAGCATAAAACATCATTAACAAGAAGATAAAAAAGCCTATTAAAAATGAATTTCCGGCATTTTTACCCAGGTCAGGTGACCTGAAATATTCTTTGCGCAGATGACTAATATACCATTTTAACATTGTTGTTGTAATTTTGCATAAAATTATCAATTATTGTGCTAAAGAAATAAAATGCTTCTCGTACAATACAATGAATTTTTATCAACGAAATATCAGGAATGTGAATTTAGACAAAATCGCACACTTGATGTTCACAACTGAACATTAATTAAGTATTTGCGTTAAAACTAAAATGGAAGGATACATTTATCCATATTATATAAAACACAGAAATCGAGCACTCCTAAACCTGGAAGGATCGAGACAACCGGATAATTTTGATGCCGTTCATGACTTGCGGACAAGCTTTAAACGCATCAGGGTAATTATGCGGTTTGCTGATCTTTTGAGCAATGGCAGCATTGATTCCAGTTTCATCCTTAAGCAGTTTAAAAAACTGTACAAATCTTCCGGAAAATTAAGAGATGTTCAGGTTCACCAGCAATTGCTTGGGAAATATGAAAGTGTCCTCGGTATTGAGTTTAAAAATTATCAAAAGTTCCTCAAAAAGATTGAATCCAAAGCTCAAAAGAAATACAGGATTGTTTCCTTTGGGTATAATCCTTTTTTTCTCGTTAACCTTGATGATGTCTTAAATAGCCGTTTGAGTGAGATTGCGGAGGATTCTGTTTTTAAAAAAGCCGATCAGTTAACCGACAACTATGTCAAATCGATCCATAACCTCTACCATGATTTTGATGACATCGTAAGGTTCCATAATATCCGCCGGCATATTAAGAACATAGGATATCTTAACAACATGTTACAAGGGTCTTTACCTGTCGAAGAAAAACTTAATATTGATAAAGAGAGGTTATCTGACTTAGGATCCATCCTCGGTGAGTGGCATGACAAGTTGAATGCCTTTATGTTTTTTGAAATGTTTCTCAGGAAATCAAAAAATGACAATAGCATCAACTTACTGGTGGAGAAGGTCATGGAAGATAAGTGCCATGAAGAAATTCGCATAGAGCAAATTTGCGAGGCTGAACTTAAGCTTTAGCTATTGTTTTTATTTATTGATCAGGTGTCTGGCAGGCATTTTTTTACATTAAAAATTTTTGTATCTTTTGGAGCCTAAATACAAAAATTAATATTACGTATGGAACCCAGATTCCCTACCATAGCAAAGATTACCTTCATTCTTATATTTATTTTTCTATTTATTTATGGCCTGATCGTTGCTAAAAATTTCCTGAGCACAATCGTGCTTGCAGGATTGTTTTCATACCTGCTTTTGCCTCTTGTTAATTTCCTGGAGAAACATCATATAAACCGTGTTATTGCCAACCTTTTCTGTATTATCTTGCTAATTAGCCTATTAACCTTTCTACTGATATTTGTATATAAAAATATTGCCGTTCTGGTTACCGACCTTCCCACACTCAAAGAAAAAGCTTATGCCAACATCGATCATCTATCAAAATTTATTGAGCAAAACCTTGGATATACCAGTAAAACTCAAAAAAGCTTTTTAAAAGAAAGTATATCAAACCTTTTTCAGGCCGGAGGTGAACTTACCAACTCTCTCTTCACTGCAACTACTTCCACCATCTTTAAACTTGGGATCCTTCCTGTATTCATATTCTACCTGTTGCACTATCGTCATCACATCAGGGAGTTTCTCGAAAGAGCCATCCCGGATAAACACAAGGAAAATGTTAGCCAGATCATAGAAAAAGTTTCATTCATCACCCCAAGATATATCGGTGGTATTTTTACTGTTGTACTCATACTTTGTGTTCTTAACAGCTTGGGGTTGTACCTGATCGGGATGAAACATTCCATCGTCTTTGGTATCATATCTGCCTTGTTTTGCTTTATACCTTATTTTGGCACATGGATCGGTGCAAGTATTCCTTTCCTTTTTGCATTGCTGACCGGTGAAACACCACATCTGGCTTTAAATGTATTACTGGTGTTTGTTTTGATACAATTTACTGAAAATAACATACTTACACCAAATATAACAGGGAGCTATGTCCATCTGAATCCATTGTTTACTATATTCTCACTGATCGTTGGGGGAATGCTCTGGGGTTTAATAGGAATGTTTGTTATTGTACCCATCATGGCCATCCTGAAGATAATATTCGACCATTTCGAACCAATGAAGCCTTATGCTTTTTTAATTGGGACAAGGGTATCGCATGGGCCTGAATGGATAAATCGTCTGCGACACAGACTCACTTTTAAGAAGAGAAATGATTAAATTTGCTGCACCAATACTAATACAATTTCAATTTTGAATTTCCTGAACGGTAACTTTACCATAATTTCCAAAACCCTTACAGGCCTGGAGGAAGTCCTCCGGGATGAACTGCTTTTGTTAGGAGCCAACAACACAAAGATTCTTAAGCGGGGTGTAGAGTTTGAAGGGGATAAAAGGTTACTTTATACATGCAATTACATGTGCAGAACTGCATTACGATTTATTGTTCCCATTGCTGTATTTACTGCAAAAGACGAAAATGAACTATACTCCAGGGTAAAAAGGATTTCCTGGGAGAACATCATGAAACTCAATCAGACTTTTGCTGTTGATGGTATCACTTCCAGCTCTAATCTGAAACATTCAAAGTACATCGCTTTAAAGTCGAAAGATGCCATTGTTGACAGGTTCAGGGAAAAAACAGGTAAACGGCCTTCAGTGGATACAGACAATCCTAAGATCCGTATCAATATTCGCATGCACCAAAACCAGTGTACCGTATCACTTGACAGTTCAGGAGATTCCCTTCATCTCAGGGGATACCGTGTCAGATCCAGCCCCGCACCTTTAAACGAAGTATTGGCAGCAGGTATCATCGGGTTGAGTGGATGGGATATGACAGAAAGTCTTTTTGATCCCATGTGCGGTTCAGGAACCATTCCTGTTGAAGCTTGCCTGATGGCCATGAGGATCCCACCCGGAAAATACAGAAGAGATTTCTCATTTATGAACTGGATGGATTATGATAAACATCTGTGGGAAGATATTACAAGGTTTTATGATGAACAAATCTTAACATCTCCTCCATGTAAAATTATGGGGTCAGACAAAAATCCCAGGATGGTTTCCATTGCCAAAACCCACGCATCTTCTACGGGTTTGAGAAAACATATTGAATTGACAGAGGCTGATTTTTTTGCAGTCCCATCACCATTTGATTCGGGATATATCATCACCAATCCACCATACGGGGAAAGGATCCCATTGGAAAATTCCATTAAATTTTACAAGTCAATAGGCGACACGCTAAAAGCAAAATATACCGGTTACGCAGCATGGATCTTCAGTGGAGACCTTGAAGCGCTAAAAAATCTGGGATTGAAGGCCACAAAAAAAATACCTTTGCTGAACGGACAAATTGAATGTAAATTTCAGAAATTTGAAATCTATTCAGGAAGTAAAAAAGAAAAGAATCAACAAAATTAAGTCGTGTTAAATGAAAAAGATCAATAGATTAGGATTACTCACATCAGGTGGAGATGCTCCGGGCATGAATGCAGCCATCCGGGCCATTGTACGAACTGCTATCTATGAGAACATTGAGCCAATAGGCATTTACCGTGGTTATACCGGTTTGATCAAAGGTGAAATGGAAGTAATGCATAGCCGTTCGGTTTCCAACATTATCCAGCGTGGTGGCACTATCCTGAAAAGTGCCAGAAGCAAGGAATTCATGACCAAAAATGGAAGAACACAAGCTTTTGAGAACCTTCAGAAAAATAATATTGATGCCCTTGTGGTCATTGGAGGGGATGGCACCTTCACCGGAGCGCGAATTTTCGGGGAAGAATTTGACTTTCCTATTGTTGGACTGCCGGGCACCATAGACAATGATCTTTTCGGAACCGACTTTACCATTGGTTATGATACGGCCATAAATACGGTTGTGGAAGCTGTTGACAAGATCCGGGATACGGCAGACTCGCACGACAGATTGTTCATCATTGAAGTGATGGGAAGAGATGCAGGTTTTATTGCACTCAGGAGCGGTATTGCCACCGGTGCAGAAAAAATACTCATTCCGGAAAGCAAGACATACATCGACAACCTGATCAGGTTATTGCGCCACGATTGGAGCAAAAATAAGACATCCGGGATTATCATCGTTGCAGAAGGAGATGATTCCGGAGGCGCTTTTGAGGTTGCCAAAAAAGTCAATGAAAAATTTGATCAGTATGAGACAAGGATCACCATCCTGGGACATATTCAAAGGGGTGGCTCACCAACTGCCATGGACCGTGTGCTGGCCAGCAGACTTGGATATAAAGCTGTGAAAGCGCTGGTAGAAGGAGAAAAAGATGTTATGATTGGAGAAATCAACAGGGAAATAGTCTACACACCTTTTGAAAAGTCCATCAAGCATCATCAAACTGTCAGTCTCGAATTGCTTGAGATTGCAAGAGTTCTTGCAATCTGACACTACCCTATTCATATTAATATATGGAAACATCAACCCTATTCCTTGAAGCCATTCTGCCTCTTCCTGTTCAAGGAACTTTTACTTACAGGATACCAAGGGATAAGTATGGTGACGTTGAAATCGGAAAAAGGGTTGTGGTACAATTCGGCAAAAAGAAAATCTATGCCGCAATAGTTTGTGAAATTCATGAGAGGATCCCGAAAACATACCAGGCTAAATATATTCTTGACATTATCGACGAAAAGCCTGTTGTCAATGAAATTCAATTGAGTTTCTGGAAATGGCTTTCTGATTATTACATGTCTGCGCTGGGAGAGGTCATGAATGTGGCGTTGCCTTCTGGCTTAAAACTCGCAAGCGAAACCAGAATCCTGCTTAATCCTGATAAAAAGCCAAACCCTTCCGCATTGAATGAAAAGGAAAACAAAATACTCGAAGCCCTTGGCTATCAGCATGCCCTGACCATCCACGAAATCAGCAAACTACTGGATCAGAAAAAGGTGATGCATATCATTAAAAATCTATTGGATAAATCCCTGATCTATACCCAGGAAGAAGTGCAGAAGCGGTTTCGTCCAAAAATCGAAACATTTGTCAGCCTGAACCCTGAACTGGAAGACGAAAAAAAACTCAGGGAAGTTTTTGAAGAGCTTGGGAAAAAAGCATTCAAGCAACTTCAATTGCTTTTATCCTACATTAACCTTTCCAGGAACTCAACCGAAAAATTCCGGGAAGTCCGTAAAGCCGATCTGATCAAGAGTGTTGAAGCCACCCATCAGCAATTCAATGCATTGGCGAAAAAAAGAATTTTCGAAACCTATGAAAAGGCCATCCACAGGATTGAATATTCCGAAGCCAGCAAGGACCCTGCAAGCATTGAATTTTCAAAAGCACAGCATAATGCTTTGGATTCCATAAAGAAACAGTTTGTTGAAAAAGATGTCGTGCTTTTACATGGGGTAACTTCCAGCGGTAAAACCGAGATTTACATCAAACTCATACATGAAGCATTGGCAGAAGGAAAGCAGGCACTGTTCCTTTTGCCTGAAATCGCTTTGACCACACAGATCATCCAACGCCTGATCAAGTATTTTGGTTCTATGATCGGTGTTTATCACAGTCGTTTCAATGAAAATGAAAGGGTTGAGATATGGAACAGGTTGCTCGACCCTGATGACAATATTCCTGTGATCATCGGTGCACGGTCTGCATTGTTTCTGCCATTCTCAAACCTCGGACTTATCATCGTGGATGAAGAATACGATCATTCCTATAAGCAGTTTGATCCAGCCCCACGGTATAATGCCAGAGATGGAGCCATTTATCTTGGCTCCTTGCATGGGTCAAAGATCATCCTTGGCTCGGCCACACCCTCTTATGAAACCTATTACAATGCATTGAGCGGTAAATACGGACTGGTTAACCTTAAAGAAAGATACCAGAATATGCCTTTGCCAGAGGTGATGCTGGTAGACCTTCGTAAAGACCATATCACCAGCAAAAGAAAATCACATTTTTCGTCTGTGCTCCTGGATGAAATGAAACAAACAGTTGAAAACAAAAAGCAGGTGATCCTGTTTCAGAACCGCCGGGGATTTTCTTTAAGGCTGGAATGTAACCAATGCGGCCATACGCCTTCCTGTTCCCATTGTGATATCACCTTAACCTATCATAAAGCTTTTAACCAGCTCAAGTGCCATTACTGTGGATATTCTGAGCCGGTTCCGTCTTTATGTCCGGAATGTGGCAGTAAAGAGATCTTCATGAAAGGGTTCGGAACCGAGAAAGTGGAAGAAGAACTCAGCATATTCCTTCCGGAAGCTAAAGTGCAAAGGATGGACCTTGACACCACACGCGGCAAATATGCACACCAAAAGATCATCAACGATTTTGAATCAGGCAAGATAGACATCCTGGTTGGAACACAGATGGTAACAAAAGGTTTGGACTTCAACAATGTAAGCCTGGTTGGCATTATGAATGCAGATAATATGCTGAATTTTCCTGATTTCAGATCCTTTGAACGTAGCTTCCAACTCATGCTTCAGGTTAGTGGAAGGGCCGGACGAAAAGATAAGCCTGGTAAAGTTCTCATTCAAACATATAATCCCGGTCACCCGGTATTGCACCACATTACAAAAGCGGCTTATAATAATCTTTTCAGGGAACAGATGATGGAAAGGGAACAATTCAAATATCCTCCTTTTTTCCGCATTATAAAGATCAGGCTTAAACACCGGGATCATGACCAACTGAACACGACAGCAGAAGAATTTGCCAATGAACTCAGGTCTATACTTGGACAGCGGGTGCTTGGCCCTGAATACCCTCTTGTTTCCAGGATCAAAAACCAATACATCAAAGACATCCTGGTGAAATCAGAAAAAGAAGCTTCCGTTTCCTGGATAAAGAAAAAGATACTTGAAACAATCGCGTTGTTTTCTGAAAATCAGCAGTTTAAGTCCATCCAGGTTGCCTTGGATGTTGACCCGTATTGATTGTC
Source organism: Bacteroidales bacterium (assembly GCA_018401355.1). GTDB lineage: Bacteria > Bacteroidota > Bacteroidia > Bacteroidales > B18-G4 > M55B132. The sequence continues at coordinate 14,914 of JAGYLD010000041.1, forward strand.
AAATGAAGAAAGACGATGAGGAGATTTACAGATGGAAACCAGAAGTAAAGACCCGTGTGTTATTCCCTGACAATTATAAAAATGTCTTCATTCTCTTTCTTCATCAGGTATTTTTCACGTGCAAACTTTTCAAGGACTTCCCTATCATTCAGAAGCTTTTCGCTTGCGCTCCTGTTCTTTTCAATTTCCTCCATGTAGAATTCCTTTTCCCGGGCCATATCACTGATGGTGGAAGAAAGATCGAACTGATTGATCAGGTTATTGCTATCGAAGAACAGCAACCAGACAAAAAATACCGTAGTTGTTAGAAAATATTTATTTCTGAATAATCTGATGACCCTGTGCATAGCTCAAGCTGTTTCCACAAATATACTAAAGCAAAACCCAGATATAAAGTATATTCCCAAATATTTTATCAAAGGAAGGATGTTTATAAGTCAGTGACAGGAAAAACTAATGCGCATTGATGGCATGTAACATCAGTACCATATGATTCAACGACTTGTTTATCTCTGTCATGTATTCGTTCACTGCCTTTACGCTTCCCGGCAGTGCAAAAACCAACGACTCACCCATCACCCCGGCTATACTTCTGCTCAGCAATGCGTTGGGTTTTTCCATTCCATACTTTATTCTGATGCCTTCCATGATTCCCGGAATCTCCTTATCAAGATTTTCTTTCACAACCTCCGGCGTAAAATCACGGGGGCCGATTCCTGTTCCACCCGTGGTAAAAACAAAATCAATTTCCCTTGAGGATGCATCCTTTAAAAGGGCATCCAATTGAACCGGATCATCGGGAATAATATGGTGTTCGGTTTCGAATTGCCATCCTGAAGCATTCATAAAATTTTCAAGATGCTCAAGAACCTTCGGTCCGCTCAGGTCCTCATATTCACCTGAACTTGCCCTGTCGCTTAATGTGATCACCAAAACTTTAAAAACATATGGATGGTATTCCATGACATGTCCTGCCTTCACCACCCCCCCTTCTCTGACCCTGCAAAAAATTCCTTCTTTGGGCATTACGCAATTACCTACCTCCCTATAAATGGCGCAGGAATCGCCATGACATTTTTTTCCTATCTGTGTTACCTCCAGCACCATATCCCCGCATACAAAAACATCCAGTGGATGGGCATGATAAAGCAACATCCCTTCGGTTGTTATGTTCTCTGCAAACTCTCCATATTGAATCTTTCGTCCAGCGATCTCAGAAAATTTATCAACGCTTTCCCTGGCAAGTAAACTGACCTGACGGTGCCACGCCCCTGCATGTGCATCTCCTTGTACACCATTCTCATTTAAAATAATCTGATCCACAGGGTTCTTGATGGTTCCCTTCTTTTCAGAAATATTAACCGATAAGACTTTAATGTTTTCTGACATATTTTTTATTGAATTCTATTGAATTTCTATAGTATTCCTTAATTTAGTTCACTGAACAAAATTATCATAAAAAACACAACCATGGAAAATTCACAGGACCAAAACACATTGATCAGGGAAATCAGTTCTCCATTATATGAAAGTAAGGGATGGATGAAGTTCCTTGGCATTCTTACAATTATTTATGGTGTTTTTCTGGCTTTAACTTTAGTCGGTATTATCATTGCCTGGTTACCGATCTGGCTTGGTATTTTAATTTATAACGCTGCCACTGCCAGTGAGAATGCATATACTACGGGAGACAAGTTTGCATTTTTGCGTTCCATGAATCAGCTTAAGACATATTTCATTATCAACGGGGTGCTTGCGCTTATAGGGATTATCTTTACTGCCATTGCTCTTGCCATGGGACTTATAGGGGCGATTTTTTCATTCCTGCACCTGTATTAGTATTCAGTTTTTAAAGCAAAACCTGTTGATCGCTTTATAAGCATCTTTGATGCCAAGCTCTCCAGCCTGGCTCAGGTCGGAACAACCATATTCCAACCTGTTCAGGAATATCTGAGTCAATCCCCGGTTGAAATATGCTTCAGCCAGCCCTGGTTCTTTGTCCACAGCCAAAGAAAAATATCCTATGGCTTCATCGTATTTTTTCTGTGCCAGCAAAATATTTCCCTTGTTGAAGTAGGGGATTGCCCATTCCGGCCTGAGTTTAATCACTTTATCCAGATCCTTCAATGAACTTGAAAAATCAGGTAGTTCGGGTTCTCTTTCGGCAACATCCTGATCAACATCACCCCAAACAAGCCTGACCTTACTGGAATAGAGCGCCTCATTGTAACGCATCAATTCCTGCTCATACATAACGGCAGATCTGTTAAGGTAAGCAAGCTCAAAATCAGGATTCAGCTCAATGACACGATCATAAGCATCCCGGGCATCTTTGTAGTTCTTTAGCATGTGGTTCACCAAACCCACAAAATACACTACGGTAGGTGATAATGGATTGTAAATCATCAGGCTGTCTGCTAATTTAACCAATTTTGTTGTTTCCCTGTCAGTGGCTGAGGGAATCTGATTGCTTAAACCAACCTGCAAGGTTTCCTTATACCTTACAGGAAAATTAAACAGGCGTTCGTAATGTTTTCCTGACCTGGTAAGCTGAATATACAAATCTTCATTCAGGATAATATGACTTGCAAAAAGTGAGGCCGGCACAACGGTCTTTTCCATTTCTTCAAGAGTTTCTTTCTCAGGCCGTCCCATATTGAAGTCTGCCTCAAACCTGATGATCTTATGATAATACGCTGAATCAGCATATTTGTTAAACAGCTCTTCGCTGTATTCACTCTCCCCATGCAAGGCATTGATGATCTCCATGGCAGTTTCATAATCATTATTGGCCTTTTCATATTCTTTCAGGTTGTTCCATGCTGCTGACCTGTTGATATAAGCCCCGGCAAAGTCGGGAAAGATCTTAATGGCTTCCGAATAATCATCAATGGCCTCCCGGTACCTTCCAAGGCTGTGCCTTGCCGCTGCCCTGTTGTAATATGTGTATACATTCATGGGATTCAACATTAAGACCTTATCAAACTCTTCGATGGCTTTTTCCATCTTTCCAATGTCAGCATAAAGGATACCACGGTTATAATACGTAAGTGCATTGTAAGGATCCATTTCGATCACTTTATTATAGTCCAGGATGGCCCCGGCAGTATCAGCCAGTTCAATTTTCACCAATGCCCTGGTAAAATACGCGTAAGAATTGTCAGGGTCTAACCTGATGGCCTGCTGAAAGTCGCCAAGAGCATCTTCATATTCACCAATCTCCATCCTGATGGCTCCCCTTCTCAAATACGCACCCGTATTAAAATAATCCAGCCTGATGGCATCATTGCAATCCTTGATGGCTCCTTCATAATCCTTCAATTGTTCTTTTGCAATGGCCCTTTTCAGGTAGGCATCTGCATTGTTTGCATCATATTTCACTGCCTGGTTGAAATCCTCAATGGCGCTGATGAAGCTTTTCATGTGTATCCTGGTTGTTCCGCGGCTGATATAAATATCCGCATTGAAAGGATCTATTTCCAGGGCCTTATTATAATCCCTGAGGGCATTGTGATAGTTTTGCATCTGGTCACGGGTAACTCCCCTGATATGATAGGCATGGGAGTACAAGGGGTGCATTTCAATGCTTTTTGTCAGATCGTACTCCGCTCCCATGTAATCCCCAAGGTAATATTTGGTAACACCACGCAAGAAATATGGTTCAAAGAGATCAGGTTTGTAGGTGATAACAATATTGAAACTCTTTAAAGCCCTCTGAAAATCATTGTCTCTCAAAGCATTCTCACCTACCGTCATAAAATGTTTGATGTTTATCTGACCGGATAACATCACAGGAAAAAACAAACAGGTAAGCAAGCCGTATGTAATGATTTTTCTCTTCATTCTCAGATGATGTCTTCTTTGGTTTTTCCCAGGAGGTGTACCTCTTCTATGACCATCTCTTTATCTGTTGCCTTACACATATCATAAACCGTTAACAAGGCAACCTGTATGGCAGTAAGTGCTTCCATTTCAACCCCTGTTGGACCAATACTGCGGACTTCGCTGTATACCCTTATACCATGATCTGCTATTTCTGCCTTCACGTCAATGCTGGTTATTGCCAGGGGATGGCAAAGGGGTATAAGCTCACTGGTCTTCTTTGCGCCGGTGATTCCGGCAAACTCCGTGATGGCAATAACATCTCCTTTTCTCATGTTGTTCTCTTTGACCAGATTCAAAGTATGGTTATTTAAGCGGATGAAACCTGTAGCCCGCGCAGTACGCAGTTGTTGTCCCTTTCTGCTGACATCCACCATTTTTGCTTTGCCATATTTATCGATGTGACTAAGATCTGCCATAATGAATTTATTTATTCAGGAAAGATAATTATCATTCGATTGTGTATGTATGCAATCATTTATCCCTATTACCATAGTTTATCCACCTATATTATAAAACCGTCCCTGGTGATTTTCAGAACCACATTCCGGTTTGTTTTTCAATGCTTCCAGGATGGCTTTCTCTGCCCCCAGTTCCCGTACGTTGTATTTGATATCATTGAACAAGCAAGGTTGAATCATGCCATTGGCGGTTAAGCGTAAGCGGTTGCAATTGCTGCAGTTGCCCCCATCGCCACCGATAACCTGGGAAAATGATCCGCCAGAAAGACTCATTTGCCTGATAAAACGGACTTCCAATCCATATTTTTTTGCAAATTCAGCAACCTCCCGTGCATCTCTTTCCAGCGGTGAGTTCTTAATCACACAATTGATCTTAACCGGTATGAGGCCGCTTTTAATAGCAGCATCAATGCCACGCAATACATCACTGATTTGTCCGATCCGGGTAATCTCATGGTATCTCCTTTCATCAAGCGTATCAAGGCTTACGTTAACACGATGTAATCCTGCCTCTTTTAATGGTCTGGAAAACTTATCAAGTAACACGCCATTGGTAGTCATTCCCAGATCCCTGATCCCTGATATTCCGGCCAATTTTTCAATAAGATAAACCACATTCTTTCGTACAAGAGGTTCTCCTCCTGTAATCCTCACCTTATCTACACCCATTTTCACTGCTACTTTTACTATCCCTATGATCTCATCATAAGATAAGATGTCCGAATGGGAAAGAAGTTTAATCCCTTCTGCCGGCATGCAGTATACACACCTCAGATTGCACCTGTCTGTTACTGATACTCTCAGGTAGTTGATTTTCCTGTTAAATTGGTCGTACATGAACCAGATCTCCCTCTTCCAAAATTGTTTCTCCGATGGGAATGGCCACCATCCCATCTGCATTATTTAATGCATGTAAATGCGCAGAACCGTGATAATCAAGTGGCATCACCCTTCCTCCGGATGAAATGCAAACCGGTATCCACGACATTCTGCTGGATTTTTTCCTTTTATATGTCTTTCCCATGGGTAAAATCAGCTTAGCTTCCTTCTCCATCCCTCCCATCATTTTAAGTAAAAGTGGTCTGACAAATATATTGAAGGTGTTAAATGAAGACACAGGATTTCCTGGCAAGCCAAATATTCTTTTCTTGCCCAGGTGCCCAAATACAGTTGGCTTACCAGGCTGCATGGCCACCCTACTGAACAGGATCTTTAAGCCTAACTTTTGAAATACTTTTGGAATAAAGTCAAAATCACCCATTGAAACACCGCCGGAGAGCAATACCATGTCATTCTCATCCAGGGCTTTTTGTAAAACATCATATGTTTCCTCTTCAGTATCCCTCGCAATGCCATAATAACCAGCTTCAGCACCCTCTGTTTCAGCCTGTGCCATCAACTGGTGACCATTACTGTTCCTGATCTGCGACAACCCAGGTATCATACCAGGTTCAACAATTTCATTACCTGTAGAAATTACACCAACACGAACCTTACTGGAAACAACAGGACTTACACAACCCACTGAAGCAAGAATAGCAATATGTTGAGGTTTGAGCATTGTGCCTTTCTTAAGAACAACTTCGTCAACCCGCACATCTTCAGCTTTTTTTGCAATATTGCTCTTGGACTGCGCTTTCAGGAACTTTACCGTATCATGCTGTAATAGTTTTGTATCCTCAACCTTAATAACGCAATCAGCTCCATCCGGGATCCTTGCACCGGTCATGATTTTCACACACTGGTTTTTACCAACGGAAATTTCTGAAAACTCTCCGGCAGCAACAATACCAATTATT
>JAGYLD010000042.1 GCA_018401355.1 Bacteroidales bacterium
CATCTGTTTCAATAAAACGGGTAACCCATTGGTCTTTTCTCAGGATGTATTTTGTCAGCATCCCGGTTCCAGGGCCAATTTCAATTAAATTTTCCGGGTCTTCCGGAAGGGAATCAACGATTTTCCTGGCAATGTTGTCATCATTTAAAAAATGCTGACCAAGGGATTTTTTAGGTCTTATGATGGCCATAATTAATTATAATACATCCCCTCTTAACTTTCTGAACCTTTTTCTGGCTTCAACTGCGTAAAGGCTCCCGGGATGATTCAAAAGTATTTGCTGATAAAGATCCATGGCCAGGCTTTTGTTCCTGAACTTTTCTTCTTGCAACCGCCCCCTCATAAATAAGGCATCATCAGCGAGAATATCATTCGGAAAGTTCAAAATCAATTGGTTCAAAAGGCTGTCGGCAACGTCATAATTGCCTTTATTCAGCATGATTTCAGATTTTTTGAAAAGAATATCATCAAAAAGAGGGTGGAATAAATTAACCTGATAAATTGAATCCAACATTTGCATTGCCTGTTCATCCTTGTTCTGATAGACCAGGAGGTCTGCTTTGGCAAAATATCCTAAACCTTTCATTGAACTGTCTGCATCCATATTGTCAGCTATCAGCAAAGATAATTCCATGGCATCGTTAGCGATCAACTTTGAAGTGGCTGCTTTCAATACGTCCAACTGGGCTTTGGCCCATTCAAATTCGCCGATGTAATAGGTCAGCTTGGCATTTTTAAGTTTTGCCAGGTGGCCAACCGGATCGTTCTTAAATGCTTTTTCAACTTGAGAATACAGAAGTGTTGCTTCCCATACTTCTCCTGAAAACAAGTAAATATCTGCCAGCTCAAGCTTGCAGTCAGCTATTTGCTGAGGTGGTGCATTGGGGATGGCAATAGCATCATTGAGCATGTCTATGGCATCAGAAAGTTTTTCAAGATAAAAGGCCTGAATATGAGCAAGGTCCTTCATCAATTCTACTGTTTCAGGAAACTTTCCAAAAAGGTTGATGGCTTCAAGATATTCATTTTCCAGGTTATGCAGATCATCTTCGTTATAATCAAATCCCTGTGTTATTCTTAAATACTTTGATTTAAGCAAACCAATTAGTCCAGGAAGATAATAAACGTTTTTTTCTCCTTTGGAAACAAGATACGAAAAAGCGTCCGTGGCAGTTTTATAATCATTATTGTTTAGGCACAGTTTGCCTAGTTCAAAAATCCTGCCTCCATTGTCATTATACCTTCGGTCAAGGGATTTTGCCTGTGTAAGAGCAAAGCTGAAATCACGTTGTTGTATCGACAACCAAAGCAACATTTCTGAATATTCAAGGTTATCAGGATTTTTTTGTGTTTTTCTTAGCAGGGAAGTCCATAAATAATCCTTTAAAGATCCTTCCAGATCATTAAATACAAGGTTTTGAAGGCGGTTTTGAACGCGGGGTAAAGACTGTGGGTTTTCTCCAGCCTCCTCCAGCAGCTCATCAATCATGTTATTATATTCCCCTTTAAGTTTATAGAGGTTGGCAACCTCAAAACGGAAGTTGTAATCTCCGTCAAGTAATTTTCTTCCTTTTATATATGTCTCAATGGCTTTGTCGAATTGCCCCCGGAGATAAAAGCTGTTTGCAAGGTCTTTTATATGGTTCTGGCTGGCCGGCAGCTGGTCAATGGCCTCATCAAAGGTTTTTTCTGCCTTGTCGGTTTCTCCCATCCTGATGTAGACATAACCCAGGTCAACATAATATTTTAACCTGCCTGAATAACGCTTTACCTGCTTTTTTGTAAGTTTTTCTGCTTCGTCATATCTTTCAAGCTGCAACAGACAATATAAATAAAAGGTATAATAATATTGACTTGGATTTTTTTTGTACAGTTTTTCGTATATTTCAGCAGCTTTGTCATATTGCTTATTTCTGTAATATTCGGAAGCTAGTCGCTCGTCTTCGTCAAATCTTGGTGACTGAGAAGAATTCCTGGTTTTACCGGTTTGTATCTGAGCGGAGAGTGGAGCAGGAGTGATGATCACCATTCCTGGAATGATCACAAACCATAAACAAGTCAATATTTTTAGAATCCTGATACTTATTATTTTCTTTTTTGTCCTTGTGTTTTCCATAAGATCAGTTGATCATTTCAAATCCTGTGTAGGGCCTGAGTACTTCAGGAATAATAACGCCCTCAGGTGTCTGATTGTTTTCCAGGATGGCTGCTAAAATTCTTGGAAGAGCAAGGGCACTGCCATTCAGTGTATGTGCCAGGAAAGTTTTGCCTTTTTTATCCTTTATGCGAAGTTTCATCCTGTTAGATTGAAATGTTTCAAAATTAGAAACACTGCTGACTTCAAGCCATCTTTTCTGGGCTGCTGACCAAACTTCGAAATCATAGGTAAGGGCGGAGGTGAAACTCAGGTCACCGCCACAAAGCCTTGCAGTTCTGAAAGGAAGCTCTAATTTACGCAACAACCCTGCAACATATTCTTTCATTTCTTCCAATGCATCGTAAGATGTTTCAGGATGCTCTATGCGGACGATCTCCACCTTATCAAATTGATGCAGGCGGTTCAGTCCTCTGACTTCCTTTCCCCATGATCCTGCTTCACGGCGGAAGCAATTCGAATAAGCAGCATTTTTTACAGGCAATTCATCTTCCTGAAGGATCATTTTTCTGTAAATGTTGGTAATCGGCACCTCTGCAGTGGGAATAAGAAACAGCTTATCTTCTGGTATCGAATACATCTGGCCATCTTTATCAGGCAATTGGCCGGTGCCAAATGCTGAATCTTCATTGACAACCAGTGGAGGCTGATATTCCAGATAGCCGGCATCCATGGCCTGGTCTAGAAAATAATTTATGAGTGCACGCTGAATCCTTGCTCCTTTACCTCTGTAAAAAGGAAAACCAGCTCCTGTTACTTTGTTCCCAAGTTCGAAGTCAATGATCTTGTATTTTGAAGCCAGATCCCAATGCGCCAATGCGTTATCCGATAATGTAATCTCCTCTCCTTCCTGTGAAATGATCTCATTGTCATCCGAACTTTTTCCGGCTGGTACAGATTGATGAGGCAGGTTGGGGATTTGTATCAAAAGATTTTCCTGGTCTTTTGTAAACTTACTAAGCAGTTCTCCGATTTCCTGGGTTTGCTTCTTGAGTTCCGTTGTTTTTGCTTTTATTTTATTGGCTTCTTCAGCTTTACCTCTTTTATAAAGCATTCCGATTTCTTTTGAAAGCCTGTTTGATTCGGCAAGGATGTCATCATTTTTCTTTTGTGTTTCCCTCCTTTTCCTGTCAAGTTCCAGGATATGTTGAATGATCTCCTCAGCTTTAAAGTTCTTTATCTTCAGACGTTCAATAATATCCTTTGAATTTTCTCTGATCTTGTTAATTTCCAACATAACTGGTGATATTGAATTAGGTTGGTAAATATAAAAAATCCCGGACGATTATCCGGGATTGATTCTTGCCTGTATTTAAATATGTATCCTAAGCTTCATTTTCCGTTTCAAAAGGGGCGATGCTTACATAGGATTTATCATCTTTTTTCCTCTTGAATTCAACTTTTCCGTCAATCTCAGCATAAAGGGTATGGTCTTTTCCCATACCAACATTAAGACCGGGGTGGTGTTTTGTGCCACGCTGCCGGATAATAATATTTCCAGCTTTTGCAAATTGCCCTCCGTATATTTTTACTCCGAGTCGTTTGCTTTCCGATTCACGGCCGTTGTTCGAACTTCCTGCGCCTTTTTTGTGTGCCATGGCTGCTGGTTTTTATATGGTTATTCTTTTGTTTCTTTTGGTTGATCTTTATCCTTTTTTTCTTCCTTTACTTCCGCTTTTGTTTCCGCTTCCGGCTTTTTTGCGGTTTCTTTCTTCTCTTTTACTGTTGTCTCTTTCTTTTCCTTTGCTGCTTTTGGAGCCTGTTTTTCCTTTTCTTCTTTTTTTTCTGGTTTTGTTTCAGCTTTCGTCTCAGTAACAGGTTCTTCTTTTGCTGGTTTTGTTTCAGAAGGGGCTTTTACCTCAGCTTTTGGTGTTTGTGGTTCTTTCTTTTCTACTTTGGCTGCAGGTTTGGTGGTTTCTTTCTTCGCAGTTGGTTTTGCCTCCTTTTTAGCCACCGGCTTGGTTTCTTTCTTAATTGCTGGCTTCGTTTCTTTCTTGGCAGCCGGCTTGGCACCTTTTTCAATGATCTCTTCAATGACAAGTTTGGTCATATACTGCCGGTGCCCGTTTAGTTTCTGATAGCTTTTTCTCCTTTTCTTTTTAAAAACCAATACTTTATCTGCTTTCAGGTGCTCGGTTATTTTTGCCTTGACCTGGGCTCCGGTGATGACTGGTGTTCCAACGGTTGTTTTTCCATTGTTATCGATTAAAAGCACTTCGTCAAACTGTACTTTGTCACCTTCTTTACCTTCGAGCCTGTGCACAAACAATTCCTGGTTTTTTTCAACCTTAAACTGCTGGCCTGCTATATCTACGATCGCGAACATTTGCAACTTGTATTACTATCTTTTACCTTCTGATTTTGGAGGTGCAAAGATAGAAAAAATATTCAAATCAAAAACTTTTGGGGTGATTTTTTCGAAAGAATTTCCTGTTAACCAGATATACTCCCGAAAGAATAAGGAAGATCCACAACAGGTATATAACTTCAAAGGTTTCTCCGTCAACAATTCCCCAAATAACTGCCATGATAGGGATCATGTATGTAACAGAAGAGGCAAATACAGGATCGCTGATCTTTATTAAACGGTTAAAAGCAAGCATGGCCAGCGCTGTACCAAGGATTCCCAATATCGCAATATAAAAAAAACCTATAAAAAATTCCGGATTTGTGGTGACTTCATTTAAAAAAGGTGTTGCTATCAGCAAATAAATCAACACAGGAATACCTACAATGAAAAAGCTCAGGGAAGTAATCGTGACAATATCAAGTTTCTCCAGTTTGTATTTAATCAGGTTGACACTGGTTGCGTAGCAAATGGTGGCAAGTAATACATATACTGCATAGCGAATGTTAAAGTTTAGATCATTTCCTCCACTGATACTGGTTAGTCCGACAGCACCTGCCAGTGCAATAAATATCCCCGTAATATTAAGCCAGTGTACTCTGAATCTGAAAAAACTTACTGCAATGACAAGGGTGAACAAAGGTGTTAGTGAATTCAGGATGCCGGCCAGGTTTGAATCGATGCCTGTTTGGGCACGGGCAAATAAAAATGCAGGAAAACCATTGCCTATCAATCCTACCAGAAAAACATATAACAGATCTTTGTGATTGATCTTTCTGATCTTGATCATGGCCAAAGGAAACAGGAATAAAAATGCAATGGATATCCTCAATGCTCCAACTTCAACAAAGTTAAATACCTCCAACCCTCTTTTTATAAGGATAAAGGAACTTCCCCATATCAAAACCAGCGTCAACAGTATGGTCCAGGCTATGATCCTGTTGTTAATACCTTTTTCCATCAATGTTTTCAAATAAACAAAAATACTTCAAATTGCAGGAAGAAATTTGCGAAAATGAGATTATTCAGTGATTATTATTGTATATGTTGTTTTTTTTTGATTTTTATTTTATTATCTTTGCCATGATAACTTAGTTACTAACCAAAATTTTTCTGTTATGAAAAAAACTTTCCTATTGCTGGCATCTCTATTATTCTTGAGCGTTGCATACTCTCAAACAATAGTAGAAATTTACCAGAACGATTTCGATTCTTATACTGCAGGAGATTACCTTGGTGTAATTGATCCTGATAATTGGGAGCCTTGGGGAGGAACCCCGGGTGCAAGTGATGATGCCATGGTTAGTGATGATCAGGCATACTCAGCACCTAATTCATTCATCGTAAGTGAAGATGTCGGTGCCACAGATATTATCTGGAAACTTGGCGACAAAATTGCCGGAGAATATCAGGTTGGCTTCTGGATGTATGTTTCTTCAGGATTTGAAGGATATTACAATTTCCAGAAAACAGAAGCTCCAGGTACTGAGTGGGCTTTTGAAATTTTCTTCCTCACAGATGGTACTGCAGAATTTACCATTGATCAAACAGTTGTCACTACCTTCAATTACACTCCTGATACATGGTTCTATATGGACCACAACATCAACCTTGATGAAGACATGGCTGAGTGCTATTATGACGGAACTCTGGTGCACGATTGGACATGGTCAAACAGTGGATTATTGCAATTGGGCGGTATTGACTTCTATGCAGGTGCAAATGTGAAGTATTATGTTGACAATGTATTGTACGAGCAGATCTTCGCACCCATCTACTGTGATGATTTTGAAGGTTACAATCCTGGCGAATACATTGCAGAGCAAAATCCGGATTTCTGGGCAACCTGGGGCAACGCACCTGGAACACCAGAAGATGGATTGATTAGTGATGACGTGGCATATGCAGGATCAAATTCTGTTTTGTGCGACGGTCTTCCTTCTGCTACCGACCTCGTATTGAAACTTGGTGACAAGTCAAGCGGAATCTATGAAGTTGACTGGTATATGTATGTGCCCTCCGGTAATGCGGCATATTACAACTTCCAGAAAACTGAAGTGCCCGGAACGGAATGGGCCTTTGAAATTTATTTCTATGATGATGGTACCGCTGAATTCCAGATCGATCAAACGGTAATTACAACTTTTAATTACACGCAGGATAGCTGGTTCTACATGGATCATATGATCGATCTCGATCAGGACCTTGCAGAAGTGTATTTTGATGGTACTTTGCTTCACTCATGGGCCTGGTCAAATTCAGGGTTGAATCAACTGGGTGGTGTTGACTTCTACACTGCTGATGAAACATACAAATTCTACTTCGATGACCTTTGCTTTCTCCAGACAGGCGGTTCAAGTGATCCATCAATCGTTGTAGATCCTGACATTTTTCTGTTTACACTTGAACAGGGTCAGTCAGAGCAGGATATTATGACTGTTGAAAACGTTGGTGCAGCCGATCTTATTTACAACCTTGCCATTGTTTATGACATGGATACAAAGTTGACACCAATTCCAAACAAACCTCTTAGAAGTAAAACAAATATTCCTTATCAGGCTTCAAAAATCAGCAATGCTAACAATAATTATGAACCAACGGAAGATGTTACCTTGCATTATGACGATGAATCACAGGTGGGTAGTACTGTTGGACTTACTGCTCCAGGTGACTGGGAAGCTGCTGCAATGTTCCCGTCTGAAATGATTGCGGAATATGCCGGAATGGAACTCTCAGAAGTAAGGGTATGGATTGGAGACCTTGATCCCGCAGATGAATTTAAAGTTAAGATCTACGGAATGGGTACCCAGATCATGAATGGTGCATTGCTTTATGAACAAGCATTTACTCCGTTGTTGCAGGCAGATTGGAATACTGTTACCCTTGATACTCCGGTTCCAATAGACGGACAGGATATCTGGGTTTCAATCTGGGTTAATCAGACAACCCTCACTCACCCGTTTGGAACAGATGAAGGTCCGGCCGTTGCTTCAGGATTTGGCGATCTGATCAAGACAGGTCCTGCATGGGGACACCTTGCTCCTGGAATTGACAAGAACTGGCATATTCAGGCTACTTTGACTGGAACAGCGCAGCCAAACTGGCTGACCCTCTCTACTTGGGACGGTACTGTTGCTCCTGACGACTCAGAAGAAGTAACTCTTGATGTTAGTACCTCTGGTCTTGATGAAGGTGGCTATCTGGCTACAATATATGTTCAAAGTAATGACAAGCAGAATCCGGAAATCACTGTACCTGTTTCGCTCGTTGTTACTGGTGGTACAGTGACTTCATACTGTATTGACTTCGAAGATATCGCCGACTTCTCAACTGTTTTCGGTGACTGGACAGCGATTGATAACGACGGAGCCAATACTTATTCAATTACTGATCATACATTCCCGGGACAAGGTGAGCCAATGGCATTTATTAACTTTGTTCCTTCACAGGTTGATCCGCCAATGACAGATGATGCTATTCAGCCTCATAGCGGAGATAAATTCGGAGCTTGCTTCGCTTCCGTTCCTCCACCGACAAATGATGACTGGTTCATTTCACCACAAATTGAACTCGGAGACAATTCAGAATTTGTATTCTGGGTTAAATCTTATATTTCTGATTACGGCCTTGAGAAATATAATGTTGGTGTATCTACAACAGGAATGGCTCCTGAAGATTTTACCATTCTGAACTCAACAGTCCTTGAGGCTCCGGCTGATGACTGGGAACAACAGGTATGGGATATATCCAATTATGATGGACAAACTGTTTACGTTGCCGTTCAATGTGTTTCTGAAGATGCTTTCATCTTCATGTTGGACGATGTTTGTGTAAATACTGGCCCTGTTGGTATTACTGAACCTACAACAGAAACACAGTTCGTTGTATTCCCGAACCCTGCCAACGATTATCTGACTGTTCAGGCTGAATCAGCCATCAAACAGGTTCGCATATTTAACTATGTGGGACAGGTTGTCGAAGAAAGGGTTGCCGGAGACAGCAACTACACGCTGAACACAAGTGCAATGAAAGCAGGTATCTATTTCATCCAGGTTGAAACTGCCGATGGCATCTCAACCCAGAAAGTTGTGATTGAATAATCTGTTTTCTTAAAATAATTTAAGGGGCTGCGTATTTGTGCAGCCCCTTTTTTATTGATTCCCAGTGCAACCAGCTGTTGAATAATGTTGTCTTTCGTTATGAATATCAGGATAAAACTGTAATATTTCATAAATATAATATGATTCAACCACAAAAAATATTTGCAGCAGGCACCTTTGTTACTTCTTCCAGGGAACTTACGATTTATAATCCATATGATAACAAAAAAATAACAAGTACATGGATGGCCGATGAAGATATCCTGGAGGATTCCATCCATAAAGCACTTGAAGTAGCTAAAGAAATGCAGGAGATGCCTACCTATGTCAGAAGTGCGATCCTGGCAGAGATTGCTGCAACCATAGAAGCAAACATCGATCATTTTGCCAGGATATTATCCCTTGAGTCGGGTAAACCCTGGAAATATGCCAGAGGTGAAGTCCTCAGAGCCAAACAAACCTTCTGGATTGCTTCTGAGGAAGCTAAAAGAATTCCCGGAGAATATATTTCACTTGACTGGACCCTGGCTGGTGTCGGAAAGTCTGGTATTGTAGGATATTTCCCTATTGGACTTGTGGCGGGGATTTCCCCCTTTAACTTTCCGTTGAACCTGGCAGTCCATAAAATCGCTCCCGCTATTGCTGCAGGTTGTCCCATCATCCTGAAACCTTCTTCTTCCACGCCGCTTTCGATACTTGAACTGGCAAAAGTGATCGATCATACGGATATTCCTAAAGGTGCTGTTTCAATTCTGCCTATGGACCGAAAGACGGGAAATCGTTTGGTTACCGATGAACGGTTTAAACTATTATCATTTACAGGATCACCAACCGTAGGCTGGAAAATGAAAAAGGAAGCAGGAAAGAAAAAAGTTGTTCTGGAACTTGGGGGGAATGCTGGTGTTATCGTGGGAGAATCCGCAGATCTTCAAAAAACTGTTGAAAAATGCGTTTCGGGAGGTTTTGCATATTCCGGCCAGGTATGAATGGTAAAATGGGACCCAGCGTATTTACGTCACTGATGACACTGATATTTTGATGATTTTGCCAAAAACTTCGTTGCACAAACAAATGCATTGAAATATGGTGACCCTTTGGACATGGATACCGATGTATCCGTGATGATCGATGAAGACAATGCCATCAGGGTGGAATCCTGGGTAAAGGAAGCCGTTGAAGATGGAGCAGAGATCCTGGCCGGGGGAAACAGAAAGGGCGCGTATTTTGAGCCAACAGTCCTGACAAATACCCGCTTTGAAATGAAAGTTTGTTCCCTCGAAATATTTGGGCCCGTGGTCATACTGGAAAAGTATAAAGATTTTAAGGAGGCTGTTAAAGAAATAAACAAAGGCAGTTTCGGATTACAGGCCGGGGTTTTTACAAACAGGATCGATGAAATGGATCATGCTTTCAACAACCTCGAAGTTGGTGGTGTGATCATCAATGATACCCCAACTTTCCGTGTTGACCATATGCCCTATGGAGGAGTTAAAGAATCGGGGCTTGGCCGTGAAGGAGTCAAATACGCCATGCAGGATATGCTGGAGCCCAGGATCCTGGTAAAAGGAAAATAAATAAGCACAGGCTGAAATGAAAATTTTTACATGGTATTTGTTGCTTTTGTTATGGGGTGCTGCTTTTTTGCAGGCCTCAGGGCAGCAGGTATCTCCATTCTTTTATTCAGCCGCCGAGAAAGACAGGGCAATCCATATAGCTGCCGAAAAGGCAACATTCCTGGCCGGCCATAAATCAATAACTGTACCGGAAACAATTGGAGAAAAGGGGCCCGGTGATGATTGTTCACAAGCGGTAGCCATTAATGTACCCGGAGATTTGCCTTATTCTATCCTGGATAACACCACATGTGGTCATGGCAACGTTTATGATCCTTCCTGTATGCAACCTTACTCAGGAGGTGAAGATTTTATTTATCGCCTTGATGTTTCCCAGGAAAGCATGGTGGAAATAACCATGACCCCTGCCACCGAATGGACCGGCATGGGCCTGTTCGATGATTGTCCCGATGTGGGTGCATGCCTTGAAAAAATAACCTTCACCTCGGTTGGTTACCAGCTGGAGCCGATGACGATCAGAAAAGTACTGGATCCCGGTTCATACTACATAATGATCGACTCGTGGCCGGAACCGGCATGCTTTAATTTCAGCTTTTCGGTGAAAGAGTTTTATGGAGTGAATACCTTTCCTTATATTGCTGATTTTGAAGATGGCACCGTACCACAGGAACTCGGACTCTCCTCCGGAGATGAATCAGATGTTGGGATTGATGCCGATGCAGCTATGGATTCTGATTACGGCCTGTTGATGGAAGGAGGAACAGCATACGCCTGGGGGATTACTCCCAATAATCAATTGATGGCTTTCGATCCTTCCAAAGAAGAGCATTTTGCAAATTGTCAAATTGAAGTCATTCCTACAGGTCAATCCGGTGAACTGTTCCTGGAATTTGACCTCAGACAGGGTTATTCATACACACCTAATTACTCCTGGCTGCGGGTGCTGGTGAATGGCTCTGTTGTGCCGGATATCAACGGCTATACATTTTATCAACCACAAACACACACAGATCCGTTTACAACACACCGCTTTGATTTATCCGGTTTCCAGGATGACCAGTTTTCCATTACAGTCCGGTCATCCTGCAAATACCATAAAGACTATTACCAACAAGGCGATATCGCCTGTATCGACAATATAAAACTCTGGTATCAATTGCCCCCTGGCCTGGTGCAGGGTTTTGTATCCGATATTAACGGAAATCCTGTGGAAAATGCCAACATTGCCGTGGAAGGAGGAGATTATACACAGACACAGCAAAATGGGTATTACCTGCTCGAAAATGTTGAAAACGGATACCAAAATGTGATAGCATGGAAGAACGGATATAATCCCGACACAAACCTCGTGGTGATCCTTTCAGGCGATACCTCAGAAAGTAACCATACCCTTACCAACCCCCTGCTTTCTCTCACCCCCCTGGTGATTGAGGAGTATCTCAATCCTGATGAATATTTTGAGTCCTTTTTTACTTTAATAAATTATGGAAGCGGTCAAGCCTATTGGGAAGCAGAGAAAAGTTACCATGATCTGGAAAATAATGCAACGGCTACCCTCGGAAACATTGGTTGGCTGGACCTGGGCTCTTATTCAGGGAATATCCAGGGAAATGGTGACCTTGTCAATGTGCCGGTTTATATTGACGCTTCGGGAATGCAGGCAGGAGAAGTGTATCATGCCGACATCACTATAACTTCCTGGCCTGAAACAGGGGGACTGTTTCTGCCGGTACATCTTTATGTCAGTGGTCCGGCCCTTACCCCCGTTTCTGATTTTAGTGCCATCCTGGATGATGAATCCTCCGGAAAGGTCTTGCTTTCATGGACACATATTTCAGAAGATTTTCGGTTTTTTCAACTGTTCAGGAACGGCAACTTCCTGACAACAACGACCAATACAAGCCTGGTTGATTACCTTCCGGATTATGGAGAGTATGCCTATACCATCCGGGCCGTTTACGATGAAGGAAATACGGTATTTGCAGGTCCGGATACTGTTCTGTGGGGTCTTTCTGAAATGGTCATTCAACCGGATGTGCTGGTCAACAAAGATTTTATCCTGCCCAACCAACCAGTTCATGTATATACTGAAATCAGAAATACAGGCATTGCTCCGCTCGAATTTGAGTTTCCCGGTTTTTCTAATAAAGAAGAAATAGTAAATTATTGCGATGCGTCCGGTGGTTGCGGTGAATACATTTCCAGGGTTAGGATCAATGCCATTGATAATCCTTCGGATTGTTCCGGGTACGCAGATTATACAAATATTTCAACCACCATGCAGCATGGCAACAGCTACACATTACAGGTGGATGTCGGGAATCCTTTTTCAGGGGATATGGTTTTCATATGGGTCGATTGGGACCAGGACGGAGAATTTTACGATGAACTGACCATTGTTCCATCTGGTTCTCCTTTTAGTGGTTTTACTGCTCAGATTGTTCCCCCGGCAAATGCAATCAATGGTTTGACCAGGATGCGGATCCGCCTGCAATGGGATGGCACCCCTGCCCCGTGTGGATATCTGTCCCTGGGTGAAGTGGAAGATTATAGTATACTTTTGCCAGGGAGTTTTATTCAGGATGTACAGCCTTCGGAAGGGATGGTACAGCCGGGAGGATCGGAATTTATTACGGTGACTTTTGACGGTACAGGCTATCCCCCAGGAAAATATTATGAACCCCTTCTTTGTGAGTCGAATGATCCGGGTAACTTGCAATACATTTTGCATGATACCCTTGTAGTGGTACCGCCGGCTGCCTTTGCCGGAACTGTAACCGATGAAGCCGGAAACCAGGGTGTTGCAGGAGTGCTGGTAGCAGCAGGAGAACGGCAGACAATTTCAGGTTCGGACGGAAGCTATTTACTTTATGTGAATGAAGGCCATTATGATGTTGTCTTTAAAAAAGTCGGCTTCCAATCATTCATCGTGGAGGACACCTTCAGTCAGTCCAATGATACAAGCATGATTAATGTCACATTGGCTGAATTCCCTGACCCACCCGAAATGGTGCTGGCATCGGTTGTTTCGGATGACTCTGAATGCCTCGTTGAATGGGATCCACCATCAGGTTCTTATGAGATCCTTTACGATGACGGCAAAGAAGAAGAACTGGCTCTGTGGGCTGAGCCTGGAGGGGAAAATGCCGTAAAATTCACACCGGAAGGTTATCCTGCAACGGTCATTGGTGGAAAACTGTATGTTGGAAACGGGAGCTTTCCGGCAGGAAACTGGCTTGGTTCACCTTTAAGTGTCAAGATCTACGATGATGATGGCCCCAACGGCTTTCCCGGTACATTGCTGGATGAGATTAATATTACCGTAGATAACTACGAATGGATAGAGTTCTGGGAACTGGAAGCTAACATCGGGGAAGGGGATTTTTATATCAGCATGAAACAGGAACAAGCGGCTCCGGCAGCACCTCTTGGTGTCGACTATTCACATCCTGTAGTATACCGGAGTTTTTCCAGGATGCCGGAAGGGGAGTGGACATCCTCTGTTTATCAGGATTTCATGCTCAGGGCATACGTTCAGGGACCTTCAAATGATATAAAGAATAACAGCAGCCTTTCGCATTATCAGCTTGCCCGCGTGTCGGATTTTGATCCCCTGGCCGGTCCCGCAGCAGGTATCCTTGAATTCCTGCAAGATAGTATTTCAGCAACCTCATATTTGGATTCTGCCTATCAAACTTTGCAGAAAGGATGGTATGCATATGCAGCCAGGGCAAATTATCCGGGAGAAGATGTCTCAGATTGGACATTTTCGAATGTCGTTCCCCATCAATTGGATGCCGGAGTTGAATTTAACGTTTTACTGAGTAAAGGAAATAGTGCATGTTTTGCAGAAGTTTCTTTGTCGGGAGAGGATTATCCTTTTGATTTTTATACCGGAATAACTGACTCTTCCGGGTACATCCTGTTCGATAGTATTATTGCCGGAACTTATCTGATCAATGTGTTTAAACCGGGATTTGATCCTTTTTTTCATACGGATTTGATTCTTGAAGATACCAATTATTCCATACTGCTTGGAGAGATCAGGTTCCCCCCCAGGAATCTTTATGTTGATCCACTGACCTCCCTTGCCAGCTGGGACTGGCCAATCCATTCCGCATTGTACGAGGACTTTGAATCCGAGGAATTTCCTCCGCCTGGTTGGCAGTCATTGTCAATGGATATTTTTGGATGGATCAGAACAGATAACGGCACCAGTGGTGATTGGGTCATCCCACCCTGGGATTCTCATTATGCATGTGTAAATGACGCAATGTCAGGGTCTGTACACAACGGATGTTGTGATTATCTTGTCACTCCTGCTATCGATCTGCGAGATTCAGAGGATTATAAATTGCATTTCGATTCATATTATGACGGACTTTTCGGGCAGGTTGCCACCGTAGAATATTCTCTGGATACCGGTAATACATGGGATGTCCTGTATACCCTTCCTCCCAAACAGGTCTGGTACCGGGTGGAAATTGATCTCTCGCCTTTTTGCAACTCTGATTCAGCTTATCCGGTTTGGATAGCTTTTCACTCGGATGATAATATGGAGTATGGTTCCGGTTGGGCGGTTGATAATGTGGAAATAAGCACGGGAAATGCTCATCCCCGGGATTTCCTGGTTTATCTCGATGGGATACAGGTGGCTTCTACAGATACAAACCGGCATTTTTTTGCAGGATTGACCTATGGCGTTGAATATGAAGTGGCTGTCGCAGCCAGATATACTTCCGGCTTATCATCGTTAATCCATTATTCCTTTATCTCGGAATATCTTATCCCTCCACAAAATCTGGATGGTTTTACCGTAAACGACAGTGTTCAGCTATGGTGGGAACCTCCGCTGACGCCGGCATGGATGCAGCGGGTCGGCCAGGAAGAAAGGTTATCACCTCCGGATGAGACTACGGATTATAGCCCTTTTATAAATAAAATTGAAATAGAGAACAACCAATACAACCGTGACCAGTGGGATGTTCAGTTTAACTTCCCTGTGGCCATTGCAGAAGGAGAATCGGGGCTGGAGACCGATGGACAATATTTATATTCCACAAAATGGAATGGCAATGAGTTTTATAAATATGATTTGCAGGGAAACTTCCTGGAGTCTTTTTTGATATTGGGCTCGGGGAATATCCGCGATCTGGCTTATAATTCAAATTCAGGATATATGGCCGGGGGTTCGGCAGATGATGTTTGTTATATTATGAACTTCTCTACCCATGAACTGGTGTCGGTCTTTGCTGCTCCAACCGAGATCCGTGCCATCGCTTATGACCCGGTGGAGGATGGGTACTGGGCTAATAACTGGTCGAGCGATATCACCCTGTTCGATCATGCCGGATCCATGATTGCTTCCTTCCCGGTGGGGGCTTTCGGTAATTTTTACGGGTTTGCTTACGATCACTGGACCGACGACGGACCATTCCTCTGGGGGTTCAGCCAGGATAATTCCGGGGCCGTTCTGGTCCAGATCGATATCGGGACAGGCGCGCAGGTTTTCAGTATGGATGTTTTACCCCTCGTAGGAGGTTCACAGATCGCAGGGGGACTGTTCACGGAATGCAGCCTGATTGAGAATAATATGGTGACCCTGGGAGGTACTCTGCAGAATGAAAGGATCTTCGGCCTGGAACTCGGACCATGCAACCAATTGCCGGGGCCGGGAGGGATTGTGCCCGGAAACTTCCTGGGTTATAATCTTTACAGGGACAGCCTGAAGCTGGCGTGGCTGCCTTATCAGGGAGAAGATACAACGTATTTCCTGGATACAGGACTTGTACCCTCAACATACCATTACCAGGTTACCGGCGTTTATGACCTGGCGCTGTATGGTTTTATTGGAGATACGGCTGAATCAGCCTATGCCGGCCCTTTTGAGGCGGTCGTTGAATACGGTTTCCCTTTGCCTTTCAAAGAAACATGGTACAGCGGGAATTTCGAGGAAAATGCATGGGATTATGAAACCAATTGGTCTGTCAGTTCACTCTCCGGAAACCCTGAACCGGCAGCAGAATTCAACTGGTTCCCTATTCTGCCGGATTACAGGTCATCTATAAAAACATGGTACATCGATGGCAAAAACATCGACGATCCATTTATTGATGGCTGCATATGGATGGATTTTGAAGTCAGCCTGGTAAACAGGAACGCCACCGGTGATGAGTTTTTGTATGTTGAGGTTGGCGTGGAAGGGAACTGGACCAGATTACTGACACTGGATAATTCCTCAGGAAACATTGATTGGAGAGGATACCATTTAAACCTTAGCCCACAGGCTTTCGGCAGGATATTCAATGTCAGGTTCGTTGCCAAAGGCAGGAATTCCGGGGATATTGAAAAATGGCTTATAGACAATATATACATTTACAGGACCTGTCCTTCGGTACACAATTTGACCGTAGAAGAAATATACACCGGCAACACGATCGAAGCGCATTTATCCTGGGAACCCCCGTTGGCTTGTTCCAACTGGGGCCAACCCGGTAATTGGATCCACTGGGATAACGGCTTGTTTGAAGGTGGCATCGGATTAACCGGCGGCGGAACATTCCTGGTGGCTGCCAGGTGGGATCCTGACATGATTTCTAACCTGGATGGAAAAAAGATCACTCATATTAGGTTCATTCCCAATAACGATGCAGTCAATACTCAATTTACACTGAAGATATGGCGGGGTGAGAATGCCGGTATTCCGGTTTACGAACAGGAAGTTGATAACCTGGTATATGGTGCATGGAATAACATTGTACTCGACATTCCTGTCCCTGTTGATGTAACAAGGGAACTATGGATAGGGTATGAGGTCAGCGGGCCTGATGGTGAACACCCTGCCGGCCATGATGCCGGACCGGCCATCGTTGGATACGGTGATATGATCTCGTTTGATGGTGTTACCTGGGATCCTGTTTCTTCTTTTGGATTACAGTTTGATAAAAATTGGAGTATCAGGGCTTTGGTGGTGAATGATTACGGAGAAACAACCCCGTTGCCGGGTATTCCGAAACAGGAAATCCTGACAGAAAACTCAACCAATCAACTGGAAGTAGTACCATCATCTACACCCATTGAGAATGTCAGCACCTTTAACGTTGATCGTGCGGTTACAGGATATAATATCTACCGTGACGCTGAATTCCTGGATTATACGCAGGATACTTTTTATGTGGATTATCTGAATTATGCAGGAGTATATGAATACCAGGTGGAGGCTGTCTTTGAGGATTGCATCTCAGATACATTGCCTTCGGTTTTTGTTAAGATCGTCACAGGATTGAATGAACTGCCCCGGGACAGCATTTTGATCTATCCCATTCCTGCATATTCTACCCTTTTCATTCAGTCGGGCGAACCTCTTTTGGAAATTATCGTATTAGATAATAATGGACAGCAGATGCACCGGATGGGTAATTGCGGAATGGAACATCAAATCGATGTTTCGGATTTTCCCTCCGGAGTATATTTTGTACGCTTGGTTTCAAATGACAGGATACATTGCAGGAAGGTCATTGTAACAAGCAGATAATTAGATTGTTATTTCTTTATATATTTAGATATCAATATATTTTAAATCTGATTTTAAACCTCTGATTTTAAATAAAATATCGTAACATTAAAAAAATATACGTTTTTATTTGCGTGGATGCAACGAAATGAATATATTCGTTGTCTAAAAGATGAAATAGTTCATGCCAAAAACCGAAATTAATTAATTGTAAAACGACTAAATGAAACTAATTTACGCTCTGCTTTATTCCCTTATTTTTACTACAAGACTTTGTTAGATCCAGGATAGATCATCCTGCCGTAATTAATTTAGGTTCAGGCAAGAAAGAATTTCATATAAGTTTTTGAAATTTTTTTATAACCTAAATGTAGTATTATGAGAAATTTGATTACCAAATTGGGCATGATGGTGATAGTTTTGCTGTTATCATCATCTTTTATTTATGCCCAGATGCAGCTCTCAGGTCCAGGGGCCAAGCTGCCGGCTAACCATGAACTGACTCGTGTTTTATATGAGCAGATTGAATTGGATGCCAGCGGCTGGGCTTCACAGGATTTTGAAGCAGCTTATGACATTTACGACTGCTCGGGTGCAGACGATTTTATCGTCCCGGCAGGCGAAACATGGAACATCCAAACCGTTTTAGCTTACGGTACAGATGGTACTTATCCAACATTTAACGTATTGTTTTATAATGATGTTGGTGGGGTGCCAAATTCAACGGCATTTGCATCCTTTATGGGATTGTCTGCCTCAAATAATGCAGGTACGTTTACAATCAACCTTCCTGCTGGTGGGCAAACCTTAACGGATGGTCATTACTGGATCGCCATCCAGGATGCAGCTCCTTTTGGTGCATATGGTCAGTGGTTCTGGACTGCAAATACCAGTGTTAACAACACCATTGCCCATTGGAGATGTCCACTCGATGGATTTGGCAATGGAGCTACAACATGGACTCCCACAAGCACTGTTTTCGGAGAAACAAAAGACTTTGCTTTTACTTTGCAAGGGGAATCTTATGTGGAATTCGGTACTGGTACTTCTTATGGAGGCTATCCTTCTTACTATGGCCCATGGGGTAACTATTGGGAAAACTGCCATACACAGTTGCTTTATCTTGCTTCTGAATTGGGTTCAGGGAAAGAAATAACAGAACTTGCATGGAATTTTGAAAGGGCTTCCAGTTCTTCTTTGTCAAACGTATACATTACGATCAAAGAAACTTCGATAACAGAGTTCTCTACTGGTAGTTACTTCGATATGACCGGTGGTACCCAGGTATTCTATTCTTCATCATTTGTTCCGAACAACGGGGGAACAGGATGGAGTAAAATAGATATTGATGATTTCATTTACACAGGAACACAAAACCTTGTTATTGACGTCCTTTGGGGTGACAATGGTTACTGGACAAGTTCATACAACAGGACTTATAAGACCAATACCGGAGATACAAGGTTGTTGATTGGATATGCGGATAGTGAAACGCCACCTAATTATGATAATTATTCCAGTTATGTGGATAATATGCGTTTTTACTTTAAACCCGCGCAAGCTCCCGGTAACCTGGAAGGATATGTCTTCAACGGTGATGGCCTTACCATCGCAGGGGCAACCATCGGTATTGAAAATGTGGGTATTACCACATCAGGTCCTGATGGATATTATTTCCTTGGACCAATACCTTCAGGTGAGCAGGAAGCGTCTGCAGGAAAAGCTGGTTATAATACCGTAACGGATATAGTTAATATACCTATTGGTGGAACAGCATACAAGGATTGGATCCTTACCCAGCCTACTATGTTCATTTCTCCTACCTTCCATGATGTAACGCTTAACCCGAATGAGTACTACACAACTCAAACCGGTATTTTAAACACAGGTGACGGTCCTCTGGACTGGATGGCTGAAATCCAGTATCCTGTTACCGACCATCCCAAATATGGAGACGGTAATGTGCAGATTAATTATGGTACTGTGCAGGATCCAAATGCCATTAACAGGTCAGCAGCCAACGATGAAGTGATCATGAACGGTAACCGTGATGTGGGCGATATCATCTCCCAGTTTAATTCGCCATTGAGTATGGCCTGGGGTATAGCCCACGATGGTCAGAATCTCTGGATTACTGATCCAACAGGATTGCCTACTACGATTTCTGAAGTTGACCCTGAAACCGGGGCGCTTACAGGTAATACAATCTCTTGTGCCTTTGGAGGTTCATGGTTTGGTGATATGACATCAGACGGAACCTATCTATGGGGGGTAAATGTCGGAGGTGATAATGCTATCTACAAAATTGATATAGCTTCCGGATCTGTTGAGGATATCATTACTGGAGATTTTTCAAGTATTTCACAACGTGGTCTTGGCTATGATGTTGCCAATGATGAATTTTATGTTGGCGGTTGGAACAGCAACATGATCTGGAGAACAGATGGCTCAGGTGCTACCATCTCTTCAATATCATTCCAAAGTGTCAGTGGTCTTGAATGGCATCCACAGGGCGGACCAGATCAGGAAGGTTCACTCTGGGTTGTGGAAAACACTCCTGCTGACCTTATTACCGAGATTGATCCC
>JAGYLD010000043.1 GCA_018401355.1 Bacteroidales bacterium
GGCATCCATCCAGGTTAGTGCAAGACCCGGTTGCCCGGCATAAAGCAATCCGTCATCCTGCATTTTGATATTGAAATTGGTTCCATTTCTGAACCCATTCAGGATCACTTTCATTTTGGCACCATACTTTTTCCAGACCTTTGCCGGATCACCTATGTAATAAGCATATTGTTGTAAAGCCCAAAAAAACCATAATGGAGTATCAACAGAATAGTAATTGGAGTGATCCCCATCACCAACATTCGGAAAAAGCGGTCCCTTAAGTTCTTTAACCAATGTATCTGTAACCATCCTGAATGCATCCACATCATCCCGAACGAGGGTAAGGCCTGGAAGTGCAATAAAAGTATCCCTCCCCCATCTTCCGAACCATGGAAAGCCTGCTACAACCTCTGCCTTTTTTCCTTTCCTGACAATAAACTGCTCAGCTGCATTGTATAAACAGTTCTCGAAATTATTTCGTGGAATTCGAGTCTTAACTTCCTTTGTAAAAACTCCTTGCAAAGACCTTGTATTTACAGGTTCCGTTCCTGCTGCAAACACAACACTTTGTCCCTTTTTAATGGGGACATCAAAAAATCCTGGGACAAACAGATCTTCCTGGTATTCATATCCCCTGAGCATATCTTCCTGGTATTCGATATTATAATACCATTCAGGAACATGAGTATATTCAGGCTTTCTGGAAAACTGCATGTATAAATATGAATACCCGTTATACAATTTTATTCTTGTTCCATTGTCCACAGTTTCATATTTATCCTTCAGGAACATATTGGCTTTGCTCAAAGAATGCCTGTTCCGGAAAGCAAGGAATGGCCTGAATCTGATTTTTGTAGGAGAATGGGCTTGCAACAAGGTATATTTGATCAATACCCGGTCATGATTCTCCATAAGGATCATCTCCTTCTTCAGGACAACCCCACCAACCCTGTATATTAAGTAAGGAATTGGCTCCATCCCGAAGTCACGAACATATTTATGGCCCTTTGGCTGATAAACACCACCCGGATACTTATGAATACCCAGATTAAACTCAGCATCATGCTGTATCACAGTCTCATCAAAAGTGGACAATAAAACATGGTTTTCATTGTCAATACCAGGTTGAGGTGCAACAAGCAATCCGTGGTATTTTCTTGTATTACAACAAATTATCGACATACTTGCATAAGCACCTGCCCGGTTTGACCGGATCAGTTCTTTACTTAGCGAATATTCTAAATTTATCAACTGTTTTTTATCAAATCTAATATAGCTCATGGAAAAAGATAATAACCGAATGACTGAATTGTAAAAATATATTGCAAAAATAAATTAAATAAATTAGACCAAATCTAATTTATAATCTTTTAACAAAAAATTAATGGTCGTTTTTAAACCTTTCAGATATGTAGTTCAATGCTTCCCGAATCTCAAGTGAAGTGCTTCCCGGACCGGTTCTGATATAAAAATCCTCGTTAAACCCTTTGTGATGCAAAAAAACAGGAAAGGGAGCAGGTTTACAGGAAACCCTGCAAACAGTTTTGCCATCAAATTTTTCAAGGAAGGTACTGATATAGGGAGTGACTTCCTGTCCTATGGAGGCTTTTATGAGGTTCCAAAAATGCAGTAAGAATTTATCATCATTGGCAAATCTATCAATTTCTATCCCTGCAATATTACCATCGTCTTCCACTCCTATCAGCAAATCACCGCCATCAGAATTTAGAAAGGCGGCAACGGATTTCAGGCTTGCATGTTCTATGGCTGGGTTTTTCTTATTTTGATATACATCCCACCGTAAGGATGTTTTAAATTCCACTTTGTTTTCTTCCCCTTCCCTTATCAATTCAAGCATACCTTTTCCACGATCATTGATTTCATAGAAAAATGAAAGGTATTCCTTAACCCGAAGTGATTCTTCATGGATACGCAGAAAACCTTCTTGTGGTGATTCCAGATGAAAGACATCATCATATCCATGATAACCTGCACCAATAATCCGGGCAGTACTGTGTCTCTTTTTTTGCATATATTTTAAATGCAACGCCATAAGGACATTGGCATATTCAGAGGAAGCAATATATCCCCTTACAAACATCAATGGTAACAGAATGCCTCCGTTATGATAAAGGCTCAGGATTGATACAGCAGATTTTTGTTCATTGGTCATCATGGTATAGTTCTGCCGAATAAAATCCGTTATCAATTTGATGGATGAAGCATCCGGATTATTTCCTGTATCTCCGGAAAAAAGAAAATTGTTGATACGCGTGCCAATTTCAGAAACGCCTGTATAAATCAAATTAAGCAGAATAGAATTTTTCTCAAGATATTCAAGCGCCCCGTCTACGTTTTGAAGACCTTCTTGCTTATATGTTCCTGTTTTTAACTTGATTAAAATATCCTGGTCAATAACAGCATCCAGGTTTTCCAGCAATGGATCAGAACCATTCTCAAGATGGTCCTTTTGATATGCAAACACAACATAACTATTTAAAACTTCAATCCCAATGCTTCCTGTGATGGTCAGCTTAATGAGGATGTGTTTCAAAATCCGGCCTTCTGTATGTGCAACCTCATTTCCGGCAGGTGTCAGTAATGGTTTTCCATCCCTGTATAGCACCCAGTCATTGTCGCGCATAATGCAGTCTAAGTCTTTAATCCCTGTCATCTCATGTGGTTTCATTCATAGAATTATTCGTTATTGGCAAAGGTAACAAATGGGTGTTTTATAACCTCAGAGAAATCCATTAACTTACCAGTTTTGACCGTTAACTGATTAACACTTGACTTAATTGCTATTATTACTATTTTTGTTTTGGGTTAGTTTAAAATACTGATTTAAAGTCAAAAACACACACTCTCCACCATGAAAAAATTTCTTGTATTAGTGCTTAGCCTTGCCTTTTTAACTGCTGAAAACATTGCCCGAAATTACCGATCCCAAAAACCTGCAAGCCTATCTGTATTACACAACATTTTTATCACCTGTTGACGGACCATATATTGAAACCTATCTTTCAGTTGTAGGTAGCAGTGTCAGCTTTGTGGAAAATGAAAATGGGAAATATCAGGGCAGCATCTCGATAACAATGATATTCAGGCAGGGCGAAGAAATAGTTGATTTTTCCAAATATGAGTTATTAAGTCCGGAGGTGAATGACACAACCATGGTCGATTTCAATTTTCTGGATCAGCAAAGGTACCTTCTTGGAAACGGCAAATACGATATGGAAATTATCATCTCAGACCAAAACAGAAAGATCAAACCTTATATAACAACTGAGCCGATCGTTATAGATTACCCTTCTAACGAAGTATCAATCTCAGGAATAGAATTGCTGGAATCATTCAATAAATCAGAAAACCCAACCGTACTCACAAAAGGAGGATTTGACCTCATCCCTTATGTCCACAACTATTATCCCGAAGGATTAAATAATATGCTTTTTTATGTGGAAATTTATAACTCAGCTCTAAGTTTTGGTGAGGATGGGAAATTTCTGGTCAGTTATTATATTGAATCATTCGAAACCAGAAAAAAACTTGATCAATACATTAGGTTAAAAAGAGAGACAGCAAGAGATGTAGTAGCCATGATTGGTGAATTTGATCTCAGCAATCTTCCTTCAGGCAATTATAACCTTGTAATAGAATTAAGAAATAAGGATAACCAGAAGATTGCAAGCAATCAATTGTTTTTTCAAAGAAGCAATCCCAATGTGCAATTCAATATGTCAGATCTTGCAG
Organism: Bacteroidales bacterium; assembly: GCA_018401355.1. Lineage (GTDB taxonomy): Bacteria > Bacteroidota > Bacteroidia > Bacteroidales > B18-G4 > M55B132. The sequence goes on from JAGYLD010000043.1 coordinate 3,736, forward strand.
CACTTAATCTTGAGAATACCTTCGCAGGGAAAATAAGTAGTGACGATACCATTACACAGTACATTAATTTCCTTTCACCGATCGCAACAGAAATGGAAAGGATTTTTATCGATAGGCATCTCAAAAGTTCGGAATTAAAAACCAAACAACAGTTTTTCCTGAATTTTTGGACAACAAGAGACAATGCCAATCCTGAGCAGGCATGGGAGTATTATTTAGGTCAGGTAGAAAAAGTAAATACATCCTACAGCACACCCAGCCGCCCCGGTTACGACACCGACAGAGGAAGAGTTTACCTGAAATATGGCCCTCCCAATATTATATCTCAAAGCTACAATGAACCTGCTGCTTACCCTTATGAAATATGGCAATATTATACACTTGGGAACAACCAAAGAAACAAGAAGTTTGTTTTTTACACACAGGATATTGTAACAAACGATTTCCAGCTGGTACATTCGGATGCCATTGGGGAACTCTCAAACTACAGGTGGCAGGTAATGATCCACAGAAGAACTTATGATCCGGACAACCTCGATAACAGCAGATACATTGATGCATGGGGCAGCAAAGTAAATGACTACTACGATAATCCCCATTAAAATACAGTAACTTCTTCAAAGATTCAATTTATACGAATATTGGCCTTACTTTTGCCTAATATCAAAAATGACCAATAATAGATGGCCACAGTATATTATATCTTCCTTGTCTTTGCATGGTGCATATCCAGGCTTTCTTTTGGGGCCATGTACAGATTGTCGAACTTTCTGGCTTTTCTGCTAAAAGATGTTTTCAAATACAGAAAATCTGTTATTGAGTCCAATCTGGAAAATGCTTTTCCGGAAAAGGATGCAAATGACCTGGAAATTATCAGGAATAATTATTACCGGAACCTTTCCGATGTCATCCTTGAGACAACAAAAATTAAAGGCATGAAGCCAGATGAATTTCTCAGAAGATTTACCTTTACTAACTACGACATAATACAAGACCTCCTGGATAAGAATAAAAGCATTATCGTATCAACCGGTCATCGGGGTAACTGGGAATGGATGGGACTTGCCCTCGGACAATATATTCATCCAGTAAAAGGAATGGCCGTGGTTAAACCATTGTCCAACAAATACTTTGACAAATATATGACAAGCCTCAGGAATTATATTTATCCAGATAGTGTTATTCCGTTCAAAGAAACTTTCAGGACTCTGATAAAACTGAAGAAAAGGCAAACTATTACAATTTTTGCCGCAGATCAGACACCCACTAAAGGAGAAATCAATTTCTGGACCAATTTCTTAAATCAAGACACCCCATTTTTTCTAGGCATCGAAAAAATATCAAGGTCACTTGACATGAGCATAGTTTTCATGGACATTATCAGGATCAAACGAGGATACTATGATTGTAGATTTACATTGATTTCGGATGAACCAAAAAACACCAGTGAGCATGAAATAACAGAAAAATATGTAAATTTACTTCAGGAATCAATCTGCAACCAGCCGGATAACTGGCTTTGGTCCCATAAAAGATGGAAGCATAAAAGAACTTGATCAATACTGAGTTTTGAGTAAAATTGCCATCGTCATATTAAACTGGAATGGGAAATCTTTTCTCGAAAAATTTCTCCCATCAGTTATTCAGCACAATCATCCAGATGCTGACATCATCATTGCCGATAATGACTCCAACGATGATTCTGTAGAATTCCTGAAAGATACCTACCCGAATATCCGGGTCATTAGAAATAAGAAGAATTATGGTTTCGCGGGTGGTTACAACGAAGCACTAAAACAAATTCATGCTGAATATTATGTCCTTCTTAATTCGGACATTGAAGTATCTCCCAACTGGATCGACCCGATCCTTGATCATATGGAAGCCAATCCGGATGTTGCTGCCTGCCAACCTAAAATACTTTCTTACGATGAACCTGGAAAGTTTGAATATGCAGGTGCTTCAGGAGGTTTTATTGACCAATACGGATATCCATTTTGTCGTGGCAGAATATTTTTAAGCCTGGAAAATGACGAGGGCCAGTATGATGATATTGCAGAAGTATTTTGGGCTACCGGTGCATGCTTTTTTGTCCGTGCAAAAGCATTTCTGTCCCTTGGTGGCCTGGATGAAGACTTTTTTGCTCACATGGAGGAAATAGATTTTTGTTGGAGGTTGAAAAATGAAGGTCATAAAATAATGGTTATACCTACTTCCGTGATTTATCATGTTGGAGGAGGAACATTACCGAAAAGTTCGGCGATTAAGACCTACCTTAACTTTAGAAACAATATGATCCTTCTTTATAAAAACTTACCTGGCAAATACCTGCCAAGAGTAGTTATTACAAGATTTGTACTGGATGGAATCGCCTCCCTGAAATTCCTGCTGGAGGGGCATATTAAAGATTTTTTTGCAGTTTTCCGGGCATATCTAAGCTTTTTCAGGACATTTAGAAAAACAATCGCTAAGCGCAAAACTTTAAGGATGAAAAACCATTTAAAATTGTGGTAATATTTGTTTTGATCACTTTATAAATGGGAAGAAGAAATCAATAGGTCAAAGCAGAAGAACTTCATAATCAGGGATTTAGGAAGCTTTTTTTGAATTAGCATGATAATATAGATTGGTTGAATAAATTCATACTTTTGTATTATCTAAATCCAATAATTGTGACAATTTTATGAAGAAAATAATTTTGGTTTTCACATTCATGATTGCTTGCTTATTTATTTTTGCACAAGGGGAAGTACAACAAACCAATCAACAACAGGACAATTCACCAACTACCGTGGTCATAAATTTGAACTTCCAGATACTATTCCTTTAGTTCTTCAAATGGCTATTTTCGAGAACAACCCATTTCAATACTACGATGACCTTGTGTCAGAAAGCAAAGAAAATGATTAATAAAAGACTATCAACGGCAGCAGATGAACCTTCAGCCCGGGGAATGATCACAATATGGCGGCTGATGATTTTGAGTATTGGGAATTGTGTTTTTGCAGCAAATGTAACTGGTTTTGATTTGCAAACCATTTCTTCGTCAATCTGACAGACCACCATTAGTTTTCTTCAGAAGGATTAGAATGAAGATTTTGGGTAACAACAAAAGTTACATTTTTGGAAACTCCTTTGTAGCATGGTGTTTACCAATAGAACTTGAAAAAGGAAATACATATACTGTAGAAATGAATTCGGATAACTATTTTCTCGAAGGCAAAAAGGAAAATGAATAAATATATTATTCATTAATTAGATATTCTACAGCCAACCTGTATGATTCAAGGCCAAATCCTATTATTATTCCTTTTACATGAGGTGCTATAAAGGATTTATGCCTGAAATCCTCCCTGGAAAAAATATTTGAAATATGTACCTCAATAATATCTGCCTTCGAAGATCTTACCGCATCAGCAATAGCCACTGAAGTATGGGTGTATCCTCCTGCGTTAAGAATAATGGAATCATATAATAAGGAGGATTTTTGAATTGAATCTATTATTTCACCTTCAATATTACTCTGGAAATAATCAATGGTAATGGAAGGATAGGCCTCACGAATCTTTTTCAGATAATGCTCAAAAGACGTCCTTCCATAAAGATGGGTTTCACGATTTCCTAAAAGATTCAAATTAGGACCATTAATAATTATTATTTTCATTGATCATTAATTGGATAATTTCATGTAAAATTAGCCAAATCCTGTTATTTCATGGTATGAAAATCGTATAGTCTCATAATATTTTATTTAGGTTGTTAATTAATCATCAAATAAACCAGCATACTTATATTTTGTTTATCATTTGAAATAAATAATTAAACAAGATGTTCTTTGATAAATTATTATTAAGTTTATGCAATTGATTTTAAAATAATTATTAAGAAAATTGAAGAATACGAAAAAAAGAATCGAACGCTCTGTACTGGAAGCTTTTAGGAACAAATACCCCAGGTTTCCAAAAGGTAAGATAAAGCAAGTAGAATCCCCTGATTTTATTTTACAGGTTAGCAGAAATAATAAAATAGGAATAGAATTATCCCGTGCAGTCTTATCCTCCAGAGTAGATGCAACTCTGGCCAATATTGACGACAATAACCATAAAGACATGTTAGACTTGTTATACAATCAGATAACACTGATCATAGAAAAGAAAGAACAACTACTGTGGTTGTATAAAAAACACAGATTAAATTCCTACTGGCTGCTGATATATTACAGGGATAATCTTTCGTTAAATAACATAAATCTCAATAACCATATTGATAGGTGGATCTTTAGCAGTTCATTCAGTCAGGTTTTACTTTTCAATTATGATAAAGGCAACGTATATCCTTTGAACAAAAGTCAGTAATTTAGCCTGCCAATTCACTTCTAACTAATTATTCCAACATGAAAAGACTACTCATCCCTGTGTTCATCATAACAATTCTGTCAGCTTGCCAGATCCATAATAAGAAACAATATTCTGCCATTGAAATTCACGAAGAAGCACTAACCATTGATTCGCATACTGATACCCCCCTGAGGTTTACAAGGTCAAATTTTATGTTTGCCAATCGTCATGATCCGGAAAAAGACAGAAGCAGGGTGGATATTCCCAGGATGAAAGAAGGAGGTCTTGACGGGATATTTCTGGCCGCTTTTACCTCCCAGGGAGAACGCACTGAGGATGCTTATACAAAAGTTTTCAATTATGCATCCAGGATATTGGACTCTATACACAGCAATGTAAATAGATATGAAGAACAAATTGGGCTGGCTACTTCTCCGGATGATCTTATCCGTCTTGAAAAACAAGACAAAAAAGCATTATTTATTGGAGTGGAAAACGGGTACCCCTTGGGAGAAAACCTCAGCAATATCAAATATTTTTACGACCGTGGTGCGAGATACATCACACTTTGTCATACAAGGAACAATCAAATTTGTGATTCATCTACGGATACCACAGAACACAACGGACTTTCAGTTTTTGGAGAATCGGTTGTAAGAGAAATGAACAAAACGGGTATGATGATTGATGTTTCACATATTTCAGACAGCAGTTTTTATGACGTTATAAGACTTTCCAAAGCACCTGTCATTGCTTCACATTCCTGCGCCAGAGCTATATGTGATCACCCACGTAACCTTAATGATCATATGTTGAAAGCATTGGCGGAAAACGGAGGTGTCATTCAGCTATGTATCTTAAGCAGTTATGTAAAAAAACCTGAACCCAATCCTATCAGAGACAGTCTGCAACAAACTGTCAGAGATAAGTTCAGAGGTTTTCGTGACCTGAATGATGAAGAAATGAAACAAGCCAGGAAAGAATGGTATGCCATAGATAGTATAGCGCCCAGGAAACTTGCAACTGTAAGCGATGCCATTGATCATATTGACCATATTGTTGAAGTAATAGGTATCGATCACATCGGAATTGGAACCGATTTTGATGGTGGGGGTGAACTTGAAGATTGCAGGGATGTAAGTGACTTACCTAACATTACCAAAGAACTTGTAAAAAGAGGCTATACAAAAGAAGAAATTAACAAAATATGGGGAGAAAATTTTATGAGGGTGATGAGGGAAGTTGAGGCTGAAAGCCTTAAGCAGTTGGAAGTAAGCAGTAGACATTAAACAGTTGGAAGATACAGAAATATAGGGATATTAAAAGGATTTTCGTCTCATTTGATTATATTTGAAAAAACAAGTTTTGATTACCTCAAAATCATTTCATTTAGCAGTCAGAGACTATGTTTTTTTGCTAGAGAACAATTATCCGCAAAAAAGTATCCTCAAATTAGTCGGAGACCGGTATTCACTCAGCGGAACAGAAAGAACAGTATTATACCGAGGGATTCACATTCAAAATAATAACATAAAAAGAATTTCGAAAAGAATATCCTGCCGCGAAGTTAAAGGACTGGATCTTCACATTGACACTTTTAACGTGTTACTGACTGTAGTTTCCTATCTCAGGGGTAATTTTGTGTTTACCTCTACAGATGGATATCTCAGGGATGCTTCAGAATTTCATGGCAAAAACATAAAAAAAGATTTACTGACCAGGGCAATTCAGATATTTGCAGAATTCCTTGACACCCTTTTTGCAAAAACGAACCATTTTATAATTGACACTCCTCATTCACAAAGTCAATACATATCAAAAAAAATTAATGCCATAGTTTCAAAACTTGATATCCATTTTGATATTATTGAAGCTGAATCTGCAGACAAGCATCTTAAAAAGGCTGCTTATGGTATACTTTGTACTTCTGATTCCATCCTGATCGATAATGCGGATATCCCCATCCTGGATGTCGCAAAACAATGTCTGGAACATCACTTTCATCCAGATTTTGAAGATTTGAAAAACTACCTGAATAATTAATTATTACCTTTGTAATATCTTTCTCCAATGGGGGTGCCCTAAAATGACGGGCTGAGATCATACCCATTGAACCTGATCCGGGTAATGCCGGTGTAGGGAACACAGATGCAAAAATAAATTGCACCTCAATGCTCCCGTTTGAACAGAAGTTTAACTACAAAACAAACGGAAAATGAAATTCTTAAAGAACCCAATCGTTTATTTGCTGCTTCTTGTCAGTACAACACAAGCCCAATACTCAATTAGTGGAAAAATCACAGAAAAACAAACTGGAAAACCATTATCCAGGGCAAACATTGTTTTAAAAGGAACCTTTCTGGCAACCACCAGCCAGTCCGATGGTTCATATCAATTAACCAATGTAAAACCGGGTACATTTAAATTAAAAGTCAGTTATGTTGGTTTTCAGGAAGAATTAAAAGAAATTAACGTTACGAAAGACACTGAAGTTAGTTTTTCCCTGGAGCCGAATATAATTATTCAGGATGAAGTTATAGTCAGGGCAACCCGGCTTGGAAATGAAACACCAACAAACAGCACCTTTTTAGATGGTGAAGCTATCCAAAAAGAAAATGATGCCCGGGACATCCCATTTCTTATCAATCTGACTCCATCCCTGGTAATATCCTCAGATGCTGGTACCGGAATCGGGTATACCTCTATGCGCCTAAGGGGTGTGGACCCTTCCAGAATCAATGTAACATTAAATGGTATACCTTTGAATGATGCAGAATCGCAATCTGTTTTCTGGGTAAACATGCCGGATCTTGCCTCCTCAGTTGACAACATTCAGATACAAAGAGGCGTCGGGACGAGCACCAATGGCTCTGCTGCTTTTGGCGGTAGCATAAATATCAAAACCAACAGTATGAACACTAATCCTTATGGATCTCTTCGTAGTTCAGCAGGATCATTCAGAACCTTCAGAAATACTTTGGAATTTGGAACAGGATTAATTAAAGGCCGGTGGACCATTGACGGCAGGTTATCTAAAATAACTTCCAATGGATACATTGACCGGGGTTTTTCAGACCTGAAATCATTTCATATTTCAAGTGGGTACTTCAGTGAAAAAACATTAATCCGGTTGAATATTTTATCAGGAAAAGAAAAGACATACCAATCATGGGCAGGAGTTCCCAAAGACTCACTTCAGACCAACCGGACTTATAATCCATTTACCTATGAAAACCAGACAGACAACTACCAACAGGATCATTATCAGGCTTTTATTTCACAGATACTTCATCCTGAGGTGGTTTTTAACCTTGGCCTTCATTACACCTACGGTAGAGGCTATTATGAAGAATATCAGGATCAATCAGATCCATATGCAGCCACATCTCTCTCCTATTATGGTTTAGATACGATTTTTCTGGGAGGAGATACGGTAACCAACACAGACCTGATTCGCCAGAAATGGCTTGACAACGATTTTTATGGTATCACCTGGTCCTTGAATTATAAACCAGCCAGCTGGGAAATCATCCTGGGCGGATCATGGAATACTTATCTTGGAAGGGCTTTCGGAGAAATCATTTGGGCAAGGTATTCAAGCAATAGTTTTAAAGGTGATCGATGGTATGAAAACTCCGGCAATAAGAGAGATTATAATATATTCACCAAAGCAAAGTACAATTTGAACAACAGGTTAAGCTTTTTCGGAGACATTCAATTCCGCTTCATCGATTACAAGATCAATGGGACTGAAGATGCCTTTGGTGATGTAACCCAAAGTCATTATTTCCGCTTTCTCAATCCAAAGGCCGGAATGGAGTTTAAATCAGGAAAGCGAAACAGATCTTTCTTTTCCTTTGCAATTGCCAATCGTGAACCAAGCAGGCAAAATTACATTGATGCATCAGCAGATGGCATTGTCCCTGGTTGTGAAAAGCTTTATGATTTGGAATTGGGACATGAGTACCGGACTTCCGAATATATTTTAATGGGAAATCTATATTATATGCATTATAAAGATCAACTGGTTGCAACAGGAGAAATAGATAATGTTGGGTATCCCATCCTCAGAAATGTTCCGGAAAGCTATCGTGCAGGAATTGAACTTATTGCAGGATTAAAACTCCTAAACAATTTAAATTGGAACCTGAATGCAACATTCAGCAGAAACCGGATAAGGGATTTTTCAGAATCTGTTGATAATCTCGATAGCGGAACAAAAATCAACATTAAACATGGAGAAACTGAAATATCATTTTCTCCCTGTGTTATCGCCGGAAGCATTTTTACTTACGAGCCTTTTAAAGGGTTTAAAACAGAACTCTCAAGCAAATATGTTAGCCGTCAATACATTGACAACACAGAATCAAAAGAACGCAGCCTGGATCCATATTTCGTTAATAACCTTCGGTTTACTTACAGTTTTAATCCGGGTTTACTTGAGCACATCAGGATTTCGTTTGAAGTGCTCAATCTGCTAAATGAAGAATACGAAACCAATGCATGGGTTTACAAATATTACTATGGTGGCCGGTATTATACAAGTGATGGGTATTTCCCGCAGGCTGGAATACATTTCATGGGAGGCGTGGAAATTAATCTGTAATCAACGCTAAAAACACATACCTTTGAGTAATGAACAAATTCACTACCATATTTTGTTAATATAAATAAAACCCATCATCATGGCAGAACAAGAAATTAATTTCAAAAGAGTAATTCCAATTGGAATCATTGTATTGGCAATCATATTGTTGATTGTATTTTGGTCAAGGATGACCGTGAACATCCCTGCAGGGCACGGCGGAGTGATATTCCGAACCTTTAGCGGAGGTGTTGATACATCCCTGACTTTTGGAGAAGGTTTTCACTTCATTGCTCCATGGAATAAAATGGAAGTACAGGAAACACGTCAACAGGAAATTGCAGAAGATATGAACGTTTTATCATCCAACGGATTGGAGATTTACGTCGATATTTCGGCATGGTATCAACCAAGTTTTCTGGAATTGGGATACCTGCAAAGATATATTGGTGACAACTATGTACAAAGGGTAGTAATTCCGGCAATCAGGTCCTCAGTCAGAAGTGTTATTGGCCGGTACACACCCGAACAAATATATTCATCCAAAAGAAATGTCATTCAGGATGAAATATATGAAGAGAGCAGAAAATTGCTTGTTGAAAAACACATTCAACTGAACCAGATACTTATCAGGTCCATTGTTTTACCACCAACCATTAAAACCGCAATTGAAAGTAAACTACAACAGGAACAACAGTCTCTGGAATATGAATTCAAACTTGAAAAGGCCAGAAAAGAAGCCGAAAAGCAAAAAATAGAAGCAGCAGGAAAGGCACGTGCCAACGAGATCCTAAATGCCAGTTTAACAAACAACATTTTAAGGGATAAGGGAATAGAGGCCACATTAACGCTTGCCAATTCCCAGAATTCCAAGATAATTATTATCGGAAACAATGAAGATGGATTGCCGCTAATAATTGGAGACAAATAAAACAATGTATCTTTGTAAGATATATTATACTAAGTTGACACGATGATAGAAATTGTTGAGACTCCAAGAGATGCCATGCAAGGCATCAAACCATTTATACCGACCAAATCAAAAGCTGATTATATCAATGCCTTACTTAAGGTAGGGTTTGATATAATCGACTTTGGCAGTTTTGTATCTTCCAGGGCCATACCTCAGCTCAGGGATACGGCTGAAGTGTTGGATCTGTTGGACATTGATAATACTTCGACAAAACTGCTGGCCATCATTGGCAATTTAAGAGGTGCCCGGGAAGCTTCTCTTTACAACAAAATAAGTATCCTGGGTTACCCCCACTCCACATCAGATACCTTTTTGCGAAAAAACATCAATTCTACCCTGGAAAAATCGAGGGATTCCATATCCCGGTTATTAGATATTTGTGAGCAATCAGGAAAAACTCTATCTGTTTATTACTCAATGGGTTTTGGAAATCCTTATGGAGAAAAGTGGAACATTGATCAGTTGCTTAACGAAACCAAGATTCTAAATAAAGCTGGTGTGGACAGAATAGTATTGTCGGATACCATTGGAGTGGGTACAGCAGAACAGGTTGCCAAATCCTTCAAATTTCTTGTTCCTGAGTTTGAAAACATCCAATTTGGTCTGCATCTTCACAGCACATTGGAAAACTGGTATGAGAAAATCGATGCAGCTTATAAAAACGGTTGCAGGAGTTTTGAGGGAGTCCTGAATGGGCTTGGCGGCTGCCCCATGGCAGGTCATGAACTTGTTGGTAATTTGCGTACAGGATTGCTTTTGGAATATTTTGAAAAGAATGGGATCCCAATTAAGATAAATAAAGAAGAATTTGAAAATGCCATCACCAAATCGATCACTACCTTTGCATTGTTGAAATACAAAAAATATTAAACCAGGGATGGCTGACAAAATCAGTATAAAAAATAAGAAAGCTTCATATCAGTATTTTCTTGAAGACAGGTTTACTGCGGGGATACAGCTTACCGGAACTGAAATTAAGTCCATCAGAACAGGAAAAGTTAGCCTCGCAGAATCGTATTGTAATTTCATCGAAGAGGAATTATTTGTGATCAATATGCATATTGCAGAATATAAACTTGGAACCATTTACAACCACGATCCAAAAAGAAACAGAAAACTCCTGCTTACTAAACGCGAATTAAAGAAGCTGCGGATCAAAGTCAATGAGAAGGGATATACCATTATTCCTACTTTGCTGTTTATTAATGAAAGAGGGCTTGCTAAACTGGAAATTGCACTTGCCAAAGGAAAACATTTGTTCGATAAACGGGATGATATAAAGAAACGTGATATCAACAGAGAAATTGAAAGAACCAACCGTTGGTAATCATCCATAATTATTTTTACTATGCGACTACTACTAGTACTACTTATCACCTTATTTTTTGCCAGTTCCACTGTTTTGGGACAGAAAAAGATTCAATGGTACACCTTTGAAGAAGCCATTGAATTAAACAAAAAAGAATCAAGGCCAGTTTTTATTGATGTATATACAGACTGGTGCGGTTGGTGTAAAAAAATGGATAAGGATACTTTCTCACACCCTGAAATTGCTTCACTGATGAATTCAATGTATTACCCTGTAAAGTTCAATGCAGAAACAAAAGATACCATTCAGTTTAAAGGAGTTACTTTTATTAATGGTAATCCTGAAAAAAGAAGATCTGCGCATCAACTTGCTGCAGCATTATTGCAGGGGAAACTTTCTTATCCCTCTACAGCATTTCTAAATGGAAAGATGGAATTACTGACAGTCGTAAGTGGTTATATGAAGCCAAAAGACCTCGAACCCATTTTGTATTATTTTGGAAAGAATGAATACCTTAATAAGGATTGGGAGACCTTTTCAAAAGGGTTCAAAAGCAAGGTCATTGAAAAATAGGACTCAGTTTTCCATTGTTAAAAATTGTTAAATCAAAATTCCAGTCCTTTACAATAAGAAGGATTTTTATTTTTTTTGCATAAAAAATTGATGTTATATGGATATCATCGTTGAAAACCTAACCAAGACATACGGCTCTCAGAAAGCCGTTGATGACATTTCTTTCAGGGTGAAAACCGGAGAAGTCCTTGGTTTCCTGGGCCCCAACGGAGCGGGTAAAACAACCACCATGAAAGCAATTACAACATTCCTTGTGCCGGAAAGCGGGAATATCAGCATTGGAAATTTTAGTACAAGCCGTGACCCCGAAGAGGTCAAAAAACACATTGGATACCTTCCTGAAAACAATCCATTGTACACAGAAATGCCGGTGATTGATTACCTTGCCTATACAGCAGAACTATACGGCATTCCCAAGGATAAGGTAAGGGAACGCATCCTGGAAATGGTAAAAGTTTGCGGACTGGAAGGCGAGAAACATAAAAACATCGGAGAGCTTTCCAAGGGTTATCAGCAAAGGGTTGGACTTGCGCAGGCCCTGATCCATGACCCGGAAGTGCTTATCCTTGATGAACCGACTTCAGGACTTGACCCCAATCAGATCATTGAGATCAGGGAACTCATTAAGAGAATCGGCAAAGAAAAAACAGTTATTCTCAGTTCCCACATACTTGCTGAAGTTGAAGCCACTTGCGACAGAATCATGATCATCAATAAAGGTAAAATTGTGGCTGATGGAACTTCCAATGATCTGAGAAAAGGAGCGCAAGGCAAAGAAATCCTGCAGATAACCGTTGAAGACGGAGATAAAAATGAAGTATTCAATTCCCTGAAAAAACTTGAATGTGTTGAACTTGTTGATTTTATCGATGGTAAAGAAAATTCTTACGAAGTGCAAAGCACACAGAATAAATCTTCAAGAAGGGAAATATTTAAACTTTGTGTTGATAAGGGATGGACATTGACAGAAATGGCTGTCTTCGAGACAAAACTGGAAGATGTATTCCGTGAATTAACCATGAATTAATAAGAGAAAAGATAAATGTCATGAAGAATATTTGGATTATCGCAAAACGTGAACTGGGCATGTTCTTCAATTCCCTGATGGCCTACATTATGATCATAGCCTTTCTGGGTTTCAGCGGCCTGTTCACCTGGTTTTTAGGTTCGGATGTTTTCTTTATCAAGCAGGCCAGTATGGAGTCGTTTTTCGGCATAGGATACTGGACATTGTTTTTCTTTATTCCTGGATTGACAATGCGATTATTTGCTGAAGAAAACAGGTCAGGAACCATTGAACTGTTACTTACCAGGCCGGTAAGTGACTGGCAGGTGGTGTGGGGAAAGTTTCTGGCCACCCTGATCCTCATTTTAATCGCACTCGTACTCACACTTCCTTATTACTTTTCCATTGCCAGCATGGGACCCATTGACCATGGTGCTGTTTGGACAGGATACCTGGGATTGATCCTTATGAGTGCTGCTTATATTTCAATTGGACTGTTTACATCCAGCATCTCAAAAAATCAAATAGTCGGTTACCTGATTGCCCTCTTTATCGGCATCTTTTTCCAGATCATCTTCTCTTTTATGGCAGGATATACCACTGGTTTTGGTGGGCAGGTACTCGATTACCTCAGTGTTTCCACACATATGGATTCTATCTCAAGGGGTGTCATTGACTCAAGGGATCTGATCTTCTTCTTGTCCCTTGCATTTCTTGGAATGATCCTGACGGAGGCCAACCTTGAAAAAAGCAGATTATAAATTCGTTCACAAAGCAGTAATTGAAAAATACCGGGACCATGAAGAAAAAACAAAATATAAATACCAAAAGCCTTTTGATCCTGATTGTAATTATCCTGATAAACTTTGTATCATTCCATTACTTTTTCAGGATAGACTTAACAGAGGACAGGCGTTATTCTCTCAGCGATGCAACAAAGAACATCCTGAGAGACCTTGACGAAACAATAACCATCACAGCTTATTTTACAGGAGAAATGCCTCCTCAATTTACCAAGATAAAAAATGATTTTCGTGATCTGCTATCCGAATATACCAGTGTATCAAGAGGCAACGTGCTTTATGAGTTTGTTAACCCCAATGAAGATCAGCAATTGGAAAATCAGGCATTGCAGAACGGTATAAGACCAGCCATCATCAATGCCAGGGAAAAAGACCAGGTTACACAGAAAAAAGTATACATGGGCGCATTACTGAAACTTGGCGAAGAAAAAACGACCATTCCATTGATCTCCAATGAATCATCCATGGAATTTGACCTTTCTACTTCCATAAAAAAGCTGGCTATAAAAGATAAACCTAAGATCGGATATATTCAGGGACAAGGAGAACCTTCAATCAATGCCCTACAACAAGTTAAGGAACAACTTGACATCCTTTACGATGTCATTCCGGTAAATATTTCTGACAGTGGCGTTTACCTGGATCAGTATGCAGCTTTGGCCCTGGTATCACCAAAAGATTCCTTTCCACCGAAAGCATTGAACCATTTAAACAAATACCTCGCACAGGGAGGAAACATGTTCATCGCATTAAACACAGTTGATGGTGATATGAGTAATGCTACTGGTAAGAAACTATCAACAGGACTTGAAAGTTGGCTTGCTGATAAAGGCATCACTGTTGAAGAAAGTTTTGTTGTGGATGCCAGTTGCGGAAATGTTAGTGTCAGGCAACAACAAATGGGATTCATGATGACTACAGCCATGCCTTTTCCATATATTCCGGCAATCGTTAATTTTGAAGATCACCCCATCACAAAAGGACTGGAATCTGTTATGTTGCCTTTTGCCAGTCCGGTAAGCTACAATGGAGATGCTTCCATTCAGTTTACACCACTGGCAAGAACTTCAGATAAATCAGGAGTTCAAGAACCTCCCGTTTATTTTGATATCAACAAAAATTGGACAGAAAACGACTTCACAAGGCCCAAAATGGAGGTTGCAGGTATTTTCAGTGGTAACATTGTAGGCAATGCACCTTCAAAGATAATCGTTATAGGCGATGGCAATTTCCCAATCAATGGAGAAGGACAGCGGGCACAGCAAGTTCAGCCCGACAACGTAAGCCTGATGGTTAATTCCATCGAGTGGCTGACGGATAAAACAGGCCTGATCGACCTCAGGACCAAAGAAGTCACATCCAGACCACTTGAACAGGTATCGGATACTAAAAAAGCATTCATGAAATGGTTCAACTTCCTGATCCCAATCATCCTGATCATTATTTACGGAATCATAAGATATCAAAGAAGAATGGTTATCAGAACCAAAAGAATGGAGGAAGGCTATGTTTAAAAAACTGAATTATAAAATATTGCTGATCGCTGTGGTCATCCTTGCCACAATCATTGTGATCATAAACCTTAAAGAAGGTGAAGATCGCACTTTCAGATCAAAGGTTCTCAATATTGAGCCTGATGCTATTACCGAACTCCGGATTTACGATCCTCAAAGCCAGGAAGAAATTACGCTTATAAAAAACGGTGAAGATGCCTGGACATTAATGGTCGGGGATAATGAATATATCGGAGACAAAGGAGCTATCAAAAACGTGCTCAACATGATGAATAACATGCAAACAGAAAGTATTATAACCAGGAATGAAAATAAATATGAAGAATTCGAGGTAAGTGAAGAAACAGGCATTAAAGTAAAAATATTCCAGGATGGTGATATGACTGATGAATTGATCATTGGCAAGTTTACTTACCAGATAGATGAACAGATAAAAAGCAATAGCAGGGTAAGTAACCAGCAAAACACCAAGTTGACTTCATACGTCCGGCCAGTTGAAGAAAAAAATGTTTATGCTATTAACGGATTCCTTAAGATGAACTTCACCAATGCAAAAGCAATATTTCGAATGAAGAACATCATGGAGCAGAATCATGAATCCTATAGAAAATTGGCATACAATTACCCAGGCAAAGAATATATTCTGGAAAAACACGATATAAAATGGATGCTAAACAACCAGCCTGTAGATTCTGCAGCTACGGAAAAATACATACGTTCCCTTGCAATGCTCAGGAATTCCAGCTTTATTGATACTGTGGATATCAGCGGAATTAAGCCAACGCACAAGCTAAAAGTAGAAGGAACAGGATTTACACCCGTCATTGTTGAAGCATACCCCTCACAGGATACCACGATCGGATACTATATAACCTCTACCATCAATCCCGGCAGCATATGGAATGGCAGTACAGGAAAACTTTTTGAAAAGATATTTAAATCTGAAGAATACTTTTTCGATTATCAATAAAAAAAAGCGGCATCAAAGCCGCTTTTTTTTTGGGGGGTGCAAGATGGGATTTGAACCCACGACCCCTGGAACCACAATCCAGTGCTCTAACCAACTGAGCTACATGCACCATTTAATGATATGAACTTGCCGTTTCAAAAAACGGAGTGCAAAAGTAACATATTTTGTTTTTACCCATAACATC
>JAGYLD010000044.1 GCA_018401355.1 Bacteroidales bacterium
CGCAGGGAAAAGTCAAGAAAAAAATTAATCAGGCTGGAGCAAAGATTTTTCAGGTCACAGTTAAATCCCCACTTTATCTTTAATTCCTTAATGGCCATTCAGGGTGTAATTTACCAGCAGGAAACCAAAGACGCTGTCAGATATCTATCCAGTTTTGCAAAACTCATCAGGTATATCATTACCATCGCCGATCTGGAACTGGTTCCACTTGAAAAAGAAATCATGTTCATCAGGAATTTTATGGAGTTGCAAAAACTCCGGTTTAAGGACAAGTTTGATTATGAGATCAATATTGATCCTGACCTGAACCTTGAAAACATACAGATACCTCCTATGATGGCCCAACCTTTTCTTGAAAATGCCATAGAGCATGGGCTGCAAAACAAAGAAGGCAAAGGAAGGATCATATTTGAATTGAAAAAACAATCTCATTATATCAATCTCACCATTGAAGATGACGGAATAGGTAGAGAACAAGCCAAACGTTACCAATTTAAGAAACGCATCCGTGAGGACTATTCAAGTACCAAGATCATCACAGACAGGATCATTTTACTGAATGAACTGATGGATAAGAAAGCAAATCTGAGCATTGAAGACCTTCATGATGAAAATGGAAAAGCTACAGGTACAAAAGTGCTTATTACCATTCCAATCATTGTCGTTTAGATACTTTTATGACCATGAAAAATAGGATTATTATCAGAATACTTTTACCTTTAAAGTCCAAAACCAGAAATTATGATTAGAACTTTGGTTGTTGATGACGAAGCAAGAGCCCGGGAAACCATCATTGACATGCTCAACTTATTCTCCAAAGGGGTGGACGTTGTTGGAGAAGCTTCAAGTGTTAAGACTGCGTATGAAATGATAAGCCACCATGAGCCTGACCTTGTAATTTTGGATATTAAAATGCCGGATGGAACCGGATTCGACTTGCTTAAAAGGTTTGAAACCATCGACTTTTATGTAATCTTTATAACTGCCTTTGAAGAATATGCAATTAAAGCATTTAAATTCAGCGCACTTGACTATCTTCTCAAACCAGTTGATCCTGATGAACTTACATCATCCATTGAGAAGCTTAAAGTTACTATGGAAAAAGACAGCATTTCAACAAGGATCAATGCGATGTTCCAGTTTTTGAATAAAGGTTCTGATAAGGATAAAAAACTGGTGCTGAAAACCTCCAGTAACGTCCATGTGGTAGAACTGAATGAAGTTATCAGATGTAGATCAGATAAAAACTATACTCATTTTTATACTGTTGACGATGAGGAAATAATTGTTTCAAAAACTTTGAAAGAATATGAAGAATTATTGAATGAGTTTAGCTTTTTCAGGGTACATCAGTCCCACCTCATCAATTTAAATTTTGTGAAACGTTTTGAAAAAGCTGATGGAGGTCAGCTTATCATGAAAGACAATTCCAAGGTCCCTGTCTCTTTCAGAAAGAAAGAAGAGCTTATGAAGATTTTCAAGAAAATGTAACAACTCTTTTTGATGGCCGATAAAGGTTCTCAATACCAGTTATACAATGATCCATGGGAATTTTTAAACATGATGCTGAAAGATATCCGGCAGGCTGAAAAGTATGTTTACATTGAAACCTATAAGTTTGGAGCTGGAAATATCGGAGAAAGATTCAGAAATGTACTCACTCAAATTGCCAAAAGAGGCGTGGAAGTGAAATTACTTATCGATTCATGGGGCACATCTGTTACAATTTCCTTTTTTAATGAATTGATCCTTCATGGGGGTGAAGTAAGGTTTTTTCAAAAAATAAAGTTTTTTATTGATTTCTTTACAAAAAACCACCGCAGGAACCACAGAAAATTGGTGATCATTGATGATAAGCTGGTGTATCTTGGTTCAGCCAATATTGCCGGACATTCATTAAACTGGAGGGAATCTGTTCTAAGGATGAGTTCTCCCATTACCAAATCATTTAAAAGAATATTCCTGGAAGATTTCAACAATTACAATAAATATGTATTTAAGAAACCATATTATATCAGGCTGATAAAATACAAAGGTTTTGAGATCATCCGGGACGTTCCTAGCATCACCAGACAACGTGTAAAGAAACGTTATGAGTGGCTAATCCGAAATGCAAGAGAATCTGTTTTTATTGAAACACCATACTTTCTTCCCGGCTTTTTGCTCAGAAAAACCATGATCGCAGCCTCCAAACGTGGTGTAAACATAAATATTATCATTCCAAGGCATTCAGACATCGGCCTGGTTGATGTGATTCGAAACCGGTATTTGGGTCAATTATATAAAAGCAAAATTAATATCTGGTACTATTCTCCTTGTAACCTGCATTCAAAAATTGTTCTGGTCGACAAAAATATTTTTTGCATTGGTTCCAGTAATTTCGATTACCGAAGTTTCAGGTACCAGCATGAAATCATCCTTCAGGGGTCTGAAAAAACAATAACAGAACAGGTCGAAGAGCATATCAATAACACTTTGCAACACTCAGAGAAGTTTGATTTTAATGAATGGTCAAAAAGGCCTTTTATTCAAAGACTGATTGAATATATTTTCATCCCTTTCCGACACCTGTTCTAAATATAAAAAGTATTAAAAACACCTGACATTATTTATTGGTTCCCTCTAAATGCCTAATTTTGTAAAAAAAGTATAAATCCTTAAACAAATCAATAATGACAATAGAAGAATTGGCAGAAAAAATGAACTCAAGTTTAGCAATGGAATTGGAAGATCAATATGGTGCTCATAATTATCATCCTCTACCTGTGGTATTATCCAGAGGCGAAGGCGTTTACGTCTGGGATGTTGAAGATAAGCAGTATTTTGATTTTTTATCAGCTTATTCAGCAGTAAACCAAGGCCATTGCCATCCCAGGATAATAAACACACTGGTTGAACAGGCTAAAACACTTACACTCACATCCAGAGCATTTTACAATGATTCACTCGGTATATATGAAAAATTTGTTACAGAGTATTTTGGATATGACAAAGTACTGCCAATGAATACCGGGGCTGAGGCAGTGGAAACTGCACTGAAGCTTTGTCGTAGATGGGGTTACGACAAAAAAGGCATCCCTTCCAACGAAGCCAGGATTATTGTTTGTGAAAGCAATTTCCATGGCAGAACGATATCAATTGTATCAATGTCTACAGATCCGGATGCCCGCGGTGGGTTTGGACCCTATACTCCTGGATTTAATATTATTCCATACAACGACCTCAATGCACTCGAAAAAGCTCTCGAAGATCCCAACGTTGCCGGATTCCTTGTTGAACCCATTCAAGGCGAAGCTGGTGTTTTTGTCCCTGATGAAGGTTATATTGCCAAAGCTTACGAAATGTGTAAAGCAAAGAATGTTCTTTTTATTGCTGATGAAGTTCAAACAGGCATTGCCAGGACTGGTAAGCTCTTAGCCTGTGAGCATGAGAATGTCCATCCCGACATGCTCATTCTTGGAAAAGCAATATCAGGAGGTGCATATCCAATTTCAGCGGTTCTTGCCGATGATGATATTATGCTTTGTATACAGCCCGGACAGCACGGTTCAACATTTGGAGGAAATCCTGTTGCCGCAAAAGTGGCCATTACAGCACTGGAAGTGATAAAAGATGAAAACCTTGCTGAGAATGCAGAAAAACTGGGGAAAATATTCAGAGATGAATTGAAAAAGATACCTTCAGAAATGATCGAACTGGTCAGAGGAAAAGGATTGCTGAATGCAGTCGTAATTAAGCCAAAAAACGGGAAAACAGCATGGGATGTTTGTGTTAAAATGAAAGATAATGGCTTACTTGCAAAACCAACACATAATCATATTATCCGTTTTGCACCACCACTGGTTATTAATGAAGAGCAATTGCTCCAGGCTCTGGATATTATTCACAAGTCAATTCTCTCATTTGAATAAAGGATAAATTATACTTTAGTAACTTAATTTCGATTATGAAAATTCTGGTAACCGGTGGCACTGGATACATTGGTTCACATACCGTTGTTGAACTTCAGGGAGCAGGATATGAGGTAGTGATCATTGATAATCTCAGCAATTCAAACAGAGAAGTACTTGATTCCATTGCAAAAATAACAGGTAAATACCCGCTTTTTGAAGAAATTGATTTACGGAACCAGAAAGATACGTTCAGGGTAATTAATAAACACCAGGATATTGAAGGAGTCATTCATTTTGCTGCCTTGAAAGCTGTAGGAGAATCTGTTGACAAACCATTAGAGTATTATCAAAACAACCTGTTTTCCCTCATTAACCTCCTTGGTTCTATGAGGAAAAACTCGATAAGAAATTTTGTCTTTTCAAGTTCATGTACTGTTTATGGACAACCCGACAAACTTCCCGTCAGCGAACAAGCCCCACTGAAAAAGGCAGAATCACCTTATGGTAACACCAAAAAAATCTCAGAGGATATTATTGAGGATACTGTCAATACAGGAATCATGAAAGCAATTTCCCTGCGATATTTTAATCCCATTGGAGCCCACCCCAGTACATTAATTGGAGAGTTGCCCATTGGTGTCCCTAATAACCTTGTGCCATACATCACACAAACAGCTATTGGGATCAGGGACTTCCTCAAAGTATTCGGGAATGATTATAGCACTCCTGATGGTACCCCCATCAGGGATTATATTCACGTTACTGATTTGGCAAAAGCCCATGTTGTTGCTGTTAACAGACTTTTGAAAGATCAATTTAAAAAAGATTACGAGATTTTTAACCTGGGAACAGGCAAAGGATATACTGTACTTGAAGTAATCAAATCTTTTGAAAAGGTCTCTGGCACAAAATTAAATTATACAATTGTTGAAAGAAGGCCGGGAGATATAGAAAAAGTGTGGTCAGATACAATATTTGCCAATAAGGAACTTGGATGGAAAGCTGAAAAAGGCATTGATGATATGATGCTCTCTGCATGGAATTGGGAATTAGCGTTGAAAAAGTCAAAAGAAAATAAGTAATAACATCCTTCTGGATACTTTAGCAATATTATCATGAAAAAGATCCTGATCACTGGCGGGGCTGGCTTCATTGGCTCCCATGTCGTACGTTTTTTTGTTAACCAATATCCTGAATATGAGATTTTCAACCTGGACAAGTTAACCTATGCAGGCAACCTGGAAAATCTGAAAGACATTCAGAAAAGATCCAATTACCATTTTATTAAAGCTGACATTGTAGATGAAAAAGCTATTCTTGAGCTTTTTAAAAAAAATAAATTTGATGGTGTGATCCATCTGGCTGCTGAATCCCACGTCGATAGAAGCATTAGTAATCCAACGGAATTCATCTACACGAACATTGTGGGTACAGTGAATCTGCTAAATGCTTTTAGGAACATATGGAAAGATGATTTCTCTCAAAAACGATTTTACCACATCTCAACCGATGAAGTTTACGGATCACTTGGTGAGGAAGGAGTTTTCCTGGAAACAACACCTTATGATCCCAGGAGTCCGTATTCAGCATCAAAGGCGAGCTCCGACCACCTGGTGCGGGCTTATTACCATACATTCGGCATGCCTGTTGTATTATCCAATTGCTCCAACAATTATGGCCCCTTCCAATTTCCTGAAAAACTTATACCACTAGCAATCAACAATATAAAGCATGGCCGTTCAATACCAATATACGGCAAAGGAGAAAACATCAGGGATTGGCTTTTTGTCCTTGATCACGCCAGGGCCATTGACTTGATCTTTCATAAAGGAAAGCTTGGAGAAACATATAATATTGGTGGCAACAATGAATGGAAGAATATTGACCTGATACATCTGCTTTGCGACATTATGGATCGAAAATTGGGACAGTCAGAAGGAACATCCAGACAATTGATAACTTTTGTAAAAGACCGGGCAGGCCATGATCTCAGGTATGCCATCGACTCTTCAAAATTGCAGAAAGAATTAGGCTGGAAACCGTCCCTGAATTTTGAAACGGGACTGGAAAAAACTGTTGACTGGTATCTTAATAACCAGATATGGCTCGATAATGTTACCTCTGGAGACTATCAAAAGTTTTACAACAACCAATATGTAAAAAGATAGATAGTTGATTGCAGTGCATCAATCCAATTCGGCACTGTAAGCCTTCACATCCCTTTTCACTTTCTTAACCAAACCCTGAAGAACTTGTCCCGGGCCAACTTCAATAAACTCATTGGCACCGTCAGCAATCATATTCTTACAGGTTTGAGTCCAGCGAACCGGAGATGTTAATTGCTTTATCAGGTTTTTCTTGATTATTTCAGGATCGGTTACAGATTGTCCTGTTACATTTTGATAAACAGGACAAATACCTTGGTGAAACTTTGTCATGCTGATGGCCTCAGCTAGCTCGGCGCCTGCCGGCTCCATAAGTGGAGAGTGGAAAGCGCCACCTACTTTCAATGGGATAACCCTTTTGGCTCCTGCTTCTGTAAGTTTTTCCCCTGCAATTTTAACGCCTTCAATAGAACCAGAAATCACAAGTTGACCGGGACTGTTATAATTTGCAGGAACAACAATTTCATCAATCCCTTTTAGCACCAACTCAACATCATTGTCATCCATTCCCAGTACAGCCGCCATGGTTGAGGGTTGTATCTCACAAGCTTTTTGCATAGCCTGGGCTCGCTTAGAGACAAGCCTGAGGCCATCTTCAAATGACAACACCTTATTGGCCACTAAAGCTGAGAACTCACCCAATGAATGCCCTGCAACCATATCAGGCTTAAATGTAGCGCCCAGGACGCGAGAGCAAATAACAGAATGTAAGAAAATCGCCGGTTGTGTAACTTGCGTTTGTTTGAGATCTTCATCAGTACCATTGAACATGGTTTCTGTTATCTTAAACTTTAAAATGTTGTTGGCTTTCTCAAATAATTCCCTTCCAAGTGAGAATTTTTTATATAAATCTATTCCCATACCAGGATACTGTGCTCCTTGTCCCGGAAAAACATAAGCTTTCATATTAATTCAATTTCATTAATAGCATTCAAAAGTCTTATCGCTCTTTTAACAATTCACTTTATTAAAGAATAATCATTGGCATCAGGAATTAGCTTAATGAGAAGTATAATTTGTTTTTATGATCCTGTAAATCATGCCCATCTGTATATCACACTTTTATTCCAATGCTCCAAAACGCCGCAAAAATAGGAATATTTTGTTAATTTCTCACGGATAAGCTACCACAATTAATGCAATTTCGAACCTATCAGATGTATAAACTCCGCCCTGGTTTCCTCACGCTTAAAAGCACCCGTGAAGTCAGATGTCGTTGTAACCGAATTCTGTTTCTGTACACCCCTCATTACCATACACAAATGCTTTGCTTCAATAACTACGGCGACGCCCAGTGGGTTCAAGGTTTTTTGTATTGATTCCTTTATTTGGGTTGTAAGCCTCTCCTGAACCTGTAACCTTCTGGAGTATGCCTCAACAACACGGGCAATCTTACTTAACCCAGTGATATATCCATTGGGTATATAAGCAACATGAGCCTTGCCAATAAAAGGGATCAGATGGTGCTCACACAGGGAGAAGATTTCAATATCCTTCACAATCACCATCTCTCGATAATCCTCCTTAAACTTGGCTGAATTTAATATCTCAACCGGATCAATATCGTATCCGTGGGTAAGAAATTGCATTGATTTGGCTACTCGTTCAGGAGTCTTCTTCAACCCCTCCCTGCCCGGGTCTTCACCCATCAATTCCAATATGGAATGATAATTTTCAGCAAGCTTATTGATCTTTTTATCATCAAATCTTTCTATGCGTTCATAATTAAGCAACTCGTCATCACCATTTGATTTGTAATACATTTTTTATTGGGTATTATTTATACAAAATATTAGCTTAAACCAACCTGAGAAAGCATTCCAATTCATCAATCTCTGTTGGCATTTAAATTCTTTTTATTAAATCTGAGGATAGATACCAGTTCAAAAGCCGTATAAAACAAATATAAAACAAAATAGGTCATAATAAAAGAAATAGCATCATCTCTGTTCGCAACAGAATAAATAACAAGCACGACAAGGAAAAATACCAGCTTAAGAAAAGTAGTAAGCATAAACTGGTTTACGAACTTTGCAGGCCTTTTCTGTGCAGCCTTGATTAAGAGATAATGTACAATTAAACTAACTGAAAGAAAGAAAAACAGCAAAAATGGAAATGTCGGTGTATAAAAACCATCGGGCAGAAAATAAAACACCGCATAACCAATTACCGCAAGAATAACAGTAAACAATAAAGCATTTTTCAAATAGTCTAAGTAATTTCTTTTCATTCTTACTTATTTTTTTAAGAAATCCCGAATAGCAAAATATATTGCTAATGAAACAGACCCAAGGCTAAATAATATAGTAAATACCGGAAATTCAATTTGCAAATACTGATCAAGTTTATATCCACCATAAACGCCCAAAAGAATGATCGCGAGCATTTGAAATGCTATGCTGGAATATTTTGCATAGTTTTTAAGTGGACTTTTCTTTCGATCTTGCATCCTTAACGAATGAATTGGATAATTTGCTTCCTGAAGGATCATCCATGCTGCAGGAACCGGAGAATTTTGCACCAGGTTCAATGGCCAGCTTATTGGTGATTATTTCACCAGAAAACACTGCAGAAGCCTTCAATTCCAGAAGCTCACTAACACGTATGGTAGCTTTTACCTTTCCTGAAAGAACAGCATTCTGACATTTTATCTCACCATCAACCTGACCGGATTGACCAACAACAATCTTTCCTTTTGATTCAATTGAGCCATTCAGGCTGCCATCAATACGAAAATCACCATTTGATATTATTTCTCCTTTTATTGTTGTGCCCGAACCAATTTGGTTAATGGAGGGGGTTTCAGGAATGTTATTTTTAGCCATTTTTAAAATTATTTATTGTGATTATCTCTCTACAACTAATTAGATATTGTTGCCTTACTATTTTCTGGTTTCATAATATTTTTCGAAAAACATCTTATACAATGCAATGTCTTTGTCTTTGTAAAACACCGGATAATTCTCAGAGGAAATAACAAACTGCTCATAATTACCCTGGGGCAGATCTGAAAAAACATAACGGTTGTTACTGATAGCATTGTAGTAATTAATTGCCTTCCGTGCATCATCAAAATTGCCAACAGTGATCAAATACTGGTTTCTATCAAGCAAAACACTGTTGATGCTCAAATCAACCAGCCTGAAATATTTCTGGTCAAAGTCTGAAATCTTAACTTTTATCGGATTCAATTTTACAGCTTGCTTCTTTACGATTAAAACATAGAGATGGGTTGCCTGTGGATCATACGTGTATGGAAAATTGATAACAGAATCTTGTTCCTGGGATACATCTCCATCTCCAAACTCAGGCCTGTCCTTTACAATATAACTTAAAATATTTTGTGCCAACGGTTCAACTTCGCTTTCAGGATATTTATTAATAACTGTTTTTAATGAACTTACCAGAGAATCAACGATATCGACATGGCCTATTGACAGAGCTTTCAGATAAGCGAACTTGGGGATCATACTGGCAGAATCACCGAATTCCGCTATGGCAAGATCAGCATTTTCTATCACAGTAAAATAGCTCCCGTTGATATAATCGTTATATGTCTCACTATAAAATGCTGCCATACGATTTTGCTTTTCCTGCAATTGGTTGTAATAATCAGGATCGCGGATGATATTTGCATAATCACTGTCAGGATAGTTATTCAGGATCATATTTTTATAATAGGCAACCTTTTCCTGGTCATTCAATTCAAGAAAAAGCCTGTATAATTGATAATATGCTTTTAATTGGTACTTGTTGTCAGGATATCTCCTGAGCAATTCTTCATAAGATCCTACAGCTTTAACCGGATTATCAAGACCTTCTTTGTATATCAATCCCAAATTATAATAAGCATCAATGATTTTATCGTTAGATTCCTCAATGTCATCTTCCGTCAATGGAAGATCTTTAAGATAATATTCGGGTTTGTGCGGATCTTTGGCAAGCAATACTGCACTATCCCCAGCAATTGAATCTAAAGAAACTTCAGCAATTTCCTCAGGCTCATAAGTTATTATCTGCTTATCTTTTAGTCGCCAGAGATCTTCAAGCTTCCTTCTGCCCCACTTTTGGTTAAAATCAGTAAAACCCTGGCTCAGGGCTGCAGGATTGTAAAAATACCATTTCCCTTCTGATCCTGATGATCCAAAACCACCACCCATATTGCTGCCCATAAACTGGGCATTTTGTGAAGCCATTTGTTCACGTTCCCTTTGTAATCGCTCTTCTTCCTTGAGATTTTCAATGATCTGGCTGATGAGTACGAGCCTTTCGTCTTCCGGTAAAGATGCAACATATTGCAAGCTATCCTCAAGATGAATGGTTTGAATGTTCGTGACAAGGTCTGAAAGCTTATCAGTTTTTCTTTGTACAAGCTCATAATTGGGATAATCTTTAGGCAGAAATTGTATGGCTGTATCATAATAAGCCTGTGCATTTTCGTATTTGGGAATTTCAAAGTAAAGGTCTGCAAGCCTTAATGCCGATGTTGCCTTCTGATAATTATTGGATACACTTGTTCTAACAGACAGCTTCAGGTAATGGATCCCCAATGTATCATTGTCATTCTTTAGGGCGATTTCGGCAAGAGCATAATATACCTGGTCCTGATAATCCTTATTCTTTTCATCTTTCAACATTTTGTTCAGGATCTTGACAATATCGTTCCTGCTCCCCGTCCCGGTTGTATATGACATGGCAAGGTTAATCTTAGCCTGGAATGCCATATCATATTCCGGATTCCTCCTTATCACCTGACGGTATAACTCGGAAGCTTCCGTGTAATTTTCATTTTTTTGATATATCTGAGCCAGAATAAATTTTAATCTTGTTTTAAGGTCCTTCTTTGGGTCAAATTCCAGTGCCTCATACAGGTATTCAATGGATTTTTCATATTTTTCCTGCATGATATAATAATTGGCATAAACAAGAGGCAAATCTCGCATGGCACTATTCGGAACCTTTCCATCCAAAGCATCCTTTTGAACAAGATTAAGCAAAGGCTCAGCTTTTTCAAAACTCTCCAGTGCAATATATGACCTGGCAAGCCACAGCATCGCATCAAAGCGTACGGAGCTTCCGTCAAAATTTTTCATAACGAAATTGAATGATCGCCTTGCACTGTAATAGTCCTGCTTATAAAAATATGACTTGCCAATCAACATATAGGCATCATCAATCCACTTAACATATTCTTTTCCACCGAATTCCATGGAATGTCTGAGGATGGTTTTAGACCCTTTTTCTATGGCACGATCCAAAAGCGGAGCAACACTATTGGCATCTGATTCAGACCCATATTTAAATACAGGTAAAATCATGTTGTAGTTATCATCTGCATTTTTTTCAAGTTCTTCTTCTGCCTCCAACAAAGCCTCCTTGCCATTCCAGTAAACATTGTAATGTGCTGTAAGATTATGGTAAACCCTTCTTGTGAAAGTGTTTTTCTTGGTAGAACATGATACCAATGCTAAAATGCCCAAAGTCAGCAGCAATGCTGATAAAAACCTATGTGAAAAATGTTCTCTCAAGACAATTTGGGATTGTGCTTTTTATAACTGCTATTCCAAAGAATTATTTTACAATTCACTTATTAGCTGCAAATATAATTATTTTGCATTCAGTAATGGATGTAATAAAAGGACAGACGAAATGCTGATGGCTAAAAAAATCCGATATTTGTAAATCAATTCTTCTCAATAAACAATATGGGAAAAGTAAAGTCTCCTGGCAAGAAAAAATGGTATTACAGACTACGCGATAAATACCGCCTGGTTATCCTGAATGAAGCGACCTATGAGGAAAAATTATCATTCAGGCTTTCACGGCTTAATGTATTTGTGACATTAACGACCACTGCACTTGTACTCATTATTCTTACCATCTTTATTATTGCATTCACTCCAATAAGGGAATACATTCCGGGATATATGGACCCAACTATTCCTTCCAGGGTATATGCCCTGGATATTACTGTTGATTCCCTTGAAAAAAGCATGAAAGAAAAAGACAGGTACATTGAACGCATCCGTAGAATAATTATGGGTGAAGAATTGGAAAGTGAAGGGCCCGACCACTTAGACTCATATATTAATTACGACACCATTACTTTGCGAAGATCTAAAGAGGACTCCATCCTCCGGGCTGAATATGAAGCACAGAACCAGTACAACCTCTATAATTTCAGCAGCAGGATCAGCAACAAACCTGAATTTGAAAAGCAGTATTTGTTTTTCTCTCCCCTAAAAGGTATCCTGGTTAATACGTTTAATATTATAAACAAGCATTACGGAATAGATATTGTCTCTGAGGAAGGCACCCCTGTCAAATCAATTCTTGATGGAACCGTAATTTTTGCGGAATGGACCATTGAAACAGGAAATATTATAGGAATCCAACATTCCGGAAACTTTCTTTCAATATATAAACATAACGCCAGATTACTAAAAAATCAGGGAGATCTTGTCAAAGCAGGAGATCCAATTGCCATAATTGGCGGATCCGGAGAATTGAGTACGGGCCCGCATCTTCATTTTGAGCTTTGGCACAAAGGAACCCCAGTCAATCCTGAAGAATATATTAATTTCTAATGAAAGACCCCAAACACCACAAGCTTGCAATACTTGGCTCTACCGGATCAATCGGCAAACAAACTCTTGAAATAGTTAATGAGCATCCGGAAAGATTTTCTGTTGAAGTACTTACGGCTAATAGCAATGCCGACCTGTTGATTTCACAAGCCGTTAATTACAAACCCAATGCTGTGGTTATTGGAGACAAAGCCTTGTATAAAAAGGTGAATGAACAACTATCACCCCATAACATAAAAGTATTTGCAGGTCATGATGCCATTTGCCAGATAGTTACCTCTGAATCTATCACACTGGTTTTAAATGCTCTTGTTGGATTTTCAGGATTTGTACCTACAATCCAGGCCATTAAATCTGGTAAAATGCTTGCCCTTGCGAATAAAGAATCTTTGGTTGTTGGAGGTGAATATGTGATGAAACTTTTAGAACATCATCATTCATCAATTATCCCGGTAGATTCTGAGCACAGTGCAATACTCCAATGTTTGGTTGGCGAATCGGCAAACTCGGTTGAGAAAATATATTTAACTGCATCCGGTGGCCCATTCAGGAAAAATGCCCTGAAAGAATTATCTGCAGTTACCAGGGAGCAAGCTTTGGATCATCCAAACTGGAACATGGGGAAAAAAATAACCATTGATTCTGCCAGCATGATGAATAAAGGGTTTGAAGTGATTGAAGCAAAATGGCTTTTTGGCCTCCATCCTGAACAAATTGAGGTTGTCATACATCCGCAATCTATCATACACTCCATCGTTCAGTTTATTGATGGCTCAATGAAGGCTCAAATGGGCCTCCCCGATATGAGAACCCCAATACAGTATTCGATGTTTTTCCCTGACAGAGAACCTTTGAATCAACCA
Organism: Bacteroidales bacterium; assembly: GCA_018401355.1. GTDB lineage: Bacteria > Bacteroidota > Bacteroidia > Bacteroidales > B18-G4 > M55B132. The sequence continues at coordinate 13,509 of JAGYLD010000044.1, forward strand.
AGGTTTAGTTTTTCAGAATATCCTGAATTAACTTTTGAAAAGCCTGATTTAAAAAAATTTCGTAACCTTGCACTCGCATTTGCAGCCTTGGAGGATGGAGGAACAGCTCCATGCGCCCTAAATGCTGCCAATGAAGTGGTTGTTGATGCTTTTCTCACTAATAAGATAGGTTTCCTCGACATGCCGGTCATCATCGAACGTTGCCTGGATCAAATCGGGATTATCAAACAACCAGGATTAGATGATTATATTACCATAGACCAGGAAGCAAGAAAGCTTGCGTGGTCATATATTAAATAGAAAATGGATGTATTTATAAAAATACTGCAACTTCTGCTCAGCCTTTCAATACTCGTAATCTTTCACGAGGCGGGCCATTTTATTGCCGCTAAAATTTTTAAAACCAGGGTTGAGAAATTCTATCTGTTCTTCAATCCCTGGTTTTCTATTTTTAAAATAAGGTACAGGGGAACTGAATACGGAATGGGGTGGCTGCCATTGGGAGGTTACGTTAAGATATCCGGGATGATCGACGAATCCATGGATAAGGAACAAATGAAGAAACCCCCTCAACCATATGAGTTCCGGTCCAAACCTGCATGGCAACGATTGATCATTATGCTCGGCGGTGTCACTGTTAATGTTATCCTTGCCATGGCGATATACATCATCATGCTATTCACATGGGGTGAACAATACCTGCCTACACATGAAGCCAACAGATACGGGATAACTGTTGATTCCCTCGGAATGGAACTGGGCCTCAGGGAAGGGGACAAGATCCTCGCAGTTGATTATACATTTGTTGAGGATTTTCAAAAAATTCCTGTCACACTCATCCTGGATGAAGCAAAAACGATTCAAGTAGAAAGGGATCAAAAAATCCTTGACATTGAAGTGCCACCAGGTTTTCTCTCCAAACTTGTAAAACATCGTAACCCAGCATTTATTTCAATTCGTTTCCCTTACATTGCTGGAAGTTTTACGGAAAATTCCATGGCGAAAAATGCCGGGATGATGGAAAACGACCAGGTAATCGCTATGAATGGCGATACCATGCTTTATTTCCAGGATTATCTTGAAAAAATACCCAAATACAAGAATGAAGAAATTGTTATGACCCTCATCAGAGCAAATGACACCCTTGATATACCTGTAACAGTTGCAAATAATGGGAAAATTGGTGTTTATCCAAAATCTCTGGATCATTATTTTCATTTTGAGGAAAAAAGCTATAATTTGTTCCAGGCTATCCCTGCAGGAATAGCAAAGGGTTTCAGCGGAATCGGAAGCTACCTGAAACAGCTAAGGCTATTGTTTTCTCCCGAAGTTAAAGCTTATGAATCCGTTGGCGGTTTCATAACCATTGGAAGCATATTTCCCTCGGTATGGGATTGGCAACAATTTTGGAGACTGACTGCTTTCCTATCCATCATGCTGGCCATTTTGAATGTATTACCTATTCCGGCCCTCGATGGAGGGCATGTCATGTTTCTTTTATATGAAATCATTGCAGGCAGAAAACCCAATGAGAAGTTCATGGAATATGCCCAGATCGTGGGTATGATCATTCTTTTTGGCCTTCTTATTTTTGCTAATGGCAATGATATCCTGAAATGGATACAAGGAAGGTTTTGATTAATCATCAATAACCTTATCCCTCAACGATTTAAATCCTTTTCCAAGAATCTCATTCGCATTGGTTACAACAAGAAAAGCTTTGGGATCAACCTGATGAATGTAATCCTGCAGCATCTCTACCTCCCTGCGATTTAATACAGTATAAACCACATCCTTATCATCATAAGAGTACATGCCTCTTGCCTTAAATATTGTACCACTCCGGTTCATATCATTGATGATCTTATCGCGGATAAGACCAGGTCGGTCGGATATAATCATCACCGATTTATCATATGATATGCCCTGCAAAACAAGATCAATAAGCCTTCCTGTTACATAAATGGTAATAAGTGAATAAAGAGGAACTCTCCAGTCGTTAAAGCTTATCAGACCAACGACCACAATCACGGAATCAACAAAAATCATAAGTTGACCAATAGGTAACTTTGTATATTTTGATATGATCATTGCTATAATATCAGACCCTCCGGATGTCGCCTTTGCCTTGAAAATCAAACCCAAACCAAGACCTATCAGGACCCCTCCAAAAAGTGAAGACAAGAGCACATCATCGGGAATCAGAGGCTGATTACCATACATATAGGTCAGAAAGTCAACCCAAAATGCTGTAAAAACAAATCCCAGTACAGTCTTGATTCCAAATCTGGGACCTAAAACTTTAATGCCAATAATCGTCAATGGAATATCAAAACACAAGGCGGTTAAACCAACAGGAAATCCAAAAAGGTGATGTAAAACAATGGCAATACCATATACCCCGCCTGGTACAATCTTATGGGGAGTGATAAATAATACAAATCCGGAAGCCATAATAAAAGCACCGATCAAAATCAATCCATAGGCAATGAACCATTTCCTGGAAAACATTTTTTCATATTGCAAAAAGGCCATAATCTTAGCTGTTTAATTCCAAAATTTCTTAAAAAAGCGTGCAAATGTATATACTTTTATCGGAAGAAAAATAATGGTTGGATTATATATTTCTTAATATTTTCATTTCGCATTTAAACAATAGAACCAAATTTTTAACATTATCTTAATTAGTTAAATATCAAAACAATATTGGAAAGGAATCTCAGGCCCCTCATTATAGTTATAACAATGCTGTTACTGTGTTCAGTGGTTGAAGCCCAGCAAATGAACAATAACAGGGCAAAGACCATAATGGCCAGCCGGGATACAATAATATTGGATAGCCTGAGTCTTGTCCCGGGAACCATTTCCATAAGAACAAATCAAAACGATTTACCAGAATCAAACTATACTATCGATTATGCAAATTCAATGATCATTTTTGTTCCAAACATTGCGGATTCATTGAAAAATTCTTCGTTATTCATTCAATACAGAGTTTTTCCTTTCAAACTCTCGAGTGAATTCAAAAACAAAGATGCATCATGGATCAAAACCATTACCACAGAACCACAAAATCCTTTCATGTATAAAATAACTTCAGGCCCTCAAAACCTCCTCGACTTTAACGACTTGAACAAAAGTGGCAGCATTTCAAGAAGCATTTCATTTGGGAACAACCAGGATGCTGTCCTGAATTCAAATTTCAATCTCCAGCTCTCAGGAAAACTCAGTGATGAGATCAATGTTCTGGCTGCAATTACCGATAATAATATCCCCATACAGCCGGAAGGGAACACACAGCAAATACAGGAATTTGACAAAGTATTCATTCAGTTGTCAGCAAGAAGAAATGTACTGACGGTGGGAGATTATGACCTGACAAGGCCAAATAGTCACTTTATGAATTATTTCAAAAAATCGCAGGGAGTAGAATTTGAAACAGAATTTGCCCTTGACAGAAATAAAGTCAAAGAAAATAGTATGCGGATAAAGACGGCAGCCGCATTATCCAAAGGGAAGTATGCCAGAAACAACATTCAGGGTATTGAAGGAAATCAGGGGCCATATAAGCTAAAGGGTAATGAGGGAGAAACATTCATTATCGTACTCGCCGGATCAGAAAAAGTCTTCATAGATGGGAAACTAATCCGAAGAGGAGAAAGCTATGACTACACCATTAATTATAATACAGGGGAAATAACCTTTACTCCGAATATCCTGATCACAAAAGACAAACGAATTGTGGTGGAATTTGAATACTCAGACAAGAATTATGCAAGGGCATTGTTTTTTGTCAACAATGAGTATAAAAGTAAGAACTTAACACTGAGGTTGAACGCATATTCTGAAAGTGATCTGAAAAATCAATCACTTCAACAGGATCTCACCTCAGAACAAAAAACACTACTAAGCAACATTGGAGACAGCATACAGGATGCACTGATCTGGAACATTGACAGTGCTGGATTTTCATCCGATGAGGTACGTTACAGGCTCACCGACACAATAGTTGACAATATGCGATATGATTCCATCCTGATTTATTCTACAAATCCGGATAGCGCCATATATAAAGCCGGTTTCTCCAATGTAGGGCCGGGCAATGGCCATTATGTCCTGGTAAAAAGTGATGCCAATGGCAGGGTTTTTCAATGGAAGGCTCCCGTAAACGGAGTATTGCAGGGAAGTCATGAACCTGTGCGCCTGCTGGTTGCTCCCGGAAAAAAACAAATGGTTACACTTGGAGCTGATATTGCGCTCGACATGAACACAACAATCACTTCTGAAATTGCCATAAGCAACAATGATATCAATACCTTTTCTGAAAAAGCCGGCACTGACAATACTGGATATGCCATAAACCTTAATTTCGATCGTCTTTGGAATTTAGGGGGGGGCGATAGCACCAGATGGGGAATAAAAACAGGGATTTTTTACGAATGGACAGATGAGAATTTCAGACCAATAGAAACATACCGTCCGATTGAATTCAACCGCGACTGGAACATATCTTCAGAAAAATTTCTTCAGCAGCATTATGCCGGATTCCATTCATCACTGATACAAAAAAGTGCTGTGAATATTACTTATGAATTACAAGGTTTATGGCGCGGCGATAACTATTCCGGAATCAAGAACATCATTAACGGAAAAGTTAATAAAAAAAGATGGTTCACCAATATTATCGGCAGCTACCTTTCTACTGAAAATTCCACTGTAAAAACAGAGTTTTTAAGACACAGAGCAGATCTGGGATTTAAGTTTGATAAATTAATTATTGGTTTAAGAGATGACCAGGAATATAATGTCTTCAGAGAAAAAACTACTGATTCACTCAGCCCGGGAAGTAATTCCTATTATGAGTGGGGAGCTTATCTGAAAAGTAAGGATACGCTTAACAATCAATACGAATTTTTTTATAATCAAAGGGAAGATAAGGGTATCAGAAACAATATCCTCAAGCGGACTTCAGAGGCAAAAGAAGCAGGCTTTGTACTTCGTTTCGAAAAAAACAGGAACAACAGATTGAACATCTCCGGAACATTCAGGGAACTAAAACTATCTGATACAGCAGCATCTGCGCAGAAACCTGAAAGGAGTATCATTGGCAGGATAGAACATAACCTGAGAATTAAAAAAGGCTTGTTGAGCTTTAATACCTTTTATGAAGTAGGCTCAGGATTAGAAGAAAAGCAGGATTTTTCCTATCTGAAAGTTCCTGCAGGTGAAGGCATATATACATGGATTGACTATAATGGGGATGGGATTCAACAACTTAATGAATTTGAAGTTGCCGCATTCAAGGATGAAGCAGAATACATAAGAATTTATACTCCCAGTAATGACTTCACTAAAGCCTATTACAATCAATTCAGTGAAGCTTTCCTTATAAACCCTGCCGCGGTTTGGGCAAGCAAAACGGGATGGAAAAAATTCATGTCCAGGTTTTCCAATCAGCTAGCATTCAGAATTGAACATAAAACATCACAAGAAAACCCCGGCATTGCTTATAATCCATTCGTAAGTATAAATGTGCTGAACGACACATTACTTTTGTCCCTGAGCTCATCGTTCAGAAATACAACATATTTTAACAGGAATAATTCAAAATTTGGGATGGACTTGAATATCCAGAGAAACAGAAGCAAAGCATTACTCATAAATGGTTTTGATGGGAAAACCTTAAGCACTGAAGGATTAAATATGAGATGGAATTTCTATGAAGCCTTTTCAATTTTGTTTAGTGGAGAAAAGGGAATAAGAAAAAGTACCTCAGAATTTTTTTCGGAAAAAGATTATAAAATTGAATATTACAAGACTGAACCAAAACTAAATTACCAACCCGGTCCATCCATCATTGTGGAACTAAAATACGCCTATAAATTCAAGCAAAACATCCTTGACCCACAAAAGGAAACAACGCGGATCCATGATGCTGGCCTTGAACTCAATTATAAAGTTATAAATAAAGGCACCTTGCAGATAAAAGCAAATTTCCTGGAAATTTTTTATAACGCATCAGCAGGAACAGCATTGGCATTTGAAATGCTGGAAGGACTTCAACCAGGTAAAAATGGCACATGGAGCATTAGTTTTCAGCAAAATATATCCAACAATCTGCAGTTAAACCTTATATACGATGGGAGAAAGTCGGAAGGACTGAAAACAGTACATACTGGCAGTGCACAAATAAGGGCATATTTCTAGGATTAATTAAACCCTTTATAAATAATAACATTTTTTTTTATTTTACGTTTAACATTAAAATTTTGGACCATTTTGACCGTTAAAAATAACACGAGATTTTTCTTTACCAACCCGATTTTATTTTCATCAAATTGCAAAA
>JAGYLD010000045.1 GCA_018401355.1 Bacteroidales bacterium
TCAAAAGCGGCTGCAAAGATATGAATTAATAATTTTAAAAATCAAGTGTTTTTTGGAAAAAATAATTTGAAGTTATTAACAATTTGTATGGGCCTGGAAAATAGGTTTTTAAGGGTGATTGCTAACGGGTATAAGTCCAATTTTGCGCGTCCGATAAATCATGATTGAACAAATATCCGTCCTCATCGAAAGTTTTTAACACTGCCAGATCCTGAATTCTATTTTTAATTATCCACCTTGCCATAATCCCACGCGCATTCTTACCATAAACAGTTATAAATTTATAAGTGCCATTCCTGTACTCCTTGAACATAGGTGTTATAACTTTGATATTCAATTTTTCAAAGTCAATAACTTTACTGTATTCCCGGGAGGCAAGGTTGATCAGAATCTGGTGTCCGGAAATGCGAATGGCATCCTGTAAAGCCTGAGTTACCTTTTCTCTCCAAAAAACATAAAGGTCAGAAGCCTTTCCAACGGATATACGGGTCCCCATCTCCAGGCGGTAAGGCTTTATCATGTCCAGCGGACGAAGCATACCATACATTCCTGAAAGGATACGGATGTGCTCGTTGGAATAAATCAGATCATTCTTTTTCCATTCATTTGCTTTTAATCCATTATATACCTCCCCTTTGTAGGCCAGGATGGCTTGTTTTTCAGGAGTATCCTGATGAGCCCAGGCCTGAAATCTTTCATAATTCAGGAAGGCCAACTTTGAATTTATTCCCATTAACTTTCCCAACTGGGTTGGGTTTAGTTTCTTTATTTCATCAGAAATATCATTGGCCTCAATGGTGTATAATGCTTTTGTCTCCTCTGTAAACCTCCTGTCCAGATTAAAATCCAGCGTTTTTGCCGGAGATAGTATTATCAGCATGGATGAATTTTTTTAATAAGCGCCAAAATTATTGTAAAAAGGATCTATCGGTGCATAAAACGGATTATAATAATCAGGTCTGCCCTTGTGATATTCAAACCGTGTATTGATTTGCATGTTCTTATTGGGCCTGAATTCCAGGTCAAGAATAACACCATGTCGTTCATCGTTCCAATTTAGTTTTTCAAACGCCTGGTTGATCCTTGGCGTGAAATCCTTGTAAACGGTTCCTGTGAGGCTGAGTTTTTGGTTTATCTGGTAGCGGCTGCTTAACCAAAGTGTTGTAGAAGTTATATTACCTTGTTCATAAAAAGGAGATTGATAATCCTTGTCTGCGTTAAAAAAATAGTTGTTAACGATCGCGCCCCCCATTAAACTCATTTTTGGTGATAAGTTATAACTTAAAGAAGGCGCAAGGAAAGTCCTGAAAAAGCTACCATAACCCGAGAATGTACTGATGCTTGTTCCCATGGCCATGCTAAAATGCACCTTATTGCCTCCTTGAGTATTGATAGGAGATGATTGAAGGCCGGAACCATAAAGTCCCCCAATTCCTATACCAGATTGGTAGTAATCGCTCTGGCTATACAATGAAAACCCCAGGGTCAGCATAAACAATTTCATCAATATCGTTTTGTACATACTTTAAGAGCTGTTGAACAAATATAACAAAAATCAGGCCGTATAAGTTTAATCACTGCAAGAGCCTTTTCAGGCTTCCAAGTATGAAAAACCGTGCTATTGCAATCAGGATAATTCCAATTCCAAACAGTACCAAGGCTTTCTCCAAAACTGCAGTTATCCCAAGATCTCTCCAGAAAATGTCATAAAAACCCTGAATCGACCAATAGTTAATGGAAATTACTGCAAGTTGCTGCATAAAGTCAGGCATAATATAAATTGGGATCATACTGCCGCCAAGTGTCGACATAACCAGTATGATGATAATGGAAATAATTTCGGCTTGTTGATATGTTGTAAAAAAAACGGATATAAATAATCCGAAACTACTGCATGCAAAAGCCGTGGCGATCATCATCAATAATATGGCAGCAATATTGGTTTGAAGATCCAGACCAAATACAAGGGATGCGAAAACAAACATGATAATCATCTGGACCATACCAAGCAAAAAACCATAAGTGAATTTGGCATATATAATATGGTATGGTTTCAATGGAACAGTCATAATCCTGGCAAGCGTATTTGATTCCTTTTCGGTTAATAATGATGCTCCCCTGGTTACTAAGCTAAAAAGTAGCATTATAACAGCCGTTCCTGCGACTGCCTGGATTAGCCCCCAACTTCTGCTTTCAACTGTTCTGATGGAGGATTCCTCAGGGGCCAGGCCTTCAAGCATGCTATCCTGATTGCTCATGAAATCATTTTCAATTGATTGCGTAACTGAGCTTACGATCATCGGATTAATGCCCTCCATGTATTTTGGGATGTTTTCCCCGAGCTTTGCACGAACTTTAAAAGGTATTGCCTGTTCTATGAATTGTGGAATGATCAATCCTTTTATTATACCGAGTTCATAGGGTTTAGATTGGTCAAATATTAAATTTAGGGGCAGCTTTTTCCCAGCTTTCAATGAATCCTCAAACCCTTTTTTTATGTGAAGTATGGCAATTTGTTCTCCTTTTATGACAAGTTCCTTCCCTTCCGCAAGACCTGTTCTTATAACATGTAATTGTTCAAGATCATTTATTCTGCTCAAAATATTTTCTGCTTCAAACGTTTTATCATTATTATATGCCAACAAATCAATAACCGGATTTCCCTGCTCCTTTCCCGCGCCCCCAAAAGCAAAGACAAACAGGGTGATAAGAATAACGGGCAGAAGGAATGTCAGAAGAACGCTTCGCCAGTCGCTTATTAGTATTTGTATATCCTTGATGATGATGTTTATCATATCAATTTCTTAATTCTGTGCCAGTTAAGTTGAAAAACAAATTTTCAAGATCACTTTTTCGAATCTCCACATTCTTTATTGATGTATTGCTTTGTTCAAGCTTGCAAATGATCCGTTCAATAGTTTTATTGCCAGGATCAGTTTCTATTATTAGTTTTCTTTCCCCTTTAATTGCATACTGAAAATCATTGCCCAGGATGCCTGATATTTCATCCTCTTTGATTGGTACATCCAGTTCAATTAATAACATGTCAGATGAAGCGTAGTTTCTCCGGAGATCATCCATGCTTCCGGAAGCAATAATATTGCCATGATCCATTATGGCAATGATATCACATAGTTTTTCAAATTCATCCAGATAATGGGATGTATATAATATGGTACATCCCGCGGAATGAACTTCGGACAAAATATTATGTATCAAAATTCTGCTTTGAGGGTCAATCCCGACCGTTGGTTCATCCATGACAAGAATTTCAGGATCATGAAGCAAGGCAACTGCCAGATTGATCCTTCTTTTCATTCCACCTGAAAGCGACTTAACCTTCGATAGTTTTCTGTCAAGCAGGCCGATTTTCACTAAAAGATTATGTATTCTGGCATCTAGAAAGGTTTTGCTTTTCTGATAAAAACTGCCCCAGAATCTGAGGTTTTGCAATACGGTCAGATCACTATATAATGCAATGTCTTGTGGAACATACCCAATGTTTTTCCTAGCTTTCAGATTGTTTTTAGAAACCAGTTTCCCATTAACAAAAATATTTCCGCTATCAGGTTTTAATATGCCGGTAACGAGGTTAATAAGCGTTGTTTTTCCGGCACCATTTGGTCCCAGTATCCCAAAAAAGGTTCCTGTTTCTATGTCAAGCGAAAGTTCATCGACAGCCGCTTTACCATTATAGGTTTTGCTTATTTTATCAATGGTAATCATAGGTTGGAATTTTATCCGTAATTGCTGTCCATTTTATAATAAACCTGTTTTTCTGTAATGACCATTTCAATGATATTCAGCACTATGAAGTTTACAAGGATTGTCTCAGCCTGATTTTTGCGAATTTTAGCAATTTTGCAGAATTGAGCATAAGTGATCTTTCCATATTCTTTCAAATAATCAAGCAGAATTTTTTCCTCCTCCCTGTACCTGATGGTTACACCATATTTGTTGTTCTCCCGGGCCCAAACTTTCATTAAAATACTATTTGCCAGGATATTTTGGTCATCAACCCTGACATAGGCTTTCCAGAGATCATTCTTGTAAGGTGCAAAATGAGGCCGTTTGCTGCTTTTAGGGATTGATACTTCAAAGACGATTTTTCCATCAATCTCCCATTCTTTGGTGATAAAAGCCACTTCAGGCCTGGAATACATGGAAGCTGCTGCCTCTATCATGAAAAATTCCTCATCGGATCGCACACCGGCAATTGATCCATTATCTTTAACTCCAACGAGCAATTTGCCTCCATTTGTATTGGCAAAAGCGACCAATGTTCTGGCAATTTTCCGGGAGTCTGCTATTTCAAACTTAAAGTCAAGTTCTTGGTGCTCTCCCTGATCAATAAGATTTCTGATGTATTTACTCAAAGCAAATAGATCTTTCCTGGGTGATAAATAAAATTTAACAGGCTAAATAAAAACCATGTTGTCTTTTGCTGTTATTTTTTCACAGTACTTACACTGAAGGTTGATAACATCCTTGTCCAGAACCGTAAATTTTGTGATAATCGATTCATTATTTGTAATACAATTCGGATTAACACATTTGACAAACTTTGATATTTTTTCAGGAACTTCAACCCGCTTTTTTTCAATAACCTGAAAGTCTTTAATAACTATTATCGTAGCCCTTGGAGCCACAAGTGCAATTTTGTTTAGTTCTTCGGCTTCGAAATATCTGTTGCTTACTTTAATAATACCTTTGGTTCCATATTTTTTGCTTTCGAGGTTGGTTCCAAACAGGATTTGTTCTGTAGATCTTTCAAGATTAAGGATTCTGATGGCCTGAAAAACACTTCCTGCGGGAATATGATCAATGACGGTCCCATTTTGTATGGCTGAAACCTGAAGCTCTTTTCTTTTTTTGTTTTCCATGTTGCTAAACTTTATTTAACTCCTAATATTGAGGAAAGTAATGCCTGTCTTACATAAACTCCATTTTCCGCTTGTTTAAAATAGTAGGCCTTATCGTTGGCATCAACGTCTTCGGCAATTTCATTCACCCTTGGTAAGGGATGAAGCACCTTCATATTATCCCTGGCATTCATTAACATCTCATTTCTCAGGATATATGCATTCTTAACTCTCTCATATTCTATTGGATCTGAAAATCTTTCTCGTTGTATTCTTGTCATATATAGTATATCAATTTTAGGAATAGCTTCCGTAAGCTCTGTATATTGGTGATATTCAAGCTTATTGTCCTTAATATGTTGCTTGACATAGGAGGGGAGCTTCAGTTCAGTTGGCGATATCAGATGAAATGTTGCTTTGTAGTTGCATAACGCCATGGTAAGGGAGTGGACTGTTCTTCCGTATTTTAGGTCACCAACAAAGGCAATCTGCAAATTTTCAAGGGTTCCCTGTGTCTTTTTTATGGAATACAGGTCTAGTAATGTTTGTGTTGGATGTTGGTTGGCACCATCACCTGCATTAATTATGGGAACGGGTGAAACTTCGCTGGCATACCGGGCACTTCCATCCTGGGGATGACGCATAACGATTAAATCGGAATAATTGCTGACTGTAAGGATGGTATCTTTTAATGACTCACCTTTTTTTACACTTGATGAAGCGCTGTCTGTGAATCCAATTACCCTGGCTCCCAGTCGATTTGCCGCACTTTCAAAACTAAGCCTTGTCCGTGTAGATGGTTCGAAAAACAATGTGGCTACCACATAGTCATTAAGTATGGTTTGAACCGGATTGGCTTCAAAGTGTTCAGCAATATCCAGGATTTGCAATTGTTCTTCCTTGGAATAATCATAAATTGAAATCAGGCTCTTACTTTTCATCATGATAATGTTATATAAATGATATTAAAGAACTATAACCTAGTGTGTCGGGCTTGGAAAATAAAAGTATAAAATTTTTATTCCGGAGATCCTCAATGTTGATAACTATTAATATTCTTAAAAAAAAGGCGGCTAAAAAAAGCCGCCTTTCAGATTATTTTTCAAATTGAACTTATCAGTGAAATTATCTATAACCTCTACGAGGTTCGGGAAGCCTATTTCCTGAAGATCGTAATAAACCCGTGTATTGGGTTTGTTGATCTTTATGATCCTGTTTAAGTCAATTGGGGTTCCAATAACAACGGAATCACATTCAGTATTGTTGATGGTTTCTTCAAGGTCGCGTCTTTGCTCTTCTCCGTAACCCATGGCTGGGAGCAGAACTCCGATGTTGGGATATATCTCAAATGTTTCTGATAATTTACCAACAGTGTAGGGTCTTGGGTCTACCATTTCTGCAGCTCCGTATTTTTGAGCAGCTACTGTTCCGGCTCCAAGTTTCATTTCACCATGTGTTAAGGTTGGTCCGTCTTCTACAACAAGAACCTTTTTACCTTTAATAACTGAAGGGTCATCAACCATAATTGGTGATGCAGCATCAATAACGGTTGCTTGTGGATTTACTTTAGCAATGTTTTCACGAACGATCTGAATGCCTTCCGGTCCTGCACTGTCCATTTTATTGATAACAACAACATCGGCCATGCGAAGTGTAACCTCTCCCGGATAATAATTTAACTCGTGTCCCGGCCTGTGCGGGTCAACAACGGTAATTGTGAGATCTGGTGCATAAAATGGGAAATCATTGTTTCCGCCATCCCAGATAACGACGTCACAACCATCAGGATCATTTTCTGCAGCCCTGAGAATTGCTTCATAGTCAACACCTGCATAGATCACGTTTCCTCTTACGACGTGAGGTTCGTACTCTTCCATTTCTTCGATTGTACACTTGTGTTTGTCGAGATCCTCAACTGTTGCAAACCTCTGTACTTTTTGCTCCACAAGGTCGCCGTATGGCATTGGGTGGCGCACCGCAACAACCTTTAAGCCTTTGTCCATCAATAATTCAATAATCCTTCTTGATGTCTGACTTTTGCCACAACCTGTCCTGACGGCCCCTACAGCAATGACTGGTTTGGTAGATTTTACCATGGTGTCTTTTGGGCCAAGCAGCATGAAATCTGCACCGGCAGCATTCACAATGGCACTAACACCCATTACTCTCTCGTATGGCACATCGCTGTATGAAAATACACAAATGTTAACCTTGAGATCTTTAATTAACTGAGGGAGATCTTCTTCTGCATAAATTGGGATACCATCCGGGTAAAGTTCTCCTGCCAGTTCAGCAGGGTATTTCCTTCCGTCGATATCAGGAATTTGAGCGGCTGTAAAAGCAACAACATCATAGTTGTCATTTCCACGAAAATAAGTGTTGAAATTGTGGAAATCTCTTCCTGCAGCACCAATAATGATTACTCGTTTTTTCATTACTAGTTCCCTTTTGTTTTTAAAATGATTCGAGAAAATTTCTGCAAAATTAACAGTTTAATTAAAACTAAGGACCTAATTATGAGAATTTTCTTGGACGATCAAAGGCAAAGCGGTATATTGACATCGTGAATCCTGCGTCCCGTAACTGTTTTTACATTCTTTCAGGCACCTCTATGCCCAGCAATTTCATTGCCGACTTTATCACCTTTGATGTATTTGCTGAGAGTTGAAGCCTGAACTGTTTTTGTTCTTCTGTTTTAGCTTTTAGAACAGGAGTTTCCTGATAAAACTGATTGTATTCTTTAGCAAGTTCATAAACATAATTGGCTATGAGGGCAGGACTATAATTTTTTCCTGCTTCATCAATTATTCCTGGAAAATCGTTGAGTAATTTAATGATTGACCTTTCTTTGCCTGAAATTACGCCAGGTTTTGAAACTTGATTTGGGATTTTTCCTGCTTTAGCCAAGAGTGAACAAATCCTTGCATGGGTATATTGAATAAAAGGTCCTGTATTACCATTAAAATCAATCGACTCTTCAGGATTGAAAACCATATTCTTTTTCGGATCAACTTTCAGGATGAAATATTTGAGGGCACCGAGGCTTATTTGTCTGAACAGGGTTTCAGCTTCAGCACTATCGATATCCTCTGTTTTTCCCAACTCGATGGTTAGCTTTTTCGAAGCTTCATACATCTCTGACATGAGGTCGTCGGCATCAACAACAGTACCTTCCCTGCTTTTCATCTTTCCACTTGGCAATTCTACCATGCCATATGATATATGGGTAATATCCTTTGCCCAATGCTTACCGAGTTTATTCAGGATGATCTTCAATACGTCAAAATGGTAATTTTGTTCATTTCCAACCACATACAATAATTTTTCAGGATGATAATCATCAAACCTGAGCTGGGCAGTTCCCAGATCCTGGGTCATATAAACAGATGTGCCATCAGGCCGGAGCAGAAGTTTCTGGTCAAGGCCTTCATCAGATAGATCACACCATACAGAGCCATCGTCTTTTTTATAGAAAACACCTTTGTTAAGACCTTGCAGCACCAGGTCCTTACCAAGAAGATAAGTTTCTGATTCGTGGTAAGTTTTGTCAAATTTGATGCCCAGTGCTTTGTAAGTCGAATCAAAACCTTCATATACCCACCCATTCATGGTGTTCCATATCTTTAGTGTCTCAGGATCATTTTTTTCCCATTTGCTGAGCATCAAGCGGGCCTCCTTCATCAATTCACTGTTTTTGTCAGCTTCATCCCCTTCAAGTCCCTGGCTCTTAATCTCATTTATTTCTTTTTTGTATTCCTTGTCAAATCTAATATACAAATCACCCACATATTTATCACCCTTGATGCCCAAATCTTTCGGAGTCTTTCCACCAGCCCATTTCTGCCAGGCAAGCATGGTTTTACATATGTGTATCCCGCGGTCATTGACAAGGTTGACATTTTTGACAATGCGCCCATTGGCTTTTAATAATTCTGAAATGGACCATCCTAACAAGTTATTTCGAATATGCCCCAGGTGTAAAGGCTTGTTAGTGTTGGGGGATGAAAACTCTATAACTTCTGAAACTTTCGTTTGATCACCTTTTTTGATGCCATAGTCCTGAATAGTGTATATCTCCTCATTAATTCCAATCCAAAAGTCATCCGATATAACAAGGTTCAGGAATCCTTTTATAACATTGAATTTTTGCACTTCATCAAGATTGTCAAGCAAATATTTTCCAACTTCGCTGGCCGTTTCTTCCGGTGACTTCCTGGAAAATTTAAGGTAAGGAAATACATTCAGCGTATAATCTCCTTCAAAATCCTTTTTTGTTTTTTGAATTCCTGATAATTCAATCGATACGCTTTGATCGTATAAATCCCTATAGGCCTGGATGCTGGATGCTAATATTTTTTCTTTGATCATTCCTGATATTTTGGACAAATATATCAAAATGGAGTGAAAGATATCAGCAATCTTTGCAAGTAAAGAGAAAGTGGCAGCAGGTCACACGTTGCAGGATACCAGACACAAGGAGCAACTTGCTACCTGCTTGACCTGCTATTTTCACCGGATTCCTGACACGTTACCCATGAATTTAGCCCACTTCTTTTCGAACCCAATTCTTTTTTTTTCGTACAACATTCCTGATGCAGTTTTGCATTTCCTAAAAGTTGCTTCATTTATTGCAGGAAACCGTCTTATAAGGCGGTTTCTGTTTTTTTTCTTGGTTTTGTTCAATTTTTTATCTACATTTGTAACTATATAACTTCTAAAGGAGTATAATCTCCGAACCCAATCTTATTTTTTCGATCCCCTTTGTTCTTATTTGGAAACCCATGTGAGCATTCAATCAATTCACAATTCAATGATTGTTTGCACAGGTGGACATTTCTGATAATTCTGAATAAAATAAACCAAACTTAATACCATGAAAAAAGCCAATTATCTTATTCTGTTGATTTTGATTGCATCAGGTTTACTGGTTGCCTTATTTAATGCCTGCCAGAAGGAGCAGGAGGAAGAAGAGGAGCAACCACATATTGTTAATTCTTTTGATGACATAAATGTGCCTGCTGGTTTCACTTTTAACACGACACAGAATGTTACCATTAAAATCCGGATGGCTTCACCGGATTTGCCATCAGATTCAAAACTAAGCATTTCCATTTACAATGATTATCCATTTGCAGGAGGTGAGATTTTAACAAAGGGCCTTATAGGTGAGAGTAAAGACTTCGAAACTATCCTGCCTTTACCGACATATATGCAAAATGTCTGGGTTTTAGCCCGGTATGGAGAAATGGTCTATGAGATGCGGGAAGTAGCTGTCAGTACAGGAAATGTTACAATTAATATTGGTCAGTCTGCCAGCAATAAAATGGACATTTTTATTGATCCGCCGGATTGTACTACCGGATGTACAGTCAGTTATCCTGGTGTAACCAATCAAAACATCAATATTGGCGATGGTGAAACCGTCTGTATACCGGAAGGAGCTCAGTTTTCAGGAAAAGTGACGTTTACAGGTGGTACAGCCACTTTAAAGATTTGCGGAGACTTACAGTCAAGCAAAATTGATCAGTGGAGCGGAAATCCTACCATCATTGTTGGTGAGAATGCCATATTTAGTTGCAGTAATTACCAGATATGGTCATCAACAGCAGCGTTTTACAATTTTGGAGACTCACTTGATTTCAATAATTCCACCATAGAAGTGCCGGGATATTTTGAGAACAATGGCGATGTATACCTGAAAGGTTTTGATATTTATACCGGAGGAACATTGGTAAACAACGGCACAATGCATCTTTCAAACAAAATTGAAGCCAGCGACAACTCAACAGTAACCAACAATGGAGAGATATACGCTCAAAACCACGTTCAAATAAACAGTGGCAGTACTTTAACAAACAACTGCCGTTTTGAAACCACCAAAAAGATCATGATCTATGCCAACCTGGAGAACAATGGGTACATGGAATCGGGCCAGAAAATGGAATTGAATGGCAATACCATCACTTTGGGAGCCGGTGCACTAATCAATGCAGAAGATCTTGAAGTAAACAGCGCTGTGAATGGTCCGGCAACAACGTATGCCAGAATTGATGTTCTCGACAAGACAGAGATATGGAGCAGTGGGAGCCTCAACGGCAATATTGACATTTGTGATGCAGATGGGATTGAGAGTATGTATGGGACCCTTGGGCCAAATGTAACACAATGCCAGGCTTACGTGCCACAAAACGGCAGTTGTAATCCTGGTGCAGGAACACCCTCTGATCCTGATACGGATGGTGATGGTGTTACAGACTCAAATGATGATTATCCCAACGATGCCACCCGTGCATACAACAATTACTATCCCAATGAAAACACCTTTGGCACCCTTGCTTTTGAAGACTATTGGCCTGCCAAGGGAGATTATGACTTTAACGACCTTGTATTATCCTATCAATACAATCCTGTTACGAATGCTTCCAATGAGGTTGTTGAGATCATAGGAAGGTACAAGATCCTTGCTACCGGAGCCGGATTTAAAAATGGATTCGGGTTTTCAATACCTGTCAGTCCGGGAAGTATTTCAGGAATTACCGGACAAGATATCCAGGATACATATATTAACCTAAGTTCAAATGGCACTGAATCAGGTCAGACGGATGCAGTTGTTATCGTTTATGATAACTTGTATCTTGCTTTGGCAGGAACTCCGTTTGCCAATGTGCTTCCTGATGGAAGCAATACGTATGATGCTGATACAACCACGGTTACCATTTCATTATCATCCCCGCTTTCATCAGCCGGCACACCGCCTTATAATCCTTTCCTGATCATCGACAGGACCCGTGGAAGAGAAGTTCATATGATTGATAACGAACCGACTAACCTGGCTGATCCATCCTATTTTGGAACAGAAGATGATGCATCCAATCCTGGAACAGGAGAATATTATGAAACCAGTAATCATCTGCCCTGGGTCATAAATATCCCGGAGTTGTTTGAACACATGGTTGAACGGGAAGATATTATAGATGGATATCTCAAATTTGTACCATGGGCCGAATCTGGTGGAACAACCTATCAGGACTGGTATATGAATCTATCCGGATACAGGAATAATTCCGTTATATACCCTCAGATTTTTTAAAGATACCAATCTGCTCAAATAATTGCAAACGGGTGTTGCTTTTTAAGTGCACCCGTTTTGCTTTTATTTCAGGTAAACTAATTTGTAAAGATCTGTTCTTCTGTCAAGAAGGTTTCTTACACTGCCGTGTTCATGAAGTTCCTTTAAAAGATCCAGGTCGGCATCCACAATGAGGGTCATCTCTGTGTTTGGTGTTGCTTCTGCTTTTACACCATTGGTGGGAAATGCAAAATCAGAAGGCGTAAAAACGGCAGATTGTCCGTATTGTATATCCATATTGTTCACTTTTGGGAGGTTGCCAACACATCCTGCAATGGCCACATAGCATTCATTTTCAATTGCCCTGGCCTGGGCACAATTCCTTACCCTTGAATAACCATTCTGCGTATCTGTAAGAAAAGGTACAAAAAGGATTTGCATGCCTTTTTTCGCAAGAAGCCTTGATAATTCAGGAAATTCTACGTCATAACAAATTTGAACACCCACTTTGCCGGCATCAGTTTCAAAAACTTTAAGCCTGTCTCCACCTGACATTCCCCAATAGTCTATTTCATTAGGAGTAATATGAAGTTTTTCATAATAATCATGTGTGCCGTCTCTTCTGCACAAATAACCCCGGTTGTATAGCTTCTTCTCTTCCATGTAAGGCATGCTGCCTGTTATAATATTCACATTGTAGGATATTGCAAATTCAATAAACTTATCCCTGATAGATTCGGTATATTTTGCCAGGCTTCTTATGGCTTCAGCTTCTGTCATGTGATTAAAATCAGCCATCAAGGGTGCATTAAAAAGTTCAGGAAATAAGATGAAATCGCATTTATAACCGGATACTGTATCTATGAAAAACTCAATTTGCTCAATTAATCTTTCAAAATCAGCAAAATGCCGCATCTGCCATTGAACAAGTCCTAATCTTACGACTTTCTTTGCACCTTTTAATAGTTTAGGTGATTTTTCGTAATAAATATTATTCCACTCCAATAAAGTCGCATATTCAAGTGATTCTTTGTCGCCGGGGAGATAATCTTTAAGGACTTTGATCACATGGAAATCATTGGCGAGTTGAAAAGACAGCACAGGATCATGAATTTCCTTCATTTTGACCTTGTCAATGTATGTCCTCGGCTTTAATTGATTTGCATATTCCTTATAATTGGGTATTCTGCCGCCGATAAGAATGGACTTTAGATTAAGGTTTTCACAAAGTTCTTTCCTGGCTTCATACAATCTTCTGCCCAGCCTTAGTCCACGGTATTCTGGATGAATAAAGACTTCAATGCCGTACAAGGTGTTGCCAAGTGGATTATGTGTCTCAAAAGAATAATTTCCCGTTATTTCTTTATAAGTATGGTCATCATCAAAATCATCCCTTTCAATTGTTATGGAAAGTGCACTTCCTACAACCTTTCCGTTGACTGTGACACATATTTGTCCCTCAGGAAAAATATCCAGGAGTTTTTCAATGTGGTGTTCTTTCCAGTATGTCCCTGGCCAATTTGAATAAGCCCGGATCATAGACTTTTTTAGTTCAAGGTAGTCAGCCATTTCAAGATGGCGAATATCAATTTTTTGGACTTCCATATAATTAAATATTGAATAGGCATAATTAAAAGAATAATTGGCAAACTTAACCAATTATTATATTGATCAATTTGCCAGTGCTTCAAAACAAATAAGATTGGTCTGAAAATGAATTCAGAAAAGATAAGAGCTTAAGAATCTAAGAAAACAGAATAACTTTATGAAAGTACCGATTCGAGTAACATTCCTGAAATCTCCCTGGCCTTTTCAAGCTTTTCTTTGTTGATCTTGCATGGTATTTGATTTTCTTCCATAAAGTCAACAATGCAGCCTGTTCTGAGGTTTCCTAACAATTCATATCCTGTGAACTGACAACCACCCATTCCATTAACTGTACCATCAAAAACCTTGCAACCATTTAAAAAGGCTGATTCCAGTTTTTCATACCAGCAATTCAGCTTAGTATGGAGATGCAATCCGAATTTTACGAGTGGAAATCCATCGGAGAGTATTTTATAGACTTCCCTTATCTGAGCTGGTGTTGAAAATCCCATTGTGTCAGCCAGTGTAATGCGATGAACCCCCATGTTGTCCAGTTCGTAACACTCTCTTATTAGCCCTTCCAAGGACCATTTTTCGTCATACGGATTACCAAAGGCCATAGAAAGGTAGGCAATGGCTTTCTTTTCTCTTTTATCACAGATGTTCAAAATCTCAGCCAGAACAGCCCGGGATCTTTCCACGGAAGACCTAAGATTGAGTTCCAGGAATTTTTCAGAGATGGAATGGGGGTAGGATAGATAGGTTATCTCATCAAACTGGGCTCCTTCCAATGCCCCTCTTACATTTCCAATGATCGCAGAAAGCTTTGTATCTGAGTTTGACATATTCAGCATCCTGAGTACTTCTGCACTATCTTTTAACTGAGGGACTGCTTTTTGTGACACAAAACTTCCAAATTCAATGATATCGAATCCAACATCCAATAATGCATTGATATATTTTGCCTTGTTTTTTGTTGGAATGAATTCACTGATGCCCTGCATAGCATCTCTGGGGGTTTCAACAATTTGTAACATTGGTCTGGCTTTTTTGATTTAAGATTATTTACATACAAAAGTAAGATTAAGTTACATAAAATGATAGCGAAATGCAAGAAAATCAGGGCAAAAGGGGTAAATTTCAGTGTTAAATGATATAGACCTAAGTAATATCCCTAAATTATATACTGATGAATATGGAAATGGGTATTGGGGTAAATACGAAGGAGGGTTCGAGATTGCATTAAGGGCTGAATAGGCAAGATATTATAAATGAATTTTGCTTGCGGATAATTGGATACCGGTTTTGGGGAATGGGATATTTTATGCAATGATGACTGTATTTTTGTTTCTAAACAAACACATATTTATCCCAAAACCCCCTGGATTCCATGTATTCATCCTTAGATTGCTTACCCTTATCAGGCAGTGAAGGAGCATATATCCCGGGAAAAACCGTAATTATCTCGTAACTATCATTTTTCAGCCTCGTAACCAAATTAACCTGTTTTGTTGGGATGGTTCTGTTGATGGTGGCTTTCAGGATGTTTGCGTTTCGGTATTTGATCATTTTCAGGGAGCGTACTTCTTCTTCGGTAAGGTCGTCGATCTTTATGATCCCTGATGTTCCGATTGCTTTGTCAAATTGAATGATAAAATCAATTTTACCACCGGAATGATCGATGGAACGATAATTACCGTCTTCAATTTCTGATTTTAACAACGTTAGTAAAACCAGTGGATTACCGGCAAAATTGCTGTTGAATTTTGAGCCTTCCCTGTTGAGTTCTGCGTTGATTTCATCCAGTGAATGGGTTGAGTATTTTTGGATTGTATTCTTGTAATGCGCATCAAGATGATGGAAGTGACTCAGAACATGAAGCTGGTTCTCAATAGAAAAGCTATAATTAAATGGTTTTATGATCATTGTTTGACGTAAAGCTTGTAATATATGATCAGAAATATGATGATGACACCGGAAAGAATGGAGGTGGCGAAAACGTAATTAATATTGGTTTCAAAAACCACTTTATTGATATACACAGAACCATCCAGGATGGTGGTGATAATGGTTAAAAATGCAATAAAAGAAAGGATCCTGCTCAGCCGTACATTTCTTTTTTTATATGCCCGCTGGTTGGCAATGTCGAGGTTGTTGCGCATGATCTGCATTTCTTCTTCAATTTCGAGGCTGCACCTTAGCTGATCATATAATTTTTGGGGCAGGAAATTATGGCTGATGGAATTGAGGTTGTAGATGTGATCAAACTGATTGAATTCCTCCACAAGCCCTTCGAGTTTGTACTTGTTTTGCTTATGAAATTTGTTATTGAGTCTGTATAGGAAATACTTGACATAAATGGTGTGAACATAAATAAGACTGAAATAACTATATTCCCATATCTCGTGATGATGTGGCGGTTTATTTAGCACCACGGTAAAACTATCAAAAAGGCACAGGACTTTCCATGTCTTGAATACTTCAATTGAGTTGTTCCTGATCAGGTTTTTAAAATAAACTTCCGAAGGTTGAAAGTCAGGGATAACTCCTTGTGCTGAGCCAATCGGCGAACATGTCCCGATATCATAAAGCATGTTGTTTACCATTTCTGCATCAGCAGGCTCGTGCTCTATATAATTAAACAGTTTAAGCTTGTTTCCGATAATTTCAGGTTCTGCCCCGATAATGGGTTTGAGTAATTCCTTTATTTCCGTCAATTCCTTGACTTCATAATACCCCCTGAGATAATAGTTGGCCGATGATATTGAATCAGGGTCCGGATCAGGAAAAGATGTCCGAAAACTAAAAACCATCAGGTTGTCAGGAAAAGTAAAAACATCCAGGTATTCTATCCTGAATATAAATTCTTTGTCATCACTGGCAATTGTATAATCTTTTTCAATTCGTTTGCGGAAGCGCCTTATCTCGGTATAACAATCATAACCACCATTACACTCCGTTTCAGAACCCAGGGAAGGCAGCATAGATTCAACAAAGGGAGGGTAATAGTATTGATTCAAATCATTTTTATTCAGAAAATCAACACTGTCAGGGATGGCAGAGATCCATTCCTGAAAACCGGATGCCATCATCTGGTCCAGCTTAACTTCCTGATATTCTGCTATTCCACAATAAATGGAATAGGCCTTGTTGATATTGATTTTTTCGGGAACCATATTAATTAAAATTATGTTTCAACATGTCCAGAAGCCTTTTTCCTTCAACATTGTCTTTTATCGCTCCTGCAAGTAATTCCAATTGCTCTTTGTTAAAAATACGCTTCGATTCAATTTTTTCCAAATTGACACCAAATCTTTCAATGATTTCCTTAAAACGGCTTACTGCGGTCTTGTTTTCCTGGTTATTTGTCACAATTTTGGTTAAGTGATTATATGCCATTAAAAAAGATTCCAATGCAAACGCCTGTTCAGGTATTTTTGAATAATAAGATGCTTCACTGAAAGAAACATAGGCATGTTCCAGTGAATCATTCAGCAGTTCGGTGATTTTTTTCTGTTCAATATTTTTGGCTCCATCAGACATCAGTTTCTCAGCTTTTGCAAGCAAAGTTTTACTGAGCGAGTCATTGGCACGAATAAACCCTTGTATATCCCCAAGCTTTTTATTTATTTTTGATGACTCTTCCAGAAATGCTTCGGATTGATCGAGTTCATCGATGTAATAAAAGGTCCTGCCATAATAATTCAGGGTGAAACACAAGCCTTTTTTGTCGTGTAAGGTCATGTCCCCAAAAGATGATGTGACATCCTTCAACAAATCCATTCGTTTTGCCTGAGATAGCTTCACTTCAATAGCATCTTTACCAATGAATAAATTAAGTCTTCTGTCAAGATAATATATGGCATCAGGATCATGTAACCGGTCGCCAAGCAAAGCTCCTCCAAGGGTGTTCAGGATTTCTGATTTTATTTCTCTTATTTCTGAAGTTTGATCCTTTGGGAATGTCTTGAGCAGGTTGATCAGATCCTGGGTCATAGCCTTAACTCCCTCGTTGCTGCCCAGATTGCCGAGATAGTAAATCCTGTAAAACTCTATCCTCAACCTGTTGGATTCGCAGATTTGTGTCTCATCAATTTGATCCAATTGCTTCAGTAATCCTGGAATGGTATCAAATTCTCTTTTTCTTCCTGCAATTAAAATTTTCTTAACCAGATATTCGGAAAAAATATCCTGAGCAAAGGAGTAATAATCATCATTTAATAAAGAAGAAAAATCCTTGTTGTTTATATCCTCAAGGTCCAGGTAAGTTTGAATCAGGGAGAGTCTTATTTCTTCTGTTTCTTTCCTGGATGATTCATAGTATTCTGTTATTTTCAATACTTTCTCGTAATACTTCAAGGCATTTTCAAGCAATCCTCTTTTTAGTGCTTGGTCAGCCGCAAGCTTGTTATAGGTATAAGCTTTATCGGCACTCACCTCCCTGTTGATATAGGTGCGGTTAGCTATGGAGTAGATCAGGTCAAGATCCAGGTCATGAAGGTCTTTTGCCTTCACCTTTTCAAATGAGGCTACAATCCTTTTGTGGTATTCTTTGATGATCTGGGGTATTTCAACGCCTTCTTCACCAACATCTGAATCGCTGTTGAGGCAGCGCAATTCTGTCATGATTGACTTGGAAGTAAAGCAAAAAACATCATCCTGATCGCTTTTATCATAAATGATATTCAATTCTTGTGCTTCTTTGAGCAGGTACAATAGTTCCAGTTTGTTATCGATTTGCCATATTTCGGCCAGGATGGCGGCTTCAAAGCATTCACCGATAAATGCGGCGGATTCAAGGATCCGTAATAATTCAGGATTAATTTTACTAAATCGTTCCCGGTACAGCTTTTGCAAGTCTCCGGGAATAGGAAGCTCTTCAATTTTAGTGTCTTCAGACATATGAAGCTGTCCGCCTTCTATCTTGAGAATATTTTTATCCAGGAAGTTGATCAGCGATTGCAGGTAATAAGTCGGATTGGATAAGCCGATTCGTTTAAAATACTTTACCAGCTTACCTTCTGTCTGGTAGTTGATGCCAATAAGCCTTTTTATTGAAACAAGGAGTTGTTCAAGGAATTTTTCCGGCAATAGGTCAGCTTCTCTGGTGAGAAACTGATACTTAATTTTATTATGCAGAGAGCCGGAAGACAACTGATCGAATGGCTTTTCCCTAAGTATTTGTTCATCTGTTTGTCCGGGATAGGTATTCCTGAATATGTTTATGATTGCAACATGTTCACTCAATCCATTTTTAATGATGTTATCCAATAACAAAACATATAGCTCGATGGATGCATCATCCATCCACTGAATGTCATCAAAAGCAAGAAGAATCTTTTTCTTCTGGTGGATCATTTTTTGAAAGACGAGGTTCAGGTCACCGGCAATTTCCGGAGCGCTTGCCATAGAACTTTCCCCACCTGATTCCAGTAATGGGGAAACCATGGCCAGGGGGCCAAGTTCCAGGATGCCACTTTTGCTTATGCTGTCACCAATGAGTTTTCCAAAACGATCTTCACTCATGAAACGGCCTTTGCCCATCTGGTTTTCAAATGCTTCTATGAATGGGATATAAGGAATGTTGTTTTCATCAAACTGTTGGCATTCTCCATAAAAAACCACAAGGTCTTTACCGTATAATTCTTTTAATTTAATGGTCAATTCTTTGAAAAATCGAGACTTTCCCAGTCCTCTTGTACCTGAAACAATGTTGATACCAATGCGATCTTTATCAACACCAAACAATACATTTTCAAGGTTTTCCATCTTTTCAGGAAAAGGGTTGATATAAGTTGGTTCTGACAAATACTTGATTAGTCCTTCTTTGGTATCTATTTCCGGTTCTGCAATACTCTTCTTCTTTTTTAACCTGCTGAGGTCCAGGGATGACAGGAAAGGCAAAACCAGTCCGGCAATTACAGGAATGGCCACAATGATCATGTCATTGATGGTGTCTCTGACAGTGAAAATTTCGATTGACAAATACGGGATGATAATAAGAGCCAGCAGCATTACCAGCGAGGATAACAGATAGACCGGTTTTGTTTTGAATACATATTCCAGGAAAAACTTACTGACCAGAAAGTTGATTATTAGCACTGCCGGCAATAACAGAAGAACAACATTGAAAAAATTTGTTGATTCATAAAGCATATACGATTCGAAAACCAATATATAGAAAAATCCGGCCATATTTCCTGTTAGTAGGGCAAAAATGCCTTGTTGATGATGTAATTTTTTATTCGTTGATATTCCGCATTGTTTCGGATAATGT
>JAGYLD010000046.1 GCA_018401355.1 Bacteroidales bacterium
ATGTGTTGAATCAAATAACCATAGACAGCAAACTTGCGCCATATTCATCCAGCGAACGCGACTTGCTTCTCCAACACCTGGATAAAGTCAAGGCAGGAGATATGTTGCTGCTCGATCGGGGCTACCCCTGTTTCTGGCTGTTGTTTTTGCTCAAAGCCAAAGAGATAGAATTTTGTGTGCGGTTGAAAAAATTGATCGTGACCAGGTTGGAGTCATTTGGGCTTCGGGAATTGGAGGCCTGATGACTTTTCAGGATGAAGTTAGAGCTTTTGAACGGGGTGATGGTACTCCGCGGTTTAATCCGTTTTTTATTCCTAAAATGATTGCTGACATTGCGGCCGGCCATATCTCCATAAAACATGGATTCAGGGGGCCGAATTTTGCTACGGTTTCTGCATGTGCTTCATCTGCCAATGCACTGGTGGATGCGTTTAATTACATCCGCCTGGGAAAAGCCAATGCATTTATCTGTGGTGGTTCAGAAGCTTCTATCACAGAAGGCGGTATCGGAGGTTTTAATGCCATGCATGCCATTTCAACACGCAATGATGATCCCAAAACAGGATCCCGTCCATTCGACAAAGACCGTGATGGCTTTGTTCTTGGTGAAGGAGGCTGTGGATTGGTATTCGAAGAGTATGAGCATGCTAAAGCACGCGGTGCCAGAATCTATGCTGAGGTTGCAGGATGTGGATTGTCTGCTGATGCATATCACATGACCTCACCACATCCGGATGGTGAAGGTGCGGTGCTTTCAATGAAATGGGCGTTGGAAGATGCAGGTATGAATCCTGAAGAAATTGACCATATCAATACACACGGTACTTCAACACCCCTTGGTGATATTTCTGAACCTAAGGCCATTGTAAATCTTTTCCAGGAACATGCCTACAAAATCAATATCAATTCTACAAAATCAATGACAGGCCACCTGCTCGGTGCCGCTGGTGCCATTGAATCTATTGCCACAGTTTTGGCAATTAAGAATGATATTGTGCCACCAACGATCAACCACTTTACAGATGATCCGCAAATCGACAATAATCTTAATTTTACTTATCATAAAGCTCAGAAAAGAACAATTAATGCTGCATTGTCCAATACATTCGGTTTTGGCGGGCATAATGCATCCATTATTTTTAAAAAGTATGTAGGCTAATTTGTCGGTTTTGAAAATACTGAATCCAATCCGGTCGTTAATTAATTCAGAAAAAGAGTTTTCCCAGGCCATCAAAAATATCCTTGGATTTTATCCGGGCAACAGGCATCTGTATAAACTTGCCTTTCGCCATCGTTCAGTTGCTGAAACAATAAATGGCATCAAAGTTAATAATGAAAGACTTGAGTATCTTGGAGATGCTGTATTGGGTGCTGTAATTGCGGATTATCTCTTCAAAAAGTTTCCATTAAAGGATGAAGGCTTTCTTACAGAAATGCGTTCAAAAATTGTTTGCCGAAATCGATTGAACAAGCTTGCAATGAAACTGGGGTTCGATAAACTCATACAATCAACACCGGAAACAAAGGTCATGAGCAAGTCAATACGGGGAGATGCCTTTGAAGCTCTGATCGGAGCTCTTTACCTTGATAAGGGTTTTGAGTTTGCAAAAAAAGTGATCATACACAGAATCATCAATATGCATATTGATATTGATGAACTGGAGAAAGAGGAAACAAACTATAAGAGCAAGTTGATTGAATGGACCCAAAAAGAAAAGAAAACCATTGATTTCAATTTAATAGATGAGGTTGGTGAAGGTTCTCATAAACAATATGTTATTGAGATTGTTGTTGATGAGTCTTCGATTTGCAAGGGTCAGGATTTTTCCATTAAGAATGCGGAGAAACATGCCGCCGAAAAGGCGTGGAACATATTGTTCCCTCCTGAATAATAAATATACAGGATAATCATTTTTTTGTATATTTATCTTTGCTATTCACATCATATGCCCAGGAAAATCACACTGAATATCGATAACAAAAGCAATTATTTGATGATTGGCATTTCCAGTCACCTCAAGGATTATCGTATTTCTTTCTTCCTTAACAGGGTACTTGGATTTAATTTCAGGAGAATTGATGATTTTACATATAGCGCCAGAGGAAATGAAACTCTTTCATATCCTGTCTTTGTATACCACGACCCGGATCTCAGGGCCCACTTTTGCCTCATGTCGAACCATCATCCTGAAAAAAAACTGATCCCGGCACTGAAACAAACAGACTATTTCATATTCACCAATGATCCAATAAATGATAATAATGTTCAGGATCTTGTTCGCCAGATCAAATCCACTCCGAATGTCCTCACAGCATATAAAATCGATCCTTCTGAAGTTAAAAACATGGATGTTATTTCTGCCGACCTTGAGCTTCACCTTTTACATCATAAATAAAAACTAAAACCATTATGGATTTAACCAAAATAGGATTGACATACCATCAAGTTGGCAGGGCCAGAGAAATTATTTCTGTATTGCTCAGGTATGGCTTCGGGGATTTTGTAGTAAAAAGCGGGTTGGGTAAAACACTGGTTTCAAAAAAAAGACTCAGCAACATCGAATCAGTAAGTCGCAATGAAAGAATTCGAATGGCTATTGAAGATCTCGGACCTACTTTTGTAAAATTTGGACAAATACTGGCCGACAGACCTGATTTGATTAAACCTGAGTTGAGAAGTGAGTTGAAAAAGCTTCAGGATGACGCACACCCACTTTCTGATGAGATTGCTTTGCAGGAAATTGAAAAACAACTCAATAAGCCAACCCGGGAAGTATTCCGGGAAATACAACCTTTTGCTACACAATTGCTCAAAAAAACAATTCAGTCCTGCCAGATATGCCAGGGAGTTTACACATACATTCAGAAGCATAAACCAGTTGCTACATGATTTGCCTGCGGATATATCCGAAATACTCTATAAAACAAAGGAAGGAAAGATGAAGGTGCAACTCGATCATCAGGGGTTGGAACCTGTTATGCAAAAACTTGATCAGGTGAGTAAAAGGATATCTATTGCCATCATCCTGGCTGCCCTTATTATTGGTGCATCCATTATATCATCATGGGAACATTTGAAATGGGTTGGAAGTGGAATTTTTCTTCTTGCGGGCGTATTTGGTTTCTGGATGCTTGGTAAACTTTTGAAAAAGGGTAAATTGTAATTGCTAACAACTCATCGCTTACCCTGGAAATATGTAAAGTTCATTACAATTTTTTTACTTTTGTATAGTTCATCAACAAATGGAAAATCAATGGTTTTCTGATATCCGGAAAGACATATCCTGTAAAATTATTACAGGCCTTTCTAATTTTGTTTTATAAAACACAAAAAAAATATATTATGAAGAAAAAGTATTTAATACTGATCATTCCTGTTATTTTTCTTTTTGCTTGCAATCAAAACCAGAAAAACGAGGATAAGGGAGAGAGCGAAATACTTGAGATGGCAAAAAAGGTTGATCCGGATTCTATTTCCTGGAGTTCTGAAGAAAAGAAACCAGATAAAACCACGATACAGCATGAAGCTATTGTGCAGGGAAAAGATCAAACAGCAGAGAAGCCTAAACAGATTTCAAACAAAAGTGTAAGACAGGTTTTTGTTGAGGGAACGACACACTATGAACAGGGTGATTACGCCAGCGGAGTGAAAGATTTTGAGATGGTGATAGAAATGGATCCTGAGAACCGCAAAGCATATTATAACCTTGGTTTAGGGAGGTACTATCTTGATGATTTCAAGGGTGCTGCAAAAGCATTTACCTATGCATTGAATATAGAGCCGAAAGATACTTTGTCATTGTTGTATCGTGGACTGGTATATTATAATCTGAAGGATTTTCAGGGTGCATTGAAAGATTATAACAAAGCGATAAATATTAATCCGAATTGGGCCAAAGCTTATTATAACAGAGGTACTGTCAGGGGGCAACTGGGTGATATCGGGGGAGCTTTAAAAGACCTGGATAAATCAATTGAACTAAATCCAAACAATTCCGAAGCTTATTTAAACCGGGGAATTGCACAGTTTAAACTTGGCAATTTGCATGCTGCATGTGCAGATTGGCAAAAGGCCAAAGAGTTAGGTAATTTTAATGCCGAAAGAGCAATACAAGAGTATTGTCTGGACAAGGAATAACATCAGGTTTATTTATCAGCACTTGAGGCAATGGCAACAACATAATCTCCGGAGTTTGTCACATTCTGAATCAGTTTACCTTTTTTATAAACCTTAACATTCACAACAGCTTCCTTGGTATTGGCTTGGGCAGAAACATAATAGTATCCGCTTTTACACGGATCGAATTTATATTTCCATCTGCTTTTAACTTCATTAAACTGTTGGGTTGAGTCACCACAGTGATAAGTGACATTAAAAGTACCTGGTTTGCCCTTGACTACGTATTTTACCTTGTTTTTGTCTTTTATGAAAAGGCTGAGCATATAACTACGTTTTTACAATTTCCTTAAATTTACAAAATGAAAACCTTAGAATCAATAAAAACTCGTAGAAGTATTCGGAAATACACGAATAATAAGATTGACAGAAATGACGTCCTGACCATTTTAGAAGCTGCAATGTATGCACCTTCAGCAAGGAATTATCAGCCCTGGCACTTTGTTGTTATCGATGATGAATCTTTAAAGCAACAACTATCAAAAGTCCACCCTTATGGGGGGATGCTTAAAGATGCAGCCGTGGGGATACTTGTTTGTGGAAATACAGACCTGGAACCTGAAATAAGTTATTTGCTGCAGGATTGTTCTGCCGCTACACAAAATTTGTTACTGGCTGCACATGATCTTGGGCTTGGAGCAGTTTGGTTGGGCGTTCATCCGAGAGAACAAAGGCTTAACGCGATCAATGAATTATTAAACATTGCGAAAAACCTGGTGCCGATCGCTTTAATTTCAATGGGGTATCCTGCAGAATCCAGGGAAACACCTCAGCGTTTCAGCCAGGAAAAGATATCTTTTAATAAAATGGGGAATTAACTATTCTGCGAGAACCAGAACTTTGTTTTTCAACACCTCAATTACGCCACCCTTCACTTCATAGAATTCAGATTGACCCTGGTCATCCCGGATTTTGATCTTTCCTTGTTTCAGGACAGAGATCATGGGAGCATGGTTGTTCATGATCTCAAACGAACCATGCAAACCCGGCAATTGGATCAGGTTAACATTGCCATCATAAATGGTTTTATCCGGTGTAATAATCTCCAGGTGCATATAAAATGTATTTATTCAGATTCAGCAAGGATCTTCTTGCCTTTTTCAATGGCTTCTTCAATGGTGCCAACAAGGTTAAAAGCTGATTCCGGATATTCATCTACTTCCCCATTCATGATCATCTTAAAGCCTTTTATGGTATCCTCAATGCTTACCATGGTTCCCTGTAATCCGGTAAACTGCTCTGCTACATGGAATGGTTGTGATAAGAACCTTTGAACACGTCTTGCTCTGTGAACAACAAGCCTGTCATCTTCAGAAAGTTCTTCCATCCCCAGGATGGCAATTATATCCTGCAGTTCTTTATAGCGTTGTAAAATTTCTTTAACCTGCTGGGCAGTTTGATAATGATCATCACCGACAACTTCCGGTGAAAGGATCCGCGATGTAGAATCAAGAGGATCAACAGCGGGATAAATACCCAACTCTGCTATCTTTCGGCTCAACACAGTTGTTGCATCAAGATGGGCAAAGGTTGTGGCTGGTGCCGGGTCGGTAAGGTCATCAGCAGGAACATAGATTGCCTGAACTGAAGTGATGGAGCCACGTTTTGTAGAGGTGATTCTTTCCTGAAGAATACCCATTTCTGTTGCAAGTGTTGGCTGATAACCAACAGCGGAAGGCATACGTCCCAGTAAAGCAGAAACCTCGGAGCCTGCCTGGGTAAAACGGAAAATATTATCAATGAAAAACAGGATGTCCCTGCCGCCCGACTTTTCATCTCCGTCACGGAAGTATTCCGCCAGCGTTAGCCCGGATAAAGCAACCCTTGCACGTGCACCAGGTGGTTCATTCATCTGCCCGAAAACAAGTGTGGCCTGGGACTCTCCAAGTAACTTACGGTCAACCTTCGAAAGGTCCCAACCTCCTTCTTCCATATCTTTTATAAATTCCTTGCCGTACTTGATAACCCCCGATTCGATCATCTCCCTCAACAAATCATTTCCCTCGCGGGTTCTTTCTCCTACACCACCAAAAACAGAAAGGCCTGAATATTTTTTTGCAATGTTATTGATCAACTCCATGATGATGACAGTTTTTCCAACTCCAGCACCACCAAAAAGTCCGATCTTTCCACCTTTGGCATATGGCTCAATCAGGTCAATAACTTTTATACCGGTATAAAGGACTTCCTTGGAAGTAGATAAATTTTCAAATTTCGGGGGTTCCCGGTGAATTGGATATGGATTGTCTTTAGAAACAGGGCCCAGTCCATCAATGGTTTCTCCGATCACATTAAACAACCTGCCACGAATATCTTCGCCTGTTGGCATAGTAATTGGGCCTCCAGTAGAAAAAACATCCATGCCACGCCGCAAGCCGTCGGTGGAATCCATCGCTATGGTTCTTATTGTGCTTTCTCCTGTATCCTGCTGACATTCAAGGATAATCTTATGTCCCAGATTATTAGTAACCTCCAGTGCATCATAAATATTTGGAAGCTTGGAATCTTCATCGAAGGTGACATCAATCACCGGACCGATAATCTGGGAAATGGTACCTTTAACTTTCTCTGCCATAAATCCGAAATTTATAGCGCAAAGATAAAATAATCATGTTATTTAAACTTTAACATACAATATTTTTTTGGAATTTTTCTAAATAATAGTTTGTTCTGGTAATATCTTTGGAGCAAATATCCCCGGAGAAGCTGGTGTTTACCTGGGAATAATCGTAAATTCGCGGAAATTAATCATATGCATTATGGCAAACATATTGATGGACCCAATCGGTCGCCTGATGGGCTTGCGTTACAAATCCCATCCCTGGCATGGCATTGATATAGGTAATGAAGCCCCTGAAATACTAATGACTTTCATTGAGATGGTCACTACTGATACTGTCAAATACGAGGTCGATAAGGTTACAGGATATCTGAAACTGGACCGTCCTCAAAAATATTCAAATACCGTTCCCGCTTTGTACGGGTTTATTCCCCAGACGTATTCCGGTGAAAGGGTTGCAGAGTTTTGTATGGAGAAAACAAACCTTAAAGACATTAAAGGTGATGGTGATCCCATTGATATTTGTGTTTTAACAGAAAAGCAGATCGTACATGGTGATATACTTGTGAGAGCGAGGCCAATAGGAGGGTTTAGGATGCTTGATGGCAATGAATCCGATGACAAACTGATTGCCGTCCTGAATAATGATGCTGTTTATGGTAATTACAAAGACATGTCCGATTGTCCGGAGTTGGTTATTGATCGTCTTAAGCACTATTTTTTAACATATAAAGACCTGCCCGGACAAGAAAGTAAAGTTGAAATAACCGATACATTTGGAATTGAGGAGGCTCATGAAATAATTATCAGGTCAATGGAAGACTACAAAAGAAAGTTTGATTCCCTTGACAGTGCTTTATCAAATGTCTGAATCAACCGCTTTACCAATAAGGGTTGCAGGTGTGCAATCCGTTATCCGGACCTTTACATAATCACCAGGTTTATAAGCTAATTTTGGGAAAACCACCACCTTATTCTGGGAATTTCTTCCTGAAAGATGGTTTTTTGATCTCCTGGAGGTGCTTTCTGCCAGCACTTTAAACACTTTATCTATGTCTCTTTTGTTGCTTTCAAAGGATAACTGTTGCTGTAATTCGATGATTTCCTGCAGACGCTCTGATTTTACCTTTTCAGGTACATCATCCTTCAAATTTTTTGCTGCCAGCGTGTCAGGTCTTTCAGAGTATTTGAACATGAAAGCGTAATCATATTCAGCCCATTTCATCATTGACAATGTATCCTTGTGGTCCACCTCTGTTTCTGTACAAAATCCCGATATGATGTCAGTTGAAATGGCACAATCCGGTATATACTTTTTAATGGTCCGTATCCTGTCCATATACCATTCACGGGTGTATTTCCTGTTCATAAGTTTAAGAATGCGCGATGACCCTGACTGCACGGGAAGATGGATGGCATTGCAGATATTTTCATGTTTTGAAATGACCTGTAGCAATTGATCGGAAATATCTTTTGGATGAGACGTTGCAAACCGAACCCGCAACAAGGGATTGATACTGGCAATTTTCTCAAGTAGTTGAGGAAATCCCGTGATGCCGTTTCCTTTTTCCCAGTGGTATGAATTGACATTCTGCCCCAGCAATGTAACTTCTCTGTATCCTTCTTCTAAAAGTTTTGTGGCTTCTTTCAGGATGGTTTCCGGATTCCGGCTCCTTTCCTTTCCTCTGGTAAAAGGGACAACACAATATGCACAGAAGTTTTCACAGCCCCTCATAATAGAAATGAACGCCGTTACCTGGTTGGAAGCATAGCGTACCGGGCTTATTTCAGCATAGGTCTCCTCCTCAGACAGTAAAACATTGGCAGCTTTTTGACCCGCTTCAGCCATGGAAATTAAATCAGGAAGGTGGCGGTATACATCCGGGCCTGCAATAAGGTCAACAGCTTTTTCTTCCTCCATCAATTGCTGCTTTAAGCGCTCAGCCATGCAACCAATAACACCAATCCTTAGTTCAGGCTTTTTCTTTTTTAATGACTTTAATTCCCTGAGCCTTTTCCATACCCTTTGTTCAGCATTGTCGCGGATGGAGCAGGTGTTGATAAAGATCAATTCTGCCTCTTTTGGGTCTTTAGTAATTTCAAAGTCATTATCTTTTAATACAGATACCACAATCTCACTGTCAGAAAAATTCATCTGGCAACCATAGGTCTCAATATAAAACTTTTTCTTTTCCATTTGAGCAGGCAAAGTTAAGAACATTTGACCTAAAAGGTATTAGGTGAGGAGACCCCTGAATGAAAAAATAATAAATAGGGAATAAAACGGGATTTGAGGTACTAAACAATGAAGAAGATATGAAACCCTCAAAATGAAAGATTTATTCAATGCATGTAAATTGGCCTTTAAACAATAAATTCCGGTGATTGTTACAGACATTGGATTTATTAAAAGGAAATTAAAGAACCAAAGAAATTGAATTATTATACATTTGCAGTCAGATTTTAGAAGCGGCGGAATAAAAATAATATTATAAAAATGGCTAAAAACCTTGTTATTGTTGAGTCACCAGCTAAAGCAAAAACCATTGAACGTTTTCTTGGCAAAGAATTTCAGGTGAAATCGAGTTTCGGGCATGTTATGGACCTTGCCAAAAAAGGCCTGGGTGTAGATATTGAGAACGGCTATCAACCTGAATATAAGATTTCCGATGATAAGAAAAAGGTCGTTACAGAGTTAAAAAAGCTTGTCAAGTCTTCTGATACCATTTGGCTGGCAACTGATGAAGACCGTGAAGGAGAAGCCATTTCATGGCATTTGTTCAAAGCCCTGAACCTCAAGGAAGAAAACACACGACGGATTGTTTTTCATGAGATAACCAAGAATGCTATTGATGTCGCCATCAATAATCCACGGGGTATTGACACGAATCTGGTGAATGCCCAAACAGCCCGCAGGGTTCTTGACAGGCTTGTAGGGTTTGAATTATCTCCATTGCTTTGGAGAAAGGTAAAGCCATCCTTATCCGCAGGCAGGGTGCAATCTGTTGCAGTAAGGCTTATTGTTGAAAGAGAAGAGGAATTCAAAGCATTTAAGGTTTCTTCCAGTTACAAAATTACCGCCAGGTTTAGTATTCAAAATGGAAAGAAACAATCTGTCCTGGAAGCAGAATTACCCAGAAAATTTGCCGGGAAAAAGGAAGCCCGGGAATTTTTGAAGCTTTGTATTCAGTCGGTTTACAAGGTTACGAACATTGAAACCAAGCCAGCGAAACGGTCACCCGCACCACCATTTACAACCTCTACCTTACAACAGGAAGCCAGCCGTAAACTGGGCTTGTCCGTATCAAACACCATGCGTATAGCTCAGCAACTATATGAATCCGGTTACATAACTTATATGAGGACAGACTCACTCAACCTTTCCAATATGGCGATTGCTATGGCCAAAGAGGAGATCACAAAACTCTATGGTAATGATTATGTAAAAACCAGGAAATACAAAACTAAAGCTAAAGGCGCGCAGGAAGCACATGAAGCCATTCGCCCGACTTATTTGAACAACCATTCAATTGAAGGGGATAAGCAGCAGAAAAGGCTCTATGAATTGATCTGGAAACGCACGATTGCCTCTCAGATGGCAGATGCTGCCCTGGAGAAAACCAATGTCGATATATCAATTTATAATACAAAAGACAAAGATTTAATAGATGGTAAACCAAAAACCAAAGAAAAATTTATTGCCCACGGGGAGGTTATCAAGTTCGATGGTTTCCTGAAAGTGTATATTGAGTCTACTGATGAGGAGAATGGGGAAGATAAAAACGTCTTGCCACCAATTAAGGTAGATGATTTGCTTGATTTACAAGAAATGCTGGCTACAGAGAAATTCTCGCAACCACCTTACCGGTATACTGAAGCCAGCCTTGTTAAAAAGATGGAAGAACTAGGAATAGGACGGCCTTCTACTTATGCTCCCACCATTTCAACAATACAGAAAAGAGAATATGTTGTCAAAGAGACCAGGGAAGGAAAGGAAAGGCAATTTGACTTGATCAGCCTGGTAAATGATAAAATATCTGAAAACATCAGGACCGAAAAAGCCGGATTTGAAAAGAACAAACTTTTTCCTACAGACCTGGGTGTTATTGTAAATAAATTTCTGAATCAGTATTTTGAGGATATCCTGGATTACAACTTTACGGCAGATGTCGAAAAGGAGTTTGATGAAATCGCTCAGGGGAAAAGGGTTTGGAATGATATGATAGATGAGTTCTACAATCCTTTCCACAAGAAAATTGAAGATACCCTCGAGAAATCAAAGAAATTCAGTGGGGAAAAGTACCTGGGTGATGATCCCAAAACCGGCCGAAAAGTATTTGTTAAGCTCGGGCGCTATGGTCCTATGGCGCAAATCGGAGAAGTTTCCGAAGAAGAAAAACCCAGATTTGCAGGATTGAAAAAGAATCAAAGTATTGATACCATAACCCTCGAAGAAGCCCTGGAACTGTTTAATTTCCCCAGGACCATCGGGAATTATGAAAATGAAGAGATGATCGTTGCCATCGGTCGTTTCGGGCCTTTTGTAAAGCATATGAATGCTTTTTATTCCATTCCCAAAGATGAGGACCCTTCAACGGTAGATGAATCCAGGGCCATTGAGATCATTGAAGAAAAAAGGAAAAAAGACAGAGAAAAGATCATCAGGGAATTCAAAGAGAATGAAAATGTGAAAGTTCTTAGAGGACGTTTCGGGCCTTATATTTCCATCAACAAACAAAACTTTAAGATCCCGAAAGGTACAGATCCTGAAACTTTAAGCCTTGAAGACTGTATAAAGATATCAGAAGATCCAAAGAACACGCCAAAGAAAAGATATCCGAAGAAAGGGAAAAAATAATATTTCCCGGCAGAGCGTGTTACTGAATTCTTTTATCTTTGGAATAAGTTAGAAATCACGGATGGAAATCAATCTTTACTTCGAATCTATTGATCCGGAGTTTTTTAGGGTGGATGATAATTTGCCTGACAAACGGATCGGAGATTTAATCAAATGCTACACGTCCGAAGGCGGATTCCCTGACCTTGATGAGGTTGATATAGCAATTTTTGGTGTGCTGGAAGACAGAATGTCGGTCGACAATAAAGGATGCAGCACCGCCCCGGATGCTGTCAGAAAACAATTATACCCCTTATTTAAAAACGGCAATCATATAAAAATTGCCGATCTGGGCAAC
This sequence comes from Bacteroidales bacterium, assembly GCA_018401355.1. GTDB lineage: Bacteria > Bacteroidota > Bacteroidia > Bacteroidales > B18-G4 > M55B132. The sequence continues at coordinate 11,933 of JAGYLD010000046.1, forward strand.
ATCCGTCAGGGCCATTCCATAGAAGATACTTATTTTGCCGTTGCCTCTGTTACAGAACAACTGATTAAAAACAAGATCATCCCGGTGATCATCGGAGGTGGACAGGATCTTACATTTGCCCAGTACAAAGGGTATAATAACCTCAGTCAAATTATCAACCTCCTGGTCATAGACCCGATGTTTGACCTCGGAAACCATGAAGATAATATTAATTCCAGGTCATATCTGAGCAAGATCATTCTACACCAACCAAATTACCTCTTTAATTTCACCAACCTCGGCTATCAAAGCTACTATGTAGATCCCGAGGCTATTAAGCTTATACAGAAATTGTATTTCGATGCTTATAGAATTGGAAACATTAGAAATGACATGGAGGAAGTAGAACCCATTGTCCGTAATTGTGATATGATGAGTGTTGATATGTCTGCAATCCGTTTTGCCGATGCACCAGGCAATAACAATGCTACTCCCAACGGGTTCTATGGGGAAGAGATCTGCCGGATATTCCGCTACGCCGGCCTGAGCGATAAGCTTACCTCCATTGGCATATATGAATATAATCCTGAGCTTGATATTCGTGGACAAACCGCAAAACTCATTGCTCAGATGATATGGTATTTTATAGACGGGTATTATAAGCGCAGCAAAGACTATCCATTTCAGGAAACCGAAGATTTCCTCAAATTCCTCGTCAGGATCAAAGACCATGTGGATGAAATCGTTTTTTACAAGAGTAAGCAGAGTGAACGCTGGTGGATGGAAATTCCACTTGAGGGCAATCTGAAAGAACGGTATGAAAGACATTACATGATCCCTTGCTCTTACCGCGATTATCAGGTTGCCTGTGAAAATGCCATTCCTGAAAGATGGTGGCAGTTTTATCAGAAACTTGTTTGATCTGTTTATGCAGAAAAGATCACTTTATCCTTTCCTTGTTGTCGTTTAGAAAAGCTTTCCAATTTGAATATTTTTTCTCATTTCCTGTTGAATTTCCCTGAAAATAATGGCAGACAGCCGCAGCCAAACCATCCGTAGCATCAAGATATGGAGGATTTTCTTTGATCTGCAACATATGAATAAGCATGGATGCTACTTGCTCCTTTGAGGCGTTACCCTTTCCTGTTATGCTTTGTTTGATCTTTTTAGGGGAATACTCTGAAATGGGGATGTCTTTGTATAAAGCAGCTGCCATGGCAACTCCCTGTGCACGCCCAAGCTTCAGCATTGATTGGACATTTTTCCCGTAAAAAGGAGCTTCAATGGCCAGCTCGTCAGGCTTGTATTCATTGATCAATGATAAAGTCCGTTCGAAAATGCGCTTCAGTTTTAACCCATGATCAGAAAACTTACTAAGTTTAATGACCCCCATCGTAATTAAGTCTAATTTATTACCTTTATGGTGGATTAAACCATAACCCATTATCGTTGTGCCGGGATCAATTCCCAATATTATCCGGTCGTTTGACAAAGACATAAGATATTTGATTGGATGAAAGCAAAGTTACGTAAAACCTACAACTATATCTTACGTGTTCTTATCATTGTTGCCACCTTTGGGTTCATATACAGGGAAATATCTGTCAAACATGATGACCTGGCAGGTATCACCGAAACATTTTCCGAACAATTCAATCAATTCTATTTTATTGCAGGTGTTATTGTGATTGTTGCCCTGATGTTGGTTAACTGGGGCATCGAAGCACGTAAATGGCAATTCCTGATCAGAAAGATAGAAGACGTCCATTACCTCAAAGCTTTTGAAGCCACGCTTACAGGGGTTGCAGTGAGTTCTTTCACACCCAACAGGATTGGTGACTATCTTGGCAGGGTCTTCATCCTGGAAAAGGGGAACAGGATACAGGGTGTTCTGATCACCATCATTGGCAGTGTTTCTCAATTTCTTATAACTTTTTTTGCAGGAACACTCAGTGTCGCAATCATGGTTTTTATTTACCGGGATCCGATCAGCCAATATATGGGGATGTCTATGAAAAGCTTTTATTTTGCTTATGCCAGTGTAAGCCTGCTGACACTTTTATTATATTTTTATTCCATCCTGATGTTCCTTAATGTATCTCTGTTAAATGACTTTACGGAACGGATCCTGGGAAGAAAATCCATAAAATTGCAACGATACCTTGGAGTTTTTTCTTTATTTAAAAAGAGAGAGCTTATAAAAGTTTTGTATTTCAGTGCCTGGCGATTTCTTGTATTTGCGGTTCAGTTCTATATCCTTCTTCAGGTTTTTTGGGTTAACATCCCTTTGCTTCCAGGCTTGATGATCATCAGTATTGTATTCCTGACAGTTACCATTATGCCTACAATTGCCATCACAGAACTGGGGATTCGTGGATCCATTTCCTTGTATATCTTTTCATTGTATTTTAGCCAGCAATTGGATCCCGGTATTTGGACAGAAATTGGGATTGTATCAGCTTCTTCCATTTTGTGGCTTATCAACCTCGCAATTCCGGCCCTGATGGGAGCCATATTCGTATTTAACCTCAAATTCTTCAGGAAAAATGACTGAATCCTTCCTGGTATTAATGATTATTTTCGGAGTTGGATATGCCCTTCTGATAGGAATTTTTACCCTGGGATTTTACAAAATTCCTGAATATAGTCCCGGGGAATTAAAAGAACCCATATCTGTTAGTGTGGTTGTCGCTGTCAGAAACGAGTCCGGACAAATACTAAAATTGCTTGAAAGCATTTCCGGCCAATTGATCAAAAACATCAAATTTGAGGCGCTTATTGTTGATGATCATTCTGATGATAATACAACATCCATTGTCCGGGACTTTCTGGAAACCAACCCGGGACTAAATCTGCGCCTTTTGGAAACTGAACCGGGACAGGAAGGGAAAAAGGCTGCACTGGCAAGGGGAATAGAATCTGCTAAGGGATCATTGATATTGACCACGGACGGGGATTGCCAGATGGATCCTTTATGGGTTGCCGGATATGTTTCCTATTATGCCAGGTATAAGCCAAAGCTGATCTCCGGACCGGTCGTTTATGAAAGGTCTGGTGGATTTTTTTCAGCCTTCAGTTCAATGGAGTTCCTCTCTCTCATTGGTAGCGGGGCTGGTGCCATTGGAGCTGGTGCTGCAATAATGTGCAATGGTGCCAACATGGCTTTTGAAAAACAAACCTATCAGGAGTTGATGAAATTTGATCCGTCACAAAAATATAAATCAGGGGATGATGTTTTTTTTCTGCATGCGGTCAAGAATAAATACGGATCATCAAACATCCGTTTCCTAAAGGATAAAGGCGCAATAGTAACAACAATAGCTCCAAAAGGCCTGTTGGGTTTGCTGAACCAAAGATTTCGCTGGGTGTCCAAAAGCAGGGGATATCAGGATCTCATGACTATATTAACCACTTTTGTCGTATTCTTTTTTAGTTTTTTTACTTTGTTGCTATTTGTTATTAGCCTTTTTCTGAATGAGTTTTTCTTACCGTTTTTCATTCTGTTTTTTGTAAAAATCCTGGTCGATTTTCCAATAATAGCAGGCATTTGTAGTTTTTTGGGAAGAATAGGGCTTTTATGGTATTACCTTCCTGTCCAGGTATTACACATACCTTTTATTGTGTTTACAGGGATAGCCGGAAACCTGACAGGGTTTTCCTGGAAAGGCAGAAAAAATCAATCCTGAGGAGACTATTAAGGATTCTAACCTATCAATGCTTCAGCAATTTTCAGGTCAATTTTTCGCGTGATCTTTATGTTTTCAATATTTCCCTCAAAGAGATGAATCTTTTGGCCATAGGATTCTACCACCGTGGCATCATCGGTGAAAGAATCATCGTAAGGTTGTTCATAAGCTTTTTGCAGGATGGAATATTTGAAAGTCTGGGGTGTCTGTATTATCCTGATAAGTTTTCGATTGAGGGATTTACTGTTGTCATTTTCTTTGATCCGGATGGATTCATTTACAGGAATGGCCGGGATGGCTGTGCCGAATTTTTCTGCAATATGGAAGGCATTATGGATAACATCCTGGCTTACAAGTGGTCTGACGCCATCATGCACGGCAACAAGTGATTGCTCCCGGATAAGGTCCAATCCATTCTTTACGCTGTTGAAACGTGTTTGTCCTCCAAAAGTTATCTGATGTGGTACTTTAAAAGCATGATCTCTGCAAAGGACAGTCCATTGCTGTGTATGGGTTTCGGGAATAACCAGTATGATGTTGATATCTGAAATTGTTTCATGAAAGACACGCATCGTATGCATCAGGATGGGTATGCCTGAAATCTCCAAAAATTGTTTCGGTATTTCCGATTGCATCCTTCGTCCGCTGCCACCGGCAACGATGATCAAAAACTTTTTCAAGACAGGTTAAATAATCAGCATGGCATCGCCATAGGTGAAGAAATTGTATTTCTTGTCAACAGCTTCTTTATATGCCTTCAACAGGAAGTCATAACCCGCGTAGCCGGCAACCATCATCATCATGGAAGACTGTGGCAGGTGCAGGTTGGTGATCATGGCATCTGCAACACCAAACTTGTAAGGCGGAAATATGAACTTGTTGGTCCAGCCTTTGAATGGTTTTACCTTGCCCGTAATAGATACACAGGTCTCAAGTGCTTTCATAGATGTAGTGCCTACAGCACAAACTTTATTTCTTCTTTCTTTAGCCATGTTGATGAAATTGGCATTTTCTTCATTGACCAAGACCTCTTCAGAATCCATTTTGTGTTTGGTAAGATCTTCAACTTCTATGGTCCTGAAGTTGCCTAAACCCGCATGCAAAGTTATTTCAGCAAAACCTACACCATGAAGCTCCAGTCTTTTCATCAACTCACGACTAAAATGTAATCCGGCGGATGGGGCAGCAACAGCACCTTCATGTTTGGCGTAGATGGTTTGGTAACGCTCTTCATCTTCCGGCTCTACAGGCCTTCTGTGAATTTTTGGAAGCGGTGTTTGCCCGAGGCTGTATATTGTTCTTTTAAATTCCTCGTAAGGACCATCAAATAAAAAGCGCAAGGTCCTCCCGCGTGAAGTAGTATTGTCAATTACCTCAGCAACAAGCGATTCATCCTCGCCAAAATACAATTTATTACCTATCCTGATCTTCCTTGCAGGATCAACCAGTACATCCCACAGCCTGGATTCACGGTTCAGCTCCCTAAGAAGGAATACCTCTATTTTTGCACCCGTTTTTTCCTTGGTGCCATACAACCTGGCTGGGAATACCTTGGTATTGTTTATAACAAATACATCACCATCTTCAAAATACTCCAGGATATCTTTGAATTCCTTGTGTTCAATGGATTGATCCTTTCGTCTGAGCACGATCATCCTGCTCTCATCTCTGTCTTGCGGAGGATAGTTGGCAATAAGTTCTGGTGGAAGATTGAATTTGAACTGAGATAATTTCATTATATCAATCTAAATTATACAGATATTTTAAGTTAAAAAAGAGCGTGCAAAAGTACACTTTTTTGAGGCAAAAATCAAGTGCTTCACCAATAAAATAATCAAAATCAGCGAATTTGAAAACGCTTCGGATCAAATAGGAAACAATAAACAATCAATTTTGTTTCAGGGTTTTCAGGATAATTTCGAACTGGTCGGGCGTAAGGGCCTCATCAACGCTATAGGAGTCGATTTTAGTGCGGCGCAGAGATTTGAGGTAGGCACCGCTGTTCAACAATTTCCCAAAGTCATCAACGAGGGAACGGATATATGTTCCCTTGCTGCACCGGACGCGAAAGTCGATTTCCGGCAAGCGGAAACTCATTACCTCAAATTCATGGATGGTAACCAGCCTTGCTTCCATCTTCACTGCTTTGTCTTTGCGGGCTAACCGGTATGCCCTTGTACCATTGACTTTAATGGCTGAGAAGACCGGAGGTATTTGTTCTATCTCACCAGTGAGCTTTCTTGCAGCCTCTTCTATCATATCTTTTGTGATATGTGATGTATCAAAGGTTTGAGAGACTTCAGTCTCAGTATCAAAAGAGGGGGTGACAGCTCCCAGGATCATGGTGCCGGTATATTCTTTATCCAGTCCCATGAGATTATTAATGGTTTTTGTTGCTTTTCCAGTGCAGATGATGAGAAGACCCGTGGCCATTGGGTCGAGGGTGCCGGCATGCCCTACCTTGATCTTTTTGATGTCAAGGTTCCTTCGTAGCAGGTGACGTACCTTGTTCACTACATCGAAGGAAGACCAGGTAAGGGGTTTGTCGAAAATGAGGATTTCACCTTCCTGGAAATTAAATGGATTTGATGAAGAACCTTTATCCATTGTATAAATATCTTAAGAAAATACTATGGCTATGATTCCAATTATGACACAATAAATGGCAAAATAATACAATTTTCCTTTCTTCACAATATTGATCATCCAGCGGCAAGCCAGGAGGCCGGAGACAAAAGCGGCAATAAAGCCAATGATAAGTGGTGTTATCCCCACACCATCGTTGCCGGCCATCTTTCCGTCTGCAAGATCCATCAGGTTCGCCCCGATGATGGGGATCAGCACCATCAGGAAAGAGAAGCGGGCTACATTTTCTTTTTTGTTACCCAGGAGCAAACCGGTTGAAATGGTAGCGCCGGACCTTGAGATACCGGGGATAACAGCCAGCATCTGGGCAATGCCTATTACAAAGGCATCCCAAAAGCCGATCTGCTTCCTGTTGTTTTTCCGGATATAGGTCGACATCAGGAATCCTGCAGTAACAAGGAGCATCAGTCCCACAAGCAGGATATTTCCATTAAAAAGGCTTTCAACAAAATCCTTAAAGAACAATCCTGCGATCACCACCGGGATCATAGACACAAGTATCTTTGAAATGTATATAGTTTCATCGTTCCACCGGAAAGCAAACAAGCCCTTAAAAAGCTGAATGATCTCTTTGTAGAAAACAACAATGGTGCTAAGTACGGTCGCCCCATGGACAACAACAGTAAATACAAGACTTTGTTCGGGTTTCACTCCCAGGATGGCTTTTCCCAGCTCAAGATGCCCGCTGCTGCTGATGGGCAAAAACTCGGTGAGCCCCTGCAAAAGGCCGAGGATAAGCGCTTCTAACCAGTTCATAGGAAGATAAAGAAAGGATTAATCCTGAGGTTTTTTCATAATGGCAAAGATCTCGATCACATATCCTGCCAGGATAAGGATCGGTGCCAGTGTCATCCGGCGGAAGCTGAAGATCTTGTCGCTGAATACATTGGGATCATCCGACCCGCCTCCGATCATCAGCAAAAACCCCACTACGATAAAAGCAAGCCCGATCAGCAATAGCCGGTAGTTTGCCCTGCCAAAAGCAAAGGTTACGGCAGACTGCTCTGTTTGCTTTTGTTTATCCTGCGGTTGTATTTTTTCCGTGGTTTTCTTAACGGGTGGTTGCTTTTTCTTTGCCATATCGTGAAGGTTTGGGGAACAAAGATATTGTTTTTTTTTATTGATTGCACGATTGAGCGATTGATCGGTTGCACGATATCCGAAGTAACGCACTTCGCCGGCATATCAAAACCATCGAATATCTCATACGTCTGGCA
>JAGYLD010000047.1 GCA_018401355.1 Bacteroidales bacterium
TCAATTAGTTTATCTTTTATGGAAATATAGCGTTTCATGTTGGTTTTAAAAAGCTTTCGAATGTACCAAACTTATTTTGAATATTGCAACCATTGAAGTGAAATTGTGTTTTTGCAATCACAACAGTTCTTAAAGGTTTGTTCAAAGATGTTTGTTAATGTTGATGTAATTAATAACTTAAATGTTTAATTTTAGCCTCCATAATAAACTGAATGGAGAAAAAAGTCACAAAAAGAGGGTTTGGGCAACATCCCTGGGGTTATCCTGAAAGTTTTACCATTGCTTTTTCAACCCTGATCCTTGGTTTTATTATTCAAGCCTTCACGGGAACAGGTGTTAGTTTGCCAGGATGGCCTGTTAATATTATTATCGCAGCCATTTTTATTCTCTATATTTTCCTGATCCACAGGTTTGTCAAGCATCCGGTGGTCAAGTGGTTCAGCAGTCCGCAGGCTGCCATTGCCGCCATATCGGTTTTCACCATCCTGGTGCTTTTAATGGGTTTCATACCCCAGCGGCAGGCGGAAGCACCGGAGTTTCTTCGTTTATCCGGCTTGAATTTTATTACAAGAAGTTGGGCATACCTGATGACGGCGTTGCTTTTGCTCATTATTCTTGGCTTCACGATCATACGCAGATTTTTGCCAATAACGGTAAAAAACATGGCTTTTTTCCTGAATCATGCCGGATTATGGATTGTTATAGTAGCCGCTTCGCTTGGGTCGGCAGATCTGTGGCGATTAAGCCTGCCTGTTGAAGAAGGTGGCGTTTCATTCACCGCTTATGATGTTAACAACAAAGCATACAGACTCCCTTTTGCTGTGAAGCTTATCGACTTTGAAATTGAAGAATATTCTCCACGTCTTGGATTAATGCGCAATTCGGATGGAACTCTGAAGATGAAGAAAGGCGATAAACTGTTTGAAGTTGAGAAAGGGAAGGAAGGAATGCTGGATCAATTCAAGCTGTTTGTAGTGAATTATTATGAAAATTCCAGGAAAGATTCATTGCGTTATGATACCAGCAGCATGGTTGGTGCAGCTCCGGCGGCCCTTGTGGTTGCGATCGATACCAGGGAAAAGGATACAGTACTGGGTTGGATCTCCAGCGGAAGTTTCAATGTTTCACCGTCATACCTGCCGCTGAACAGGGAAGTTTCTCTTGCCATGATCAGTCCTTCGCCTGAAAAGTACAGTTCAAAGATCAGGATTTTTGAAACAATGGAAGAATACCATGATTTTACTGTGGAAGTAAATAAGCCGGTTAAATTTTCAGGATGGAAGATCTATCAGGTTGGATACAATGAAAGAATGGGCAAGTGGTCAAATTACAGCATCCTGGAATTGGTAAAGGACCCTTGGCTGCCTGTTGTTTATATTGGAATTTTTATGATACTCGCCGGATCCCTGTACCTCGTCTGGATGGGCCGGGCAAAAAAAATGGAAGAGAAATGACCTGGATACATTACCCGATATTCGTTTATATTACAACCTTTCTCTGGCTGATGGGATTGCTGATGGCATTGTATGATCAATCCAGGATGTACAGGATCTTCAGAGATATTTTGCTTATGACAGGAACAGCCACCATCATACTGTTTTCCATCCTGTTATGGCATAGCCTGGAAAGGCCGCCTTTCAGGACACTGGCGGAAACAAGATTATGGTATTCGATTTTTACGGCCATTATCGGACTGGTAATTTTTTATCGCTGGAAAATGAAATGGATGCTGGCTTATGCCCTGGTTATGGCCATTGTATTTTTGTTTATTAATTATTTTAAGCCGGATACGTTTGATAAGACCTTAATGCCCGCCCTGCAGAGTCCATGGTTCATTCCACATGTGATTGTATATATCATTGGTTATGCGTTGCTCGCGGTTTCTTCACTGATAGGGATAAAGGGATTGTATTTGCTGTACAAGGGAAAATTAGTTGACAAATCCATCTGGCTGGCTGATAATGTCGTTTATATCGGTTTTGCATTTTTAACCTTTGGATTGCTTTTCGGGGCATTGTGGGCAAAGGAAGCCTGGGGACATTACTGGACATGGGACCCCAAAGAAACATGGGCATTTATAACATGGCTGGTGTATTTGTTGTATATCCATTTCAGGATAAGAAAACGTAAATCAGTTAAAGCTGCTTTATGGATCCTGGCCCTGGCCTTTGTAGCTCTACTGATTTGCTGGTTTGGGATCAATTACCTTCCATCGGCGCAGTCAAGTGTACATGTATATTCTTCCTGATGTTAAGTTACCACTTTTTTTCTTCCTCAAAACCCTTAGGCTTTTTAATAACAAAGGTTCGTGTAATGTTGAATCCGATATGAATGTCGCCATCACCCCATGACCCGGTTGTACCTGCAATGAAGGCTTCCTCTATCAAGCCCTGGGAGTTCGTAGCATAAATCTGAAAAACATGGCCACCGGTTTCAATGTCCAAACCAATGGTGAAAGAGTTATTATAATCATCTGCTGTTTTTCCAGGAAGAAGGTAAAAGTATTCGGTGTTCAGGGATAATCTGTTTGTGAGTTTAAAACGCCCACCTGCCCCGATGGCAAAAACATCATTCTGATCCTCATTGGTTGGGACAAGGTTTCTGTGGATATGTGTTGGGGTGAGCTGAAGGGACAGCCATTTATTAAATTTCCGGGCGATCAGAAGCTGGTTGGCGTATTGCATCCTGGAACTAAAATAATTTTTCCTTTCAGGATATTGCCATTTAAGGGATGAGATGGTAACATTTCCAAAATATGAAACCGATACAGGCATTACCTTTTTACCTGTACTTTGCCTGAGAAGTTTGATCTTGGTGAATCCATCAAATGTTTTATAAAGAGAGTTCCTTCCAAAACCGACTGCGAGCCAGTCGTTTATTCCATATTCGAACCCAAAACGTATGGTGGCCTGATCCAGTCCGAACCACTCATACCAACCCTCATTGATCCTGCCAAAGTGGTGCGAAATAATAAAAATCAGGTTGCCATTTGGGGGGTTCTCGATGGATTGGCCATTGCAAATCCTGGTTGTCTTGAATGTAGCATAGGTGTATTCTGTCGTTTCAGGTTCATCACCAAAAAGCTCCATCAAATCATCCTGGGAAAAAACCACCAACGTGAGAAAAATTGGTACAATCAATGCTAATATCTTCTTATGCATGGTATAATGTTTTAAATTTTGTCATCGTAAATCTTCAATAAATCTTAGATCGCTGATCTGCGATCTGATATCTTCGATCATCTCTCCGGGGTTCCATCCGCTATCCACAACTCAATCTGCAGTATCTTGCAATCAGGAATTTTTGGCTGGTCTTTAGGCATGGGATTATCATTGATATGGCTAACAACGCCATATAAACTTCCATAGGTTCCTGGCGGAATATTTCCTGCATTGACCACATTGTTATATCCTTCCAGGTTGATGCCTCCCTGAAGGTTGCCCTGATTATGGCAAGAGATGCAATATTGGTCAATAGTGGGCTTGATAGTTCCTGAATAAGTGACATTGGATGTGTCACATGGAATAACCTGTGGATAAAGATCTTCCTCATTATCGTAATAACAGCCGCTGACAATAATCAGGGCAATGATTGCAGAGAAAGTGATTGTTTTAAGGATTGTTTTATTAATCATTTGGCAATTGATTTTCTATCCATATTTCTGTTTGCCGGATCTGGCAATCCGATAATTTATTCCCGTTTTTTGGCATTTGAGGGTATCCTGCATCCCATCGTATTACGCCAATTAAGCGGCCATCATTGGCAACAGGGGTCACATTGGCATACCCTTCCAGTGTCAGGCTCCCAAGTGGGTTGGCATCATTATGGCACCCCACACAAAACTTATTAATCATCGGGCCCATGATGTTGGTGTATGTTACATCTGTTGTATCGCACTCTTCTTCATCACAGAACAGGTTTTGTGCTCCCTGGTTGATCCACGTGAGAAGGATATCTATTTGATCCTGTGTCAAAGGACTGTCAGGAGGTGGGGGCATCCGTTTGTCGGGGTCGGTTTCAACCACTACTTCATAGATTTCCGTGTTGCCCGGGTCGAAAGGCTCGACATCCCCGGTCTGCATCACTGAATTGAAGTCGGTCAGCCTGACACCATCCTGAGCGGTGATTGCATCATGGCAGCCCGGCTTTGCGCAGTTGGACAAAAGGAGAGGAAGAAGGTCCTTTTCGAAATATACAGTATCGGGATCACAGGGATGGCCGGGAGCAGGGAAAGTGGTGTCTGAAATCCAGATCTCAATTGTCCGTATCAGACATTGATCAAGCTTGGGCTGTCCTTGAGGCATAGGTGAGTAAGGCGCTATATGATTGATCGATCCAACCAATTGCCCTGTTTCTATGACATTCACCAGATCATCATAGTTGCTGAGATCAATACCTGCCTGCGGCGTAGCTCCGCTATGACATGCATAGCAGTACTGGTTCAGAATGGGGACTACCGAACCGGGGTATGTAACACTGGAAGTGTCGCAGGCTATGGTATCGCCGCCACCACCGTTGTCCGGGATAATGAATTCTTCAGGATCATGTTTGCATCCTGAGATTATTACGAAAAAGAACAGCAGGGAAAGGAAGCTTATGACTATTTTTTTCATACATTTGAGTGTATTGGTATTTCAAATATAAGAGTATTGGAGTAATAAAATGCTATATTCCAGCAATTTAGAATAGTTCTAATTATTTGCTTTTGTGAATGTTTAAATTATGTAATGGCTAAGAAGGAAAAGGGAAAGAGCAAGCTCACAGAGAAGAACTTCATGTTGAAAAACATGATTTGCTCCTGCTGTTCCAGGCTTATCCGGATTTTGATGGAACAGAAAGGGGTAGAGGTGAAAAGTATAAACATGGGAGAAGTCACTTTGGTCTGGGATGTGCACAATACCAGTGAAAAGCAAATCACCGGGATACTTCAGCAAAACGGGTTTGAGATTGTAAAAAATAATGAGACCAGACTCACCGAGCAAATCAAACAGGCTGTTATTGACCTGGTTCATCACTCTACGTTCAATAGTATGGTCAGAAATTCGGATTTCCTGGTAGGGAAGTTCAATCTTTCCTATCAGCACCTATCTTATTTGTTTTCAAAGCATGAAGGAATAACTCTTGAGAAATTCATCATCCAGCAAAAGATAGAGAAAGTGAAGGAGCTAATCTTTTCCGAGGATCTGACCCTCAGCGAAATAGCCTATATGATGGGATACAGCAGTGTTCAGTATCTTTCATCTCAGTTCAGGAATATTACAGGGATCACGGTAAGCGATTACAAAAAGGATCCATTAAAATATAAGAGATCCATTGATGAACTTTATTAAATACATTTTGTTTTTGATGTTATTCAAGCCAATTAATTATGATCAATAGAATTATTTCCTTTTCATTAAAGAACAGGTTAATTATTGGTATACTGACTCTCGCCTTAATATCCTGGGGTGTTTACAATTTCACCATTCTTTCCATAGATGCGGTTCCTGACATAACCAACAACCAGGTGCAGGTCATTACAGTGGCCCCCTCTCTTGCACCCCAGGAAGTTGAACAGTTTATCACCTTTCCGGTTGAGATTGCAATGGCCAATATCCAGGATGTTGTTGAGATCCGTTCCATTTCAAGGTTTGGACTTTCAGTCGTAACCATTGTTTTTAAAGACAAGGTTGACCCGTATCTTGCGAGGCAGCTTGTGAGTGAACAGATAAAAATTGCAGAAGGCAACATTCCTGATGGATATGGAAAACCGGAGATGATGCCCATAACAACAGGACTTGGAGAAATTTATCAGTACGTAATTGAAGCTGAACCTGGTTATGAAGAAGTTTATGGGCCTATGGAGATCAGGACCATCCAGGACTGGATTATAAAAAGGCAGCTATCGGGAATTCCGGGCATAGTTGAGATCAGTAGTTTTGGAGGTTTCCTCAAACAGTATGAGGTTACGGTAAAACCACGAACCCTGGTAGGGACCAATCTGACGATAACCGAGATTTTTGAAGCCCTGGAGAAAAATAATGAAAACACGGGTGGTAGTTACATTGAGAAAGGTCCGCAAGCATATTACATCAGGGCTGAAGGGATTATTCAGAGCAAGGAAGACATTGAAAACATCATCGTCAGGAGGATGGATGGAGTCCCCGTATACATTAAAGATGTTGCAGAAGTAAACATTTCTCATCCGCCCCGTTTCGGTGCAATGACTAAAGACGGCAAAGGCGAAGCTGTAGGTGGGATTACACTTATGCTCAAAGGTGCTAATACGGCAAAGGTTATTAGTGAGGTCAAAGAAAGAATTGAACTGGTAAAGAAAACACTACCGGAAGGGATAAAGATCCATGCTTATCTCGACAGGTCAGAACTGATATCAAAAACCATAAATACTGTAAGAAATAACCTGATCGAAGGGGGTTTGATAGTGATCTTTGTGTTAATCTTGTTGCTTGGCAACTACCGTGCCGGCTTGATTGTTGCTTCGGTGATTCCCCTTTCAATGTTGTTTGCCTTTTCCATGATGAATCTCTTTGGAGTCTCAGCCAATCTTATGTCGTTGGGAGCCATTGACTTCGGATTGATTGTTGATGGTTCCGTAATCGTGGTGGAGGGGATCATTTATCAAATACACAAAAGTGGGTTTAAGAAGAAAATGTCGCAGGATGAACTGGATAAAAACATTTTTATTGCGGGTAGCAGGGTTAGCAAATCTGCAGTCTTTGGGGTTCTCATCATCATGATCGTATATATTCCCATTCTGGCTTTTACTGGCATTGAAGGGAAAATGTTCAAGCCAATGGCTCAAACTGTTGTATTTGCTTTGCTCGGGGCATTGATCCTATCCCTTACTTATGTTCCTGTCGTTTCTTCCATTTTCCTGAGTAAAAAGATTAAACATAAGAAAACCTTCGCTGATAAGATTGTCAATTTATTACACCGGGCACATGAACCCGTACTTAATTTTTCTTTAAAAAATAAATGGATGGTTCTGGGAATCGTCACTTTGATCCTTGTATTGAGCATATTCCAGTTTACCAGGATGGGCGGGGAGTTTATACCAAGCCTGGAAGAAGGTGACCTGGCTGCGCAAATGACCCTTGCCCCCGGATCTTCGCTTTCGGAAAGTATTGCCTCTTCAACTAAAGTTGAAAAGATCCTTCTCGATAATTTCCCGGAAGTAAAAGAGGTCATATCCAAAATTGGAACAGCCGAAGTCCCGACAGATCCCATGGCCATTGAGGATGCTGATATCATGATCATTATGAAGCCAAAGGAGGAGTGGACATCTGCAAAGACTAAGGATGAGCTGGTTGAAAAGATGAAGGAGGCCTTATCTGTTCTGCCAGGAGTCTCATTTGAGTTTACACAACCCATACAGTTGAGGTTTAATGAATTAATGACAGGTGTAAAGTCTGATGTAGCGGTTAAAATCTATGGAGAGGACCTTGACCTCCTGTATGACAAAGCCAGTGAAGCTGCTGTAATCATCAATGATATTCAGGGTGCCGGAGATATCAGGGTAGAACAAATTGTTGGTATGCCTCAGCTTGTGATTAAATACAAGCGTGATCAATTGGCTCGCTATGGTCTGAATGTGGAAGACATCAACCGGATCATCAGGATAGCTTTTGGGGGCGAAGTGGCCGGTGTGGTCTATGAAGGTGAACGACGTTTTGATCTGGTGATGCGACTTTGTGAAGAATGCAGGCACAACCTGAATAGCATCATGAACCTCAGGGTAAACAATCCTGCAGGAAATTTGATATTGCTGAACCAGGTAGCTGACATAGAAATCAAGGAGGGACCCATGCAAATTTCCAGGGATGATACCAAGCGAAGGATAACCATAGGGATAAATGTCAGAAACAGGGATGTGGAAACTTTTATCAATGAAGTTGATGAAAAACTTGAAGCAGGAATATCCCTTCCGGCTGGATACTATATAACTTATGGTGGTCAGTTTGAGAATTTAAAGGATGCTAAAAGAACCTCCAGCATAGCAGTACCCATATCCCTGATCATAATACTGGTTTTACTTTATTTTACATTTTACTCTCTTAAACAGGCAGTTATGATTTATACGGCAATCCCTCTGGCTGCAGTTGGAGGCATTTGGTCATTGTTTTTAAGAGACATGCCTTTCAGTATCTCTGCAGGTGTCGGGTTTATTGCATTGTTTGGTGTTGCGGTACTCAATGGTATCGTATTGATATCTTATTATAATGAACTTGAAAGTTCTGGAATAAAGGATATTTATGAAAGGGTGAGAACAGGTACCAGATCCAGGTTGAGGCCGGTGATCATGACAGCTTCTGTAGCAGCCCTGGGTTTTGTCCCAATGGCCTTGTCGACTGCTCCGGGAGCAGAAGTTCAGAAACCGCTTGCAACAGTTGTGATAGGAGGTCTGATCACTGCAACATTCCTGACCCTGGTCGTACTGCCGGTTATTTATGTCCTGTTTCAGAATTCAGGATCCGGAAAGAGATCGAATTTCACTCCCCCGGTCCTGTTGATTTTCATCCTTTTATTGATAAGCCCTCTTGCAAAAAGCCAGCAATCTCCTGTTGAATTAAATTTAGACAAAGCAGTTTCCATTGCACTGGAAAATAATCTCAACATTAAAAACGCAGCACTCGAAATCGAAATGGCACAAAAACTTAAAAAGAGTGCCATTGATATTCCCTCTCCTGAGTTGTCACTTGAAAAAGGGCAAATTAACTCTTCTTTACAGGATTATGGCTTTCAGATATCCCAGTCATTTAACTTTCCTTTGGCATATTCTTATCAGAACAAGTTGTTAAAGGAAACCAGAAATGCCAGGGAAAAGGAATACATAGTTATTCGTAATGAGTTGATAATTAATGTGTCCTGGGCATATTTAAAATGGATAAAATCATATGAAAGGGAAAGGATATTATCTTATCAGGACAGTCTTTATCAGGAGTTCCGGAATTCAGTTACAATGAAATATAATGAAGGAGAGGTGAATTATTTGTCGAAAATGGTGGCAGAAAGTAAAGCTGGCCAGGCAAGAAATAACCTGAAGCAGTCCAGGGTATACAAAGTTTTGGCAAAAGATGAGCTAACAATGATACTTGCCACTGAGATTGCGTTTACACCTTCGGATAAAGAATTTTTGCCATTGCCTTACCCTGAAGAAACCCTTATACAGGAAAGCCCTATCCTGAAATATCATAAACAACAAGTTCAATTGAAAAGGGCAGGAGTAAAAACGGCATCTTCAAGCTTGTTTCCTGATATCTCCCTGGGATATTTCAACCAGTCCCTTGATCAGGTGCAGGGATTTCAGGGGTGGATGGTTGGATTGTCAGTTCCAATATGGTTTTGGAGTGGTTCAGGAAAACTTCAGGCAGCCAGGTTAGACAGGCAGATATCTGAGAACAACTATACTCTTCAGGAGCTGAAAATTAATGCTGAGTGGAGGAGGTTATCTGAACTATTAAAACAGCACAAAGCCAGCCTTGACTATTACAAAAATTCGGCATTGGCTCAGGCAAGGACAATACAGAATCATGCGCTTGCCAATTTCTCCAATGGTGAGATAGACTATGTAGAGTTTGTACAAATGACCAGTGATGCACTTCAGATAGAACTCGATTATCTCGATGTCATAGAAAATTATAATGAAGCAGTCCTTCAGATGGCAAATCTGACAGGTAGTATGAATTTTTTAAACCTTTCAGGAAATGAAAACAAATAATCTGATCATCTCAGCCATGTTGATATTCTTGGTTGCCTGCCACGATAAAAGCAATGAAAACAATGAAACCTTTGAAATACCGTCGGATCAGGTAATGCTTTCAAGTGAACAGATTAAGCATGCGGATATTGAATATGGATCAATACAACCGCAGTTGCTTTCTTCCGATGTTGATGCAAAAGGATTGGTGTTGATACCTCCGGATGCCATGGCAGATGTTGTAAGCCTGGTTAGCGGAGTGGTTAAATTCATCCCTGTTCAACCTGGTGACCATGTAAAAAAGGGAGAAATCATTGCCCTCATCGGTTCTCCTGAATATCTTGAAATACAACAGGATTTTATTACAGCTTTCAATAGCCTGAAAATGCTTAAAAGTGATTACGAGCGGCAAAAGGTGCTTAATAAGGGGAATGCAGCTTCTGCTAAAAAACTGCAGGAGGCAGAGGCAGGATATAACAATGCCCTTGCTGAATATACTGCTTCAAAGGAAAAACTGAAAATCCTTGGCATGGATCCGGCGGAATTGAAGAGCGATAATCTTGATGGTATTCTCGAAATTAGAAGTCTGGTCAGCGGGGTCGTAGATGATGTTTTTGTTAACCTGGGGAAATATATTGAACCATCAGATGTCATTTCAAGGATACTATATAATGACTATCTTTTACTTGAGATCATGGTCTTTGAGAAAGATATTGAAAAGGTGAAAACAGGACAAAGAATCACCTTCCGGATTGGTGACCAGGCCATTGAACATGAAGCAAGAGTCTCAGGGATTTCTGCATCTGTAAAAAGCGAAGCCAGGGTTGTTAAAGTCCTTGCCGACTTTCAGAATAAAGGCCTTGATATATTGCCGGGAATGTTTATCTCAGCAAGGATCCACACAAGTGAAGATCTTTTGGATGCCTTGCCCGATGAAGCCATCCTGTTTGATGGTAAAAACAGGTATTATTTCTTTTACAGCATACCTGAATGGCAATCTGATACGGCTGCTATTTTTAAGGAGGCCGATGTTAAAGTAGGTTTCCGGGAAGACGGTTACTCACAGGTTGAGCCGGTTGATAAGTTACCAAAAGAGGCTATGATTGTAGTAAGAGGCGCATATTATATCAATGCTGAAAAAATGAAAGCCGGGGAATAAGAGCTTGCCCAAGCTGCCCTATAATTTTATAACATTTTCCATAAATATGGTAAACTTCATATGAAGATACTACGTTATGTTTGCAGTTAAATTAGGAATATTTTAATCAAATTATTTCAAAATGAAGATTAAAAAAAACATTGCCATCAGTGATTCAGGGTTTATTTTCAATCCTGAAACAGGGGAATCTTATACTGCAAATATTCTTGCGGTCAAAATGCTTGACTTGATCAAGGATGGTAAAGAAAGGGACGAGATATTCAACAACATCATGGAGGATTATTCTGTTGAGCTTGAAACCCTTGAGCGTGATTACAATGATTTTCTTTCCATGTTGCAGCGTTTTCAATTAGTTCAGGATCATGAGTAAACCAGGATATACCATAGCCGTAACTGGCCTGAATGCTATTGATAGTCCGGGGCCGGGTGTTTCAGTGATCAGGGCCTTGCGTGAGGCTGCATCATTTGAGGTGAAGATTATTGGACTGTCCTATGAAGCACTGGAACCCGGAATTTATATGCATCAGCTGGTTGATAAAACCTATCAGGTTCCTTATCCGTCGGCTGGAACCGAAGCCCTGTTGTCACGATTGGAGTATATCCACTCAAAAGAAACCCTCGACCTCATCATACCGAATTTTGATGCGGAATTGTTTCCATACATCAGAATTGAAGGAAAACTTTCATCCTTAGGCATTAAAACCTTTCTTCCCGAAATGGAACAATTTGAAGAACGGCATAAGATGAACCTACCCGAATTTGGTGAAAAATATGGGTTCAATGTGCCTGACAGCATTAATATTTTTCAGTCTGCTGAGTTGAATAAGGTAAATGAAAAATTTAGTTTTCCCGTGTTGGTTAAAGGAAAATATTACGATGCTTACGTTGCATACAATATGGACCAGACCATGTCTTACTACAACAAGATCACCGCAAAATGGGGGTTGCCGGTTGTAATACAGGAGTTTGTCCACGGGGCTGAGTTCAATGTCACAGGACTTGGCGATGGATTTGGAAATACCATTTCCTGTGTACCCATGCGGAAGCAATACATCACTGATAAAGGAAAAGCCTGGGGTGGCATTACTATTTCAGACCCCAGGATCATTGAGTTGACCCACCAGTTTTTAGGGAAGACAAAATGGCGTGGAGGGTTTGAACTGGAATTGATGAAGGACAAAGAAAACCAGTTTTATATCCTGGAAATCAACCCAAGGATACCTGCATGGATTTACCTTGCGGTAGGTGCCGGCCAAAACATCCCGGAAGCTCTGGTGAACATGGCAATGGGCAAAGATGTTAAGCCTTTTGACAGCTATGAAACAGGAAAAATGTTTATCAGGTATGCCTGGGATATGATCGTAGAATTAAATGAATTTCAGCAAATTTCAATGAACGGTGAACTATAAAAACCATGACAATGCAAAAGCAAAGATATGAAAGGCCGATTATCAGGAAATACGAATCCAATATGCCCAATAAGTTTGGGATGAAATCAGACTATCCTCCCATGCCTTATATTGACAACGTACCGGTACCCGAACTGTTAAAGGATTATGGCTCGCCGGTATTTGTTATTTCAGAAAAAACCATACGTTCAAAGTACAGAAATGCCTTAAAGGCTTTTACAACAAGGTATCCAAAAGTACAGTTTGCCTGGTCGTATAAAACCAATTATCTGGGTGCCGTTTGCAGGATATACCACCAGGAAGGATCCTGGGCAGAGGTGGTTTCAGGTTTTGAATATGACAAGGCCATTGAGAATGGAGTGGAGGGTAAAAAGATCATCTTCAATGGTCCGGATAAGACCGATGAGGACCTTCGCAAGGCAATCCTGAATGAATCATTGATACACATCGACCACCTTGACGAGCTTTATTCCATCATCAGGCTGGCTGAGGAAACGGACATAAAGCCAAGGGTTGCCATCCGGGTAAATATGGATACAGGTGTTTATCCTATGTGGGATAGGTTTGGCTTCAATTATGAAAATGGCCAGGCATGGGAAGCCCTCAATAAGATCATGCACAATGATAAATTGGAACTGGTTGGCTTACATACGCATATAGGAACGTATATGATGACTGCGAAAGCCTATGAAGTGGCTGCTTATAAAATGGCAGATCTAGCCATTGGCTTAAAAGAAAAGTATCAGCATGAGATAAAATACATCGATATGGGCGGCGGTTTTGCTTCCGGCAATACACTGAAAGGAGCTTACCTTCCTGCAAGTGATACAAATCCCACATTTGATGATTATGCAGAAGCTATAACAACCCCACTGCTCAACAGCAGCTTTGACAAAGACAACATGCCATTACTTATCCTGGAAACAGGCAGGGCATTGATTGATGAAGCAGGTTACCTGCTAGGAACTGTTATTGCGAATAAAAGGCTTTCCGACGGCAGAAGGAATACCATCGTGGATGTGGGAGTGAACTTGCTTTTTACTTCATTCTGGTATGATCATAAAATTTCTCCTGCCAAAAAACAAACCCAGTACACTGAAGAAACAGTTGTTTACGGGCCGCTCTGTATGAACATCGATGTGATCAGGGAAAATGTTAACCTTCCCCTCATGAACAAAGGTGATCATTTTGTTATTCATGGTGTGGGTGCATATAATATGACACAATGGATGCAGTTTATTACTTTACGTCCCAAAATTGTGATGATAGATGAAGAAGGTCTGGTTCATGTTGTAAGGGAACATGAAACGCTGGAACAACTCACACAGCTTGAAAAAGTGCCTGATCATCTGAAAGAGATTAACATTAAATGATTGAAAGATGAAACCTCCATGATAAAGTCTTAACACACACGACCATGATTATTCAAAGAAATATAAGTAAAAAGCTTGCTGTCGGGTTAAAGGAGGTTCCATCTGACAATTAAAATCAAAATTATAAACAGATGAAATACTATTTTAAAAGAACATTAAAATCAGATATTGCCAATGTCCGTGAAAAATTATCAGAGGCATTGAAAAATGAGGGCTTTGGGATCATTTCTGAAATCCCGCTCCATGAAAAATTCAAGGAAAAACTGAATATTGACGCAAGGCCATATTTCATCCTGGGTGCATGCAATCCACAATTTGCGCACAATGCACTGGAACTTGATGAGTATGTCGGCTTATTGTTGCCCTGCAATGTTGTACTTTTTGAGAACCCGGATGAAAGTACAGAAGTTGCTGTAATAAGTGCTGTTGCAATAATGAAGATTGCCGGCAACAAAGAGTTGGAGGCTATGGCAGAAAAAATCGATAAGCATCTCATTTCTGCTATTTCCTCGTTATAGAATATGGCATGACAGCAACATATCAGCAAATCAAACGGAATGTGCCGGGATTCCTTCTGAGTGTCAGCAACAGCTATTCACAGGTATTTTTTAATAATTCCAGGATATTTGCCGTTTTGCTGATGCTGGTAACTTTAATTAATTGGAATGCCGGTATTGCTGGTTTGATCTCCGTGATAGTAAGTAATGCTGCCGCTTTTGTTATAGGCTTTAACCGGTTTAATATTAAATCGGGTTATTACGGATTCAATAGTTTGCTGGTGGGTTTGGGGCTTGGCGTTTTTTATCAACCCGGCCCGGAATTCTTTGTCGTGCTGATATTTACCGCCATCTTTACCTTGTTTATCACTGTTTTGATGGAGGGCGTTATCGGAAAGTATGGTTTGCCATATTTAAGTGTACCTTTCCTTATCTCCCTCTGGATGGTAACCCTTGCTGCAAGGTCATTCTCTACCCTGGAAGTAAGCGAGGGAGGTATCTTCGCATTGAATGAAATGTATTCCATTGGTGGATTGAATATGGTAAGGGTTTATGAATGGTTCAACAACCTTAATCTTCCTGAGCCATGGGTGATCTACTTCCGGTCACTGGGCGCCATATTCTTTCAGTACCACCTTTTTCCAGGATTGGTTATCGCCATTGGAATTTTGATATTTTCCAGGATATCCTTCTTGCTCAGCCTTGTCGGATTTTTCTCTGCATATTATTTTTATCAGCTGATTGGCGGGAACTTGGGGGACTTGAATTACAGTTATATCGGATTTAACTTTATCCTGACCGCAATCGCTGTTGGTGGGTTTTTTGTGATACCTTCCTGGACATCATTCCTTTGGGTAATCCTGTTAACACCTTTGATCTCTTTTACCATAACAAGTTCCAGTGTATTCTTCTATAACCTTCAGCTTTCTATTTACTCCCTTCCATTTAATTTTATTGTGTTATTGTTTCTCTACACAATGAAATTCAGGGAGAAGTATTATCGGAAACCTGAGCTGGTCTTTGCACAACATCATTCCCCTGAAAAAAACCTGTACATCAGTCAGAATTACCTTGAGCGCTTTGATGAAAAAGCCAAAATCCCCCTGACATTGCCATTTTTTGGAGAATGGAAAGTTACCCAGGGTTATGATGGTGAACATACCCACAAAAATGAATGGAGACATGCCCTGGATTTTGAAGTTGAAGATGAGCATGGTAAAACTTATAACGGAAAAGGCAACAGTCCTGAAGATTATTATTGCTTCGGTAAACCGGTTGTAGCCCCTGCAGACGGGTGGGTTGAGGAAATACAGGATGGTATTGCAGACAATAAGGTCGGGGAGATGAACCTCAGACAGAATTGGGGTAACACCATCATCATAAAACATTCAGATAAATTATACTCCAAAGTGAGCCATCTGAAGAAAAATTCCGTTAAGGTTGCGAAAGGAGCCTTTGTCAAAAAAAATACTGTACTCGCACAATGCGGCAATAGCGGGCGGTCACCATATCCGCATCTACATTTTCAGGTGCAGGAAGATCCTTACATCGGGTCAAAAACAATGTCATATCCATTTGCTTATTTTATAAGCAACATAAACAAAAAGGTTAGGCTTCAGTCATATGACATCCCCGGGAAAGAGGATCTGATTTCAAATGTTGAGGTAAATGCTTCATTGAAGAAAGCACTTAAACTGGTGCCTGGAAAAGAATTCAGGTTTCTTGTCAAGGATAAACAGAGTAGACAAAGTGAAAAAGTATACTGGAAGGTTGAAGCCGACAGCATGAACAATACCTATATCCACTGTAGAAACTCTGGTGCTAAAGCCTATTTCAAAGCTGATACCGGAATCTTACATTTCATTGATTTTACAGGAAACCGAAAGTCCTTGTTGTTCTACTTCTATCTTTCAGCCTACAAGGTGATATTTGGATATTATAAAGGGTTGGAAATCCGGGATGTTTTGCCACCGAATGTGTTTCACTATCCATTATTAGGAGCCTTCCAGGATTTCCTGGCACCTTTTGTAAGGATCATACATGCAAGGTTTGCTATGAAATATGCTGAAAGGCAAAGCGACCTGATGAATGAAAAAATTGAATTGAATTCTGATGTGCAGGTTTCCCTGGGAAACAGAATCCTCAAACATGTATTTTTTAATTTGAATGTTCTGGAAGGCCGGATTCAGACATTCAATATCCGGACAAAACACAAAGAAATTGAAGCAAGATGGTTGCAGGAAGACTAATCATACTGTTTTTACTCTTTCAAATTAACCTTACAGCCTTTTCCCAGAAAATGAATTTCAGAGAAGTGGACAGTACAACATTTGCCATGTATAACGAGAACGACTGGAAGGGCTTGATCCATTACGGAAAACAAAGCCTCTGGCAGGGGATTGATTACTATTACCTTAGGATGAGGCTGGGTTTGGCTTTCATGGAAACCCAGAATTATTTCCTGGCGTCAAAACAATTTGAAAAAGCCGTTGGATATAACAGTGCAAGCAATGATGCCTGGGAATTATGGTACAGATCGCTTGAACTTTCAGGAAGACATGACCTTAAAGATGCCCTGGAAAAGAAAATGCCGGAACCCCGCAGAGATAAAATTGCCAAGGCAAAAAATACTTTCCTGGAAATGGTATACATGGAAGGAGGAGTATTGGCAAACAACAATTTTGATAAAAACAGTTCTGTTAATATCATGGGGAAGGATAAGCTTTATGGCGAGCAATTATTATACGGCAATGGCATTTATGGCCATGCCGGGATCAGACTTAGGGTATCCGGGAACCTAAAGTTGTATCTTGGGTATAATTTTCTGGATACGGAAGTAAAGAAGAAGTTTCAGTATACTACATTTTCAGCAGTGCCAAACTCAGCTGTTGTTGAATCCTGGGGTTATTCAAAATGGTATGATTTTCCTGTAGAAAGCAATGAAAGGATTTTTCAATACAAGGTGAAACAAAATGAAGTGTATTCCAATCTGACCTATACGTTCAGAAATGGATTGCAGATTGTCCCGGCATTTCACTGGTCGCAACTCAACTTTAAGGTAGTACAGGCCCGATATGAAACGGAAACCGCTTCTGATACGGCAATTTTTATTAATGAGGGGCAGCTTACCGGATGGTTTTCATACAATAGGCCCTTATATATCTTCACTGAAGAAAATGTGAATACAAATGACTATTTATTTTCTCTTTCCCTGAATCAACCGTTTTCTGTTTTTGAAGCGGGTATTTCTGCAGCCTGGTCCAAATATGATCAAATGGAATTTTATCAGTTTGACGGCAGGTTGTATTATTATCCTTTTGGAAACCTTGACTTTTATGGTTTGTCAGAGTTGAGGTATTTTAAAGCAAACTGGGATGACCGATTGATTTATAATCAGATGTTGGGCTTAAAGATTGCTTCGTGGCTATGGACTGAAGCAGGTTACACTCATGGAGATCTGTCTTTTACTTCAGAGAACTATGGGTTAACCATTTTTTCAACAACCGATGAGATTAAATACAGGATCTCGGGCAGACTCATCTTTCCTGTAAATAAGCATATAACCTTAAACCTGAGATACCAGCTTCTGGAGAGAAAAGGATTATACAGCGAAGCCAGGGCTACGGATCCCAGGACTTATGTTATTAAAGAATTTGATTATCAACAACAAAATATAATTGGAGGAATACAATGGAGTTTTTAAAAATGAATCCTGTATACAGTATCATATTTGTGCTGTTATTTTCTTCTTTCATAGGGTATGCACAGGATTTTGACGCCCTGAAAGAGGCATACGCTGCAAGTTATGAACAGGAAAACAACGGTAAATATGCAGATGCCATAAAAACATTAAAATCAGTATATAATAAGGAGGATTACATCAACAACCTTCGTCTGGGATGGTTAAGTTATCAGAATGGTGACTTTACCGGGTCTGTGGCATATTACGAGAGAGCAATTCAGCTTAAGCCATACTCAATAGAGCCCAGGTTTGGTCTTGCATATCCTGCTTCGGCAATGGGCAATTGGAATATTGTAATATCACAATACAATAAGATACTGGAGATAGATCCCCAAAACACCATGGCCCTTTACAAACTGGGCATGATAAATTACAGTAATGAGAAATACGAAGAGGCGTTTAAGCATTTTGAGAAGATCGTTAACCTGTATCCTTTCGATTACGACAGCCTCATCATGTTTGCCTGGACCAACCTGAAGCTGGGTAAAACCCGTGAAGCAGAGGTCCTTTTCAAGCAATGCATGCTGTATTATCCCGAAGATGAATCTGCAACGCAAGGATTGAATTTGATACGATAGTTTCGTTTCCCGGAAGCGATTCAATAAAAAATATCCATACTTTCGTATCTTATAAGAAAATCTCCGGGATATGGAATTTCAAACCGATGCAATACTATTTGCCTTTGCTTTGACAATGTTTGCAGGTTTATCCACCGGCATTGGAAGTGCGCTGGCTTTTTTCGCCAAACAGACCAATACTAAATTTCTTGCCCTGGCGCTGGGCTTTTCAGCCGGCGTGATGATCTATGTTTCCTTTGTTGAGATCTTTGTGAAAGCCCGTGAGGAGCTGTCGTTGGCATATGGAGATACGGCCGGATTCTGGTATACAACTTTTAGCTTCTTTGGAGGTATCCTTGTAATTGCCATTATTGATAAACTGATCCCGAGTTATGAAAATCCCCACGAGATCAAAATGGTTGAAGACCTGAAAAATACTGCTCCGGCAAAGGGGAATAATGACCGGCTTATGAGAATGGGGCTTTTTACAGCTTTAGCCATCGCAATCCACAATTTCCCTGAGGGACTGGCAACCTTTACATCTGCCCTCACAGACCCAAGCCTGGGTATTGCCATTGCCGTTGCCATAGCCATTCATAACATACCGGAGGGAATAGCTGTATCAGTGCCAATCTACTATGCAACAGGAAGCAGGAGAAAGGCATTCTGGTATTCATTTTCATCGGGGCTCGCTGAACCGGCAGGCGCATTGATAGGTTATCTCATATTGATGCCTTTTTTGACACCGGTCGTTTTTGGAGTATTGTTTGCTTCCGTGGCCGGGATCATGGTGTTTATCTCCATCGATGAATTGTTGCCGGCAGCCAGGGAATATGGGGAGCATCATTTGAGTATTTACGGGCTGGTAGCCGGAATGGTGGTGATGGCATTTAGTTTGTTGAT
>JAGYLD010000048.1 GCA_018401355.1 Bacteroidales bacterium
TGAATGCCCAGGGGACGCTCTTCATCGGTGAAGTCCATCTTGACAACGCTCTTCCAGGCATCACGTATCAATCCTTCGGAAGAAATAAATTCACTGTACATCATATCGGCCCCCATCGACTTGCATATCCGCCTGAAGGGCAGATCGGTGACGTCTTCGAGGGGGGCCAGGAAGACCGGGAAGTTGCCAAACCTAATATCGCCGATTTTCATAGGAAGGGTATTGATCATCTGCAAATTTATTATTTTTGGCCTTGTCATAAAAATTTGTTGCATGTATCAAAAAGAACCCATCCTTTACCGGTCTCATCCTTTTCTAAGATTGCTCATGCTTCTGGCGCTGGTGATCGTTTCCATGCTTGTAACCGCTTTCATCGGCATTCTCATCGGCATGGTTTTCTATGGCACTGACCTTCTGGAATCTCTGAAAGGTTTTTCTTTGCTTAACGAGCCAGGACAAATAGCCATGCTGAAGTATTTGCAGATCGTTAATCAGATCGGGTTGTTTATCATCCCTCCATTTTTATTTGCTTTGATGGTAAGCAGGAATGTAGGAGGATACCTAAGAATTAATAAGGCTCCCAGGTTTTATACTGTTTTGGCCGGTAGTGCAATGGTCTTGTTTTCTCTACCATTCCTTCATATGCTTACAGAAATCAATGAGATGGCCAGGTTTCCTGAATTCATGGGTTCCATTGAACGCTGGCTGCAGGAATATGAAGCCCGGGCAAGAGAGTTGACAGAGGCTTTCATTGATGTAGACACCTATGGTGGCCTGGCCGTAAATTTATTGATGATCGCCATTTTGCCTGCTGTTGGAGAGGAACTTTTATTTCGTGGTGCCCTGTTGCGTGCAATGAACGATTGGACAAAGAACATTCACTGGGCGGTGATCATCACAGCCTTTCTTTTTTCTGCTTTGCACCTCCAGTTTTATGGTTTCCTGCCACGTTTTGTGCTGGGGATCTTATTGGGCTATATGCTTGTCTGGTCCGGATCATTATGGGTTCCCATCATCGTCCATTTTGTAAACAATGCATCAGCGGTTTTGATCGTGTTCTTTATGAACCGTTCCGGCAAGGAAGTGGAGATGGAAGAGATCGGATCCTCTTCAAATATGTTTATTATAATTTTCAGCCTGTTGCTCATGGTCTCTCTGACGGTATTTATTTATGCGAATGAAAAAAGGAAGGGGTAGGTGCGAAAAAAAAGGGAAACACTCTCGCATTTCCCTTTACATTATTAACTATGAACAATATTACTTTTTTAGGTCGTAGATTTTCCTGGAGGAGTAATTGATCTTAAATGCACCAATTTTCCTAAGCTCCTGTTTAATGTCGGTGATGATACCCATGCGGGTATTTTCATCCGCTTTAATAGAGGTTGTCAGGAATTTTCTGTCTGCCTCATCACGTTGTTCTCTTTCTTTGATGATGTAATCCTGGATGTCATTTACGGTGGCGAAGGCATCGTTGAGTTGTATTCGTGATTCTGTTCCGTAAATGCCGGATTTGAGTGGAACACCAACATAAATATAACTAACCAGTGATTTCTTTTCCAGTTTTTGAACCGCTGCAGCTTCAGGCGCTTTGATTTTTACGATCAGGGTTACCTCACGCATTACGGTTGTTACCATAAAGAAGAAAAGCAACATGAAAATGATGTCGGGCAGGGAGGCGGTGTTGATCTTTTGTTGTCCGCTTGCTTTTTTCTTTTTAAAACGTGCCATATCAATTACCTCCTATGTTTTCTGGTTCTGCCTCGGAGATGGCCATCGGGATCGCTTTTTGAATGGCTTGCCGTTTGGTATCATCTACAAGGTTATCAAAACTTATTCCAAAATACTGCACAGACATCTCATCCCTGAGCTCATCAAAGGCTTTGGTCAATTCATCCTGAACCCTTATATACATTTTATAAGAGGTTCCCCTGTCGTTTTTGAGGGAAATAACTCCTTTCGATACATATATTTCTCCAAGGTGTTCGATCACTTCCAGTTTCTTTTCCGGAAGGTCTTCATCGTTGGTAGGGTTCATGAAAAATTTCTTGGCCTGGTCTTTCAGGGTTCGGATATTACCGGGTTTGTCTTCCACCAGAAGCCTGTCGGAACTGTTGACAAGCACTTTGAAGACATTTCTTTGTTTAATGTCAATGTCTTGTTCATCTTCAACCGGTGGTGGCAGTTTCCTGGTAATACCCGTATCGACGTCCATGGTTGTTGTAACAAGGAAGAAAATCAGCAACAGGAAAGCTATGTCGGCCATAGATCCTGCGTTGACTTCGGGTGTGCTTCTTGCTGCCATGATAATTTTTTTATTTAAATATTCTGGTTATTGACGCATAAATGATAGAAAGGATGGTGAGACAGGCCAGAATGTATGTAAAGATAAGGCCGGCACCAACCATTCTTGATGTTTCAGTGGTAGTTTCCATCTTTTCCAATTGCAGGGCTGTAAATTCATTTCCTGCAATGGCATAGGCGATAATGCCTAAAACAATGAGTAATCCAAAAGTAATAAGAAACTTCACCGATGATTTGAGGTTAAGGAGCAAGTAGATCAGTGGTGCAATAACGGTAATCACAGCCGTTATCACCAGAAGAATATAACCCCAATAGATTAAAAGATCATCTGAAATCACGTCTGCATAAAACAATAATCCCAGAATTGCTGACACGGCTAAAAGGACGCTAAGCATCCATTTTAAGATTTTTCCTGATTTATCTGTCATAGCTGAGATTTTTTATTTTTTATACTTTGCCAAAATGTCAATGAAAGAAATGGTGCTATCTTCCATTGCGTTGACGAGGCTGTCAACCTTAGATACAATATAGTTATAGAAAATCTGAAGGATGATGGCAACGATCAAACCAAAGACGGTGGTCAAAAGAGCGACCTTGATACCGGATGCAACAATGGTAGGTGAGATGTCACCCATTGCTTCGATATTTGCAAACGCTGCAATCATACCAATTACTGTACCCATAAACCCAAGCATAGGTGCGATGGCGATGAAAAGTGTGATCCATGACAATCCGCTTTCAAGACGGCCCATCAAAACACTTCCATAAGAAACGATCGATTTTTCAACAATTTCAAGTCCTTCGTTGTACCTGTTCAATCCCTGGTAAAAAATGCTGGCAACCGGACCACTTGTGTTTTTGCAAACATCTTTTGCTGCATCAATACCGCCTGTTTCCATGGCATTCTCAACTTTGTTGAGAAGCTTGGTTGTATTGGTAGTTGCAAGGTTCAGGTAAAGGATCCTTTCAATGGAAATTGCCAGACCCAGGATTAATGTCAAAAGGATAATACCCATAAATCCGGGACCACCTGCGATAAACTGTTCTTTCAATACCTGGTGGAATCCTTTTGGTTCTTCGGATTCTTCGGCCAGGGTTGTCATCTCAGTGGAAGCTTCTTCCATAACGGCTGTAGTATCTGCTTCCATAGCAGTAGTATCAGCTGTCATTTCTGTTTCTTCTGCTGAACCCGCATCCTGAGCAAATACACTCTGTGACACTCCAAACGCCAGCACGAGGGCCTCAGTTCAGAACCTTAATTTTTCATAGTCAGTGTAATTATTAATTTTATGAAACTAAAACTGATTTATTAATTTTTATTGTTAAAACTCCATTGTCTTCTATGGAGAGGAAGGGATTGAACTGATCTGCTTGTGGGGTATACACACTTTCAAGGCGTGCGCCTTCTGACCCTCGGCCACCTCTCCTGTTTTTCATAAAGGAATCCTTCAAAATTCGGCAGCTAAAGTAATAAAAAAAAACTTCACAGTTTATCCAGCGAAATTACGAAGTAAAATTTATATTAAGAATACTTACAATTTGTACTGATTATTAAGTAATTATGATCCGATGTGTTTGTGTAGCTCAGCATGTTACAAGTTTTTACAGTGGAGTGAGCTCGCCCCGCAGGTCTTTCTGCAGTAATGAAATGGCTTTGCTTTTGTCTGTGTTTTTGGCCAGCACATACATCATCTTGGTGATGGCTGCCTCTGTCGTCATATCAAGACCGCCTACCACTCCAATTTTCCCCAGCTCAATGCTAGTCTGATATTTGCCGATCTCAACAAAACCTCCTTTGCATTGGGTCACATTCAGGATGATAATGCCTTTTGTTGTGGCCTCTTCGAGCAGGTCCATAAACCTTTTTTCAGTATGCGTATTTCCGTTGCCATAGGTTTCCATGACAACTCCTTTCAGGTCCTGTATATTTAATACCGCTTTTACCAATTCATCAGGAATTCCCGGAAAAAGCTTCAATACAGCAACTTTCCTTTCCATCCTGGTTTGTATATGCAGCCTTTTGAAATTTGGCCTGCGAATGTAATTGTGATTATACCTTATATATACACCTGCAGTTGCCAACACAGGATAGTTTACAGACTGGAAAGCATCAAAGTTTTCTGCATTGAATTTAAAGGTCCTGTTGCCCCTGTATAACTGATACTCAAAATAAATGCACACTTCCGGCACCAGAGGGGTGTTGTTTTCCATGGCAGCTGCTATCTCAAGGGAGGTAATAAGGTTCTCCTTTCCATCGGTGCGGTTCACACCTATTGGTAACTGGGAGCCGGTAAGTATTACTGGCTTGTTCAGGTTCTCCAGCATGAAACTTAAGGCGGATGCAGTATAAGACATGGTATCGGATCCATGCAATATCACGAACCCATCATAATCTTCATAGTTTTCCTGTATCAACTTGGCCAGCTTGCCCCATAGAGACGGATCCATATTGGAGGAATCCACTATGGTTTCAAAAGTGATGCTGTCAATGTTAAAATCAAAATGCTGTAATTCCGGAATATGTGATGAAATCAGATCAAAATCGAATGGCAACAGCATGCCGCTGTCTTTATCCTGCACCATCCCAATAGTACCACCTGTATAGATGATCAGTACCGATGCCCTGGGGTCTTCATTCATGGTTTAACGCGTCTGTTTTGAAAAGGTTTAATGAATTGTTGCTGGTGGCTTCCGCTACTTCCTCAATGGAAATGCCCTTGATGTCAGCAAGCTTCTGTGCGATGATCCTGATATAGGCACTTTCATTTCTTTTGCCCCTGTAAGGCACGGGTGCCAGAAATGGTGAATCGGTTTCCAGGATGAAGTGCTCCAGGCTGATTTCCCGTACAACCTTGTCCAGGCCACTGTTCTTAAAAGTCAACACACCTCCGATTCCAAGGAGAAAATTCATTTCAATTACTTTCCTGGCTTGCTCAGTATTTCCTGAAAAACAATGAAAGACCCCCCTGAGATCCGGTGTATGCTCTTCCTTTACTATGCTTTGTACTTCACCGAAAGAGTTTCTGGTGTGAATAGCAATGGGCAGTTTATTTGCTTTGGCCCAACGTATCTGCAGTCTGAAAGCATCTTCCTGTTGTTCCTGGAAAGTTTTATCCCAGTAAAGATCAATGCCTATCTCACCAACAGCACAAAACCCGCCTTTTTGCAGCCATTGTTTTACAAGTTCCAATTCCTCCTCATAATTTTCTTTCACCGAAGTGGGATGTAATCCCATCATAGGATAACAATTCTCCGGATATTTTTCTGACAATGCCAGCATATCATCAATGGAACTGCTGTCGATATTGGGAAGGAACATTTGCTTTATGCCTTGTTGTTTGGCAGTTTCTATAACCTGATCACGGTCTTCGTCGAATTGTTGGAGGTACAAATGGGTATGTGTATCAATGAGGTTCATGCCGCAAAATTAGAAATATCACAGGAATTCTATGCAATATTTTACCGGGAAAGGCAATTTGCTATCTTTGCTTAGACCTATTTTTAAATAGTTGTGGAAGAAACCCTGAAGATATTGATCATAAGATTCAGCTCTATTGGTGATATTGTTCTCACGACACCAGTGGTCAGAGGTTTGAAAATACAGGGCCGCCACGAGGTCCACTATCTCACAAAAAAGCAGTTTCTTCCGGTTCTGGCATCCAACCCGTATATTGATAAATTGCATATCCTTGATAAAAACCTCATGGATGTTATTACAGACCTGAAAAAGGAGAATTTCGATTTAGTTGTCGACCTGCATAAAAACTTCAGAACATTGCGTGTTAAGAAGGCTCTGAAGAGGCCTTCCGCTTCATTTAACAAGCTGAACCGCCAGAAATGGCTGATGGTCAATTTGAAAATAAATACCTTGCCTGATGTTCACATTGTAGACAGGTATTTTGAGGCTGTCAGGAGCCTTGGGGTCATCAATGATTTGAAAGGACTGGATTATTTTATTGATGAAAAGGATAAGATCGAACAGGAAACCTTGCCGGCAGAATTTCATAATGGTTATATCGCCTTTGTTATTGGTGGAAAGCATAAAACAAAGATCTTTCCTGGAGAAAAGATTATATCATTATGCAAAAAGATAAAAACTCCGGTCATTTTATTGGGAGGGCCGGATGATAAGGAACTTGGTGATGAAGTTGTTAATTCCGGAGTAACCGGGGTTTTGAATGCCTGTGGGAAGTATAACATCAATCAGTCTGCTTCGATAGTTGAAAATGCCAAAGTGGTTATCACCAACGATACAGGATTGATGCATATTGCTGCTGCATTTGAAAAACCCATTGTTTCAATCTGGGGCAATACCATTCCCGAATTCGGCATGTATCCGTATCTTACTGCTGTGGAGGCTGACCATTGCATGATTGCAGAGGTGAAAGGGTTGAAATGCCGCCCTTGCAGTAAAATAGGTTATAGCCGTTGTCCCCGAAAACATTTTCGCTGTATGCTGGATATTGATGAAGAGGCTATCCTGGAATTCCTGGAAAAAACTATTCGGAAATAAATGGATTGTTGCTCTTTTCGAAACCTATGCTGGTTTCAGACATGTGGCCGGGATAAACTGTGTAATCATCCGGTAAAGTATAAAGCTTTTCCCTGATGCTTTTTTGAAGAATGTCGAAATCACCGGTTGGAAAATCGGTACGGCCAATGCTTTGTTTGAAAAGAACATCTCCAACCAGCACAAACCGGTCGTCATCATTCACAAAGCATACGGAACCATCAGCATGACCTGGTGTATATAATACCTTTAACCGGGAATTGCCAAATTTGATAATGTCACCATCCTTTATGAATTCACCATATTCCGGATTCTTTCCTGCTTCAACTCCATAACTCAGGGCTGTCTCTGTATACCTTTCCAGGAAAGGTAACCCGTCTTTGTGCAACATGGGTTTAAGTTTGAAACGGTCGGTGATGAATTGTGATCCCATGATATGATCTACATGGGTATGCGTAAAAAGCGCCTTTACAGGGCTAAGTTTTTGATCTTCTATGTATTTTGCCAGTATTGCCTGCTCGCCTTCATCAACACAGCCCGGGTCAATGATGACGCATTCCCCGGTTTCATCATAAAGAATGTAAGTATTGACCTGAAAAAGGTTAAAGATAAATTTCTGTATCCTGACCATAATAATTAATTCTGATGATTTATTTATTGCCGGCAAAGGTATTAAATAATGATTTAACATTGCTGACGTTGTTATATCATCAGAATTTATCATAATTTAGCATTATTGTTGCCAATTATACTTTTACATTCAGTTGTTGTTTCTGAGTTACATATCCGGTAAGCATTTTCAAAAACTGCTTGCATTGCTCCTTCTGATGATTTCTTCCGTTGGTCACAGCCAGTTTTATAACGGGTCGCAGCTTACTTTTGGAAAGAACAGGGTGCAATACAGGGAGTTTCTTTGGACCTACTATAATTTCAAGAATTTTGATGTTTATTTTTACAGGAATGGCCAGGAATTGGCAATATATGCAGCCAGATATGCTGAACAACAGATCAGAGAGATAGAAGAACAACTGGATGCTGCAATTGAAGACAAGATGCAGTTCCTGGTATTCAACACTTTAAGTGACCTTAAACAAAGTAATATTGGATTGATCAACGACCAGAGCTATAATACTGGAGGGATAACTTATATTATCGGGCGAAAAGTCTTCCTTTATTTTGATGGAACGTATACCGATTTTGAGCGGCAGATCAGGGCAGGGATCGGGGAAGTGGTTTTCAATGAACTGATGTTTGGCGGAAGCATGGGTTCCCAGATCAAAAACTCGACTTTATATACATTGCCTGAGTGGTATAAGCAGGGGGTAATCTCCTATCTATCAGAGGACTGGAGTACAGAACTTGACAACAAAACCAAGGATCTCATACAGTCTGAAAAATTTAAAAACTTTAACCGTCTAACCGGGCAGAATGCTGCCATAGCAGGCCATTCATTATGGAAATTTGTTGCAGACAATTTTGGACAGGCTGCTGTGCCAGGTGTAATTCAAATGACCAGGATGACGAGAAGCGTTGAAAATGGGTTTCTTTATGTCCTGGGTCTTTCATATAAAAACCTCACCAAAGAATGGCTGAATTATTATAAATCATATTATCAGGAAGATTTTACAAGATCCTTGCCTGATAATCCATTGCTAAAAAAGTTCAGGGGCGACCGGACCTATGCCCATGCAAAGATAAGCCCTGACGGCCGGTATGTTGCATACATGACCAACGAGATCGGACAATACAAAATGTATTTGTATGACCAGGTAAGAAAAAAGAAAAAAAGGATGATCAAAGGTGGATACAGGCTGGATGAGAAAAATGATCTCAGTTACCCGTTGATTGCCTGGCACCCGACGGGAAAGATCCTGGCATACCTCGTGGAAAGACGTGGGGAGATCTTCCTGTATTTTTATAACCTTGATGTTAAAAAGAAAAACAAGATCGTTCTCTTTAATTTTGAGAAAGTACTCGATATATCCTATTCACCGGATGGCAAAAACCTTTTGATGTCGGCAGTGCAAAAGGGACAGTCAGACCTTTTTGTTTTTTATTTATCATCAGGATCTCATGAACAGCTTACGAATGACCCATTTGATGACATTCAGCCCAGGTTCATAGAAAATGGCTCCAGGATCGTTTTTTGCTCCAACAGGATTTCAGATACTTTGAAATGGGCACCTGAGGATGTACCCACAGGACTGCCAAAAAATTATGATGTGTGGGTATACGATTATAATGACCGGGATCCGGTTCTAAGAAGGGTCACCAATACCCCGCTTGCAAGTGAAAAGCAACCCATGCCCTATGGGGATGGATTCATATCATTCCTTAGTGATGAAAATGGCATTTACAACCGCTACCTGTCGAGATTCGACAGTGTAATTGCCTACATCGACACAGTAACGCATTATCGTTATTTCTCTGATTATTACCCAGTTACAAATTATTCGAGAAACATTCTGGAACAAGATATCAATCCCTCCGCTGAAAAATTTGCGGAGGTTGTTTATGATGACCAGCGTTATCGCATTTTTACCGGAGAAATTCTGCCCCCGGAATTAGTTGAGCCTGTGGAGCTGGTTAATACTGAATATATGAATGTTATGGTCAGTGAAAAATTGCAGGATGGATTCCAGGATGAGGATAAAGCTTTGAAAAAGAAACAGGAAAAATTAGCCAAGCGGTTTTACAATGTATATGAAGGGGATGTGATCCTGGTGCAGGATGACAGAAAAATTGATATTGACAATTATGTTTTTGATAAGCAATCATTTTTCCAGGTGGGGATTGATACTTCAGCGGTGCTGATCCGCCATGATACGGTAAAGGAATTTATACCTCCAAAAAAACGTAATTACAGGGTAGAGTATTTTATCAATGAACTGACAACACAAATTGATTTCTCTTACCTGAACAATACCTATCAACCATTCACTGGTGGCGGGCAACCCATATTCCTTAACCCGGGATTCAATGCATTGTTTAAAGTGGGATTATCCGACCTGCTGGAGGACTACCGGATCGTTGGTGGTGTCAGGCTAAATGTGGACCTTATCAACAATGAGTATTTGCTTAGTTTCAGTAACCTGAAAAAGCGGGTGGATAAGGAAATAACTTTTCACAGGGTAACCGTGGAAAATGTTGGTTTCTTCTCCATCATCAGGAATCATTCCCACGAGTTGTATTATTCACTAAAGTACCCTTTCAGTCCTGTACTTGCTTTTAAGGCAACAGGTATGTACAGAAACGATGCTGCGGTTTATCTGTCCACTGACCAATTCAATCTGAAAAAGAAGACTGAATACAGAAATTGGGTTAGTATGAAAGGCCAGCTGATCTTCGATAATACCCGGTCCCTTGGTTTGAATTTATACCGTGGAACACGGTCGATGCTGTTTGGAGAATACTATATGATGGTGGATCAAAGAGACCAGGATATGGCCGTTCTGGGTCTTGATATCAGAAATTATCAGAGCATCCACAGGAACATCATCTGGGCCAACAGGTTTGCTGCCAGTACTTCATTTGGCAACAACAAACTGATCTATTATATGGGTGGTGTTGACAATTGGCTTGTTCCCAAGTTCACCAACAATACTCCCATAGACTATTCACAGAATTATGCTTATCAGACAGTTGCAACAAACATGAGGGGCTTTGAGCAAAATATCAGGAACGGCAACAGCTTTGTGCTTTTTAACACAGAGGTCCGCTGGCCTGTTTTTAAATACTTTTTTAACCGTCCCATTAAATCTGATTTCCTGAATAATTTTCAAGTGGTGGGCTTTGGAGATGTCGGAACTGCCTGGACTGGCTGGGATCCTTATTCTGAAGAGAATTCACTTTTCAGAAGAACCATCCGTAATGGTTCTTTGCTGATAACTGTTGAAGAGCAAAAGGACCCCATTGTTGCTGGTTATGGTTTTGGGCTGAGGAGCAGGTTGCTTGGATATTTTCTCAGAGGTGACCTCGCTTGGGGCGTGGAAGACGGGGTAGTACAAAAACCCATAATTTACGTGTCACTTAGCCTCGACTTTTAGTTTAATTTCTGTTTTTTTCTACTTTTACCAAAAAAGCCATGGATTATCTTAACGATGAACGTATTGTCCTGACGCTTGATGCCGGAGGCACTAAGCTTGCTTTTAATGCTGTGAAAGGTGGGCAGGAAATAATGGAACCTGTCAGGTACAGTGCATCCGTCGATTCCCTTGATGAATTTCTTGAGAAAATCATTGCAGGTTTCAGGGCTGTTGCCAATGGGATTGACAGTAAGCCGGTAGCCATAAGCTTTGCTTTTCCCGGTCCGGCCGATTATGAAAACGGGATTATCGGTGACCTGCAAAATTTGCCGGTCTTTCGGGGAGGTGTAGCACTGGGCAGGATGCTGGAAAATGAGTTTGGTATTCCGGTTTTTATCAACAATGACGGAGACCTTTTTGCTTATGGAGAAGCAATGAATGGATTACTGCCAGAGATAAACCAGCTTCTGAAAAACAATGGAAGTGTGAAAAAATACAATAACCTCCTTGGGGTTACCCTGGGAACAGGTTTTGGTGGCGGAATTGTGAGCCGGGGGGTGTTGATCACAGGAGACAACTCTGCAGCCGGGGAAATAAACAGGATGAGAAACTGCAAATTCCCACAAACCAGCATCGAAGATAGTGTAACCATTAGGGCGGTAAAACGGGTGTATGGAGAAATATCAGGAATGAAAGAACATGAAATACCTGAACCTAAAGAGATATTTGAGATAGCCAATGGTGAAAAGCCCGGTAACCAGGAAGCAGCCAGGAAGGCATTCCGTGAACTGGCTGTATCAGCTGCAGGTGCTGTTGCAGATGCTGCCTCTTTGATCGACGGACTAGTTGTGATCGGTGGAGGACTCTCAGGTGCATGGTCGATCTTCCTTGATGATATGGTAGGTGAAATGAATAAAAAATACCGGACATTCGGTGGAGAAGAAATTGACAGGATGGAAGTGAAAGCATTCAACCTGGAAAGTGACCTTGAAAGGTTTTTAAAGGATTCTTCTTTAACCATAAAAGTCCCTTACAGTAAGGAGCAGGTTAAATATGACCCGGTGAAAAAGATAGGAATCGGGGTTTCAAGGCTGGGCACATCCGGTGCCGTTTCTGTAGGTGCCTATGCTTTTGCACTGGATGGTTTGAACAGAAAATAAACTTCGGTTGTTTGATGTACAATAACATGTAAATTGCTAATTATGACAAGATTATATTCTCTGGAAACAGGAAATTTTAAACTGGATGGTGGTGCTATGTTTGGTGTTGTGCCAAAGGTACTTTGGAATAAGGTCTATCCCGCAGATGAGAATAATCTGTGTACCTGGGCCATGCGCAGTTTGCTTGTAAATACAGGTGGAAAACTTATTCTTATAGATAACGGAATTGGCGATACGCTGGATGAAAAATTCCTGAAGCATTTTTCTCTGGACGGGGATGATACACTGGAAAGATCACTAGAACGTCTTGGGTTTTCAACCGGTGATATCACCGATGTGATTTTATCACATTTGCATTTTGACCACTGTGGAGGGAATGTGAAGCGGTCAGGGAATGGATATATCCCTGCGTTTGCAAATGCCCGCTATTGGGTAAGCCGGAAACAATATGAGAATGCAATGGATCCCAATCCCCGTGAAAAAGCATCGTATTTTAAGCATATGATCCTCCCCCTGGAAGAGGCAGGTCAGCTTTATCTTGTTGAGAACGAAGGGGAAATTTTTCAGGGAGTAAATATTGCCTTTTACCATGGCCATACCGAAGGACAAATGATCCCTCATATAGATTATGACGGAAGGACTGTGGTTTTTGGGGCTGATCTGCTGCCCTCAACGGCACATGTACCCATGCCCTGGGTTATGGCATATGATATGCAGCCCCTGGTTACAATGGATGAAAAGAAAAAATTTTTCAGCCTGGCGGTTAAAAACAATTATATAATCTTTTTACAGCACGATCATTACAATCAATGCTGTACCCTGAAAGAAACGGGAAAAGGCGTCAGGGTAGCAGATACACTAAAGATTGAAGAATTATAGAATGAACACCCTGAAAAGGTACCTTATTTTATCAGTATACATATCAGTGGGGTTAAATGCCACGGGACAGTCTTTTATTTCCTCCATACAAAGGGATTATTATCAGCGTTTCAGTCAATTCCATGATTATGCAGGAAAGGGCCTGAAGGATGTTCTTGAGATTGTGCAGGATTCAACCGGTTATTTCTGGTTTGCTACTGCTAAAGGGCTCCTCCGTTTTGATGGCAGCCGATTGAAAGAATATCATGCCGGCAATCTTGCTTCAGAACTTCCATCATCTTTTGTTCAATGTGTTTCGGTTGATAAAAGCGGAAATTTGTGGATCGGGTCCAAATCCGGGCTAAGCCGTTATATCAGGCATAAGGACTCGTTCAAAACATACTTTGGAGGTCGTTGTGAAGAAAAGTCCGACGACAGCCTTTATGTCCGGGCAATTTTCCCTGAAGGGGACAGTATCCTGTGGTTTGAAACAACACAGGGGTATCTCTATAAAATGGATATGCCCGGTTGCAGGGTCATCCATTCATACAGGCACCATTATGTTATGCAGCCGTATTATCCGTATCATACCATTTATCGTG
Organism: Bacteroidales bacterium; assembly: GCA_018401355.1. Lineage (GTDB taxonomy): Bacteria > Bacteroidota > Bacteroidia > Bacteroidales > B18-G4 > M55B132. Next base: position 13,457 of record JAGYLD010000048.1, read on the forward strand.
ACAAAAAAGGCGTTTTATGGATTGGGGGCAGAGGCATGCCATCCTATTTCCTGGATGAAAATATGGATGAGTTAGTTGCCATGCCTTTTGCGGTTAATAGGAAAGGATACAAAAGAGAAGCCGATGTGGCTGTCTATCTGGAAGATGATTTGGGTAACTTTTATGTGGGCGGGTTGGACGGACTTTATCTGTTCGAACATGAAACACAATATTATGAAAAAATCTATTCTGCCTCAATTTGGTCCGGGATGATTGATAAAAACGGCCATTTATGGTTGGGTACAGGAAAGGGAGTTGGGAAACTTGACCCCCGTGCAGGAAAATTGGTATTATACCAGAATCATGAGGAAGACCTTTTTTCTCTGTGTGGGGATAATGTCAACACCATCTATGAGGATTTTTTAGGAAACATCTGGATGGCAACGGAGAATGGCGTTTCTGTGATGAACCCAGACCCCGAGGGTGTGGAATATATGTTTCATATCCCCGGTTTGGAGAATTCTCCGGTATCATCAGTGATCACTGACCTGGAAACCTTGCAGGATGGCAGAATTGCAATAGGGACTTACCAGCGGGGGATAGACATTATGGACCCATTAACAAACAGGTTCGTCCACTATAATTCCGGTAATGTACCCGGAATGATAACCGATAAAGTGCGTTGCATCAGCGAATCGGTTGATGGAGAGCTTTTTATCGGGCTATGGGCTGGTATGGGATTCGGGAAGCTTATTCCCGGTACAGGTGCATATACCCATTATCGGTATGACCCTTTATCCCTCTCAAAGGATTGGTATAATGATCTGGAATTTGGAAAAGGCCAGTTGCTTTATCTGGGATTCTGGGGATCAGACGGATTGATGGAATTTGATACAAAGACGGAGAGGTTTATGAGATCATTGAAAAACAGATTTCAATCGTTTCATTTAAGCCGCTTGATTACATCTTTGCATTTTGATTCACGGGAAAGGCTATGGGTTGGTACCACGCAAACCGGCATACATTGCTACTTCCCGGAAAAGGATACCACATCATGTTATTTTGTTGAAATCAATCCTGTGGGAGGGTTCCCTGAAGAACATGTAAATGATGTTGTTGAGGATTTTGACGGTAATATCTGGACAGGGACCACAGGCGTATATATCTTTGATGAGATAACAGAAGCTTTCAGAAAAATTCCCGGATTAATGCCTCTCGATAGTATCGAGGTATTTAAAATAACCTCAATGCCGGGTTCAATGTTGCTGCTGCTGACAGAGAAAGGGTTGTTTTTATACAACTATGTTGATTCTGTCCTGCTGGATCTGAGTGAAAAAGTCAGGTTAAGGTTTTCGTCAGGTAGTGCCTGTGGTACCTTATCAGGAACACAAAAGGCCTTGATTGGAGGAAACAATGGACTGGCTTTTATTGAACCGGAAAAGCTCAGGTTGAACCAGGACTTTCCCAGATTGTATTTCCCGCTACTCGATTTTTATGATAAAGGGGAAATATACAATATCCGCAATGATACGCTGCTGAAACTTGCCTATAATGAAAATTTCTTCAATATCCATATTGGTGTCAATGCCTGGAACACCGAAACCTCTTTTAAATATCTTTTTAAACTGGAAAATTTTGACCAGGATTGGCAACAGGTGGCTCCCGGAGATATGGCTGTACGATTTACAAACGTCCCACCGGGGAATTACGTGTTTCGAATGTTGACAGAAGATGAAAACGGTTTTTTGTCTCCCGGCGAAGCTTCTTTTAAAATCCAAATCGTTCCTCCGTTCTGGAAGAGGTGGTGGTTTGTTGTGATGGGGTTGATACTTGTCATTACAGGCATTTACATGTTCAACAACTGGAGGATGAAGAATGTCAGGCTGGCGCTTCAAAACCTGGAAATTAAACAGAAACTCCTGAGGCTGCAAATGAACCCGCATTTTATCTTTAACTCTTTATCGGCCATTCAAAATTTCATTTATACGCATCAGACCCATCAGGCAGGCGAATACCTTTCTGAATTTGCCCGGTTGATCAGGATCATCCTGGAAAACAGCCGGAAAGAGGAAATTAGCCTCGAAAATGAAATCCATTTTATCCAATTGTACCTTGAACTTCAGCAGTTGAGGTTCGTGGAAAAGTTTGATTATTTCATCGAGGTGGATCCTGGCATCGACGTTGACAATATCCTAATTCCGCCTATGCTTTTCCAGCCGTTCCTTGAAAATGCCATAGAGCATGGTATTAAATATTCTGACAGAAAGGGTATTATAAAGATGAGCTATGAATTGAAGGAAAGATCGCTGATCTTTACTCTTGACGATAACGGTATTGGATTATCGGCCGCCGAATCGATAAAAAAGCAAAAAGAAAAAAACCATGAGTCACTTGCCATTGGAATTATTAAACAACGTTTGCTGCATCTGAAGCGCAGGAAAGGGATGGAGGTTAGCTTTTTTATTGAGGAACTTAAAGATTCAACGGGAAAAGCCTCAGGAACAAGAGTGCAGTTTGTAATTCCGGTAAAACAAAAGTTCATAGACAGGATTTAATTCTACAATCATGAAAATACGGACAATAATAGTTGATGATGAACGAAATGCAAGGAAAGCACTAGCCAATATGCTCGGGTTTTATTGCAGTGATGTAGAACTGGTAGGAGAAGCCGGTTCAATGGATGATGGCATAACACTCATCGAAAATGAAAAACCGGATCTGGTTTTGCTCGATATCGTGCTTGGAAAAAACACGGGATTTGACTTGCTGAAAAAAATTAAGAAAATAAACTTCAAATTGATTTTCGTTACAGCTCACGATGAATATGCACTAAGAGCCATTAAAATGAGTGCCCTGGATTATATCCTTAAACCAATTAAACCAAAAGAATTGATCAGTGGTATCAATAAGGTGTCTGAAGTAATTGATAATGAGGAGAAATTGCGGCTCAAAGTGGATGCTTTGGTTAGTAATACCACATCTTCGAATACGGAGAAAAGAATAATTGTGAATACCGTTGGAAGCATTTATGTTTTGGAGGTCAAAAACATTGTTCGTTGTGAATCGGATGAAAACTATACCTTGATACACCTCTCGAATGCACCCAGGATTATGGTTGCCCGGACCCTTAAGGACTTTGAGGAAATGCTGGTGCCTCATGGCTTTTTTCGGGTTCATCAATCCCACCTGGTTAATCTTGATTTTATTAGTTCCTTTGAAAAGGGTAGCGGGGGGCACATTCTTTTAAAGGACGGGCAAAAGATCCCTGTTTCAACAAGAAGAAAGGATAGTTTCCTCAAGGCATTATCCAATCTCTGACATTTTTGCAATTAATCAGGTTCATTGCGCAGTTAATAAACTATCCTCTGCATTTATCATTTTTTGTTGATTCTGCATGTTTTAATGCATAATATTACCTTTCCCTTGGGCAGACCGGTGATGCTAATGGACCATCATTATATACTAATCTAATAATATTAGGAAATGAAGACAAAACTATTTGGTATTGTATTATTTGCGATGACAATAATTTTTATTTCCTGTGAAAAGGAAAATAACGATGAAGGAAACGACAACTCCAATCCACCCGCCGGTTGCACAGGTGTGTTAAGTGCCAATGCTACCGGAAGTTTCTCTGCTTTGTATTGTTTTTCAACCCTTTATAAGTATGAGGTAACGGATACTACATTAAATATCATCATTAATGGTGATGTTAACGGTGTAACCGTTTCTTTTAATATTAGCATCGGAGGGTATGGAAAACCTGATTTCAATGGCACAGGTAATTATTCCTGTGGAGGTGCCAATGACCCCTGTTATTTTGAAGTTATTTATCATGGAAACAACAATGAATTTTATAAATGCAATGGCGGATCAGTTAGCATTGTTTCGTACAATGCCGGCAGTTGTTCTGCAACATTTAATGTAAATACAACAGGCTATTACAACCAGCAAGGGGAAACATTTAGCGGTTCGGTTAATTTTTAGGCAGAATATTCCGGTTTTAATTTTATAAGACATCCATTGGAGTTTTGAAGTAATTCATTATGAGTAGTTTAATGATATCGAATAGATTGAATGGTGAGCGGATTTACCAGATACAAACGGAACAATCTATAATAATCCTGAATGAGAGCAATATTGTTTTCTGCTCAGAATCTGAAATGGGTATAATGTTTCATATGATCTCAGGTGATGATATACATGTGGAGGTTGATTTTCAATCATTGATATTGCAACGAGAAAGGCATGACCTCATAATGGTCCATTCTTCATATCTGGTCAACAGGAAATACATTTATTGCTTTTACAAAGGGCCCGAAGGGCATTTAGAGATGACTGATAAAAGCAAAATACCTGTTGAAGAAGAATATAAAGGGATTGTAATCAATTATCTTTATAGCGGGGGTTGATGGGCTGGTAAACGGCCTCCAGCCTCTGGTGCGGGCCTCCAGCGAGTTACTTCTCCCTGAACACGTTGTTTTCTAAAATATAAAGTCCTCCTAATCAGGTGTATAATGATTGGGAGGACTTGTGTTTGCAGATAAACACTATTTTCGTCCTGTTAGCTCTTTGGGAATACGTCCGTTTTTTATCGATTCAGATCTTAATCTTCTGCCGGCAATACGTTCCATCATTTGACCAATTTCAAGCACTTTATCGACATCTACTCCGGTATCTATTCCCATTTCATCCATCATAACCACCATATCTTCGGTACTGACCAGCCCGACAATATTGGGATCATTGTAATAATATTTTCCTGTTCCTGTTACTGGGGTGTCATCTACAAAATTGGCTGGTTGTCCGCCAATGCCGCCCATTGTTGATTCGAAGTTGGTTATTCCTGCCTGCAGAGCAGCCAGTACGTTGGCCAGCCCCCACCCACGGCTGGTGTGAAAATGGGCAATATGCTTTTCAGGTTTGGGTATTGCGTCAAGGAGCATTGAAAAATAATCGTATACCCTGTTGGGAGAGGCAGATCCGTCATGGTCTGCATGTTCCACATCATCGGCTCCAATATCGAGCCAGCGCTTTGTAAATTCAACAGCTTTCTTCATTTCTGTTGGGCCTTCGATCGGACAGCCCCATATAGTGCTTACTGTTCCGTTAACCAGAATTCCTGCATCATGGCATTTGGGAATGTATTTCTCACACATTTTCCAGTATTCTTCAATGGTTAATCCTGAGTTTGTTTTCTGATGTGACTCAGATGTGGATACCATAACAAGAATCCTGTCTGGACCGTAACCATCTTTTTTAGCCTGAATGGCCCTGTCTATAGCCCTTTCTCTTATGGTGATGGCTGTGAGGGTCACATTGTCAAGCATGTCCTTGACTCTTTTACTGCTGTGGAGCCTTTTCATCAATTCATCCGCATCTTTGAATTGTGGCATGCCTTTGGGATTTCCGAAATTCGTGGTTTCAATATGTCTGAAACCTGCCAGGATCAATTGCTCAAGAACCCATAACTTGGCTTCTGTCGAGATAAACTTTTCTTCGTGTTGAAAGCCGTCTCTTACTGTTATTTCACCAATTTTGACTTTTTTTGGATAGTTCATATAAAATCTGTTTGTGGTTTGGTTTGGATAATATTTTGTTACTAATATAGAACTTTTTTTTATTCCCATATGAATCCTTCTAAATATGTAACTGATTTTACTCTTTAAGAATTGTTTAAATTTACGTTAATATCCTTTATATATAGTAACAGTGTGTTAAAAGAATAAATTAAAATTCTTCTAATCTTGAAAAGGTGTTTCGTAAATAAAAAAAAATGTTTATCATTGC
>JAGYLD010000049.1 GCA_018401355.1 Bacteroidales bacterium
AAGAGACATTATCATTGCCGGAAAACCGCTCCCTGGCTTTTTCGAGCCAGTAAACGATCCTGGTGATGGCAGGGCCGTATAGCCCGTCGATCTTATAGACCTCCTCAACAATCTTTCCGTCCTTCCTGGAAAGCTTAGAATTAAGGCCGTATGAAATGGGCGTTGCATCCGAGGGGTCTTTCATGCCATCATAAAAGGCAACTGCTTCTTCTTCTGTAATGCCATCTTCGTAGAAATTGGTGGCTGAAGCGGCAACGATATCCTGGTCTGTATCTGTTACGATCTTCTTGGCATCGACCCCGGGATCAAACATCGCAGGAATAATCTTATTGGTAAAACTTTCAAGGTCTTCGCCTTCTTCATAAGGGAATACGGAACCGGGAGAGTTGTTGATAAGCTCCACGAAGTACTCCTTTGAAAATCCTGGCAAAAACTTATCGGTTGAATAGTGGTGGTGGATTCCGTTGGAAAACCAAACACGCTTCAGGTAAGTTTGAAATTCCTGCCATTCGGGTTTTGTCCTGTCCCCATCATAGTTTTTCAGGATCTCTTCCAGCGTTTTACGGATGGCCAGGTTGTATTTGTAGTTCTGATCGAAGGTGATATCCCTGCCCGATTTGGCAGCTTCACCCAGGTAATAGATGAACTTTTTCTGGTTCAGGGTGAGGTCATCCCATCCCGGGATCTGGTACCTCATGATCTTGAGGTCGGCAAATTGCTCCAGGAGGTAGCGGAAATCATCTTCTTTTTCCGTTTTCTTTTCCTGCTGTGTACATGAGGTGCTCATGATGATTGCTGCAATGGTCATGATGATTATTGACTTTTTCATTTGTGAATTTTTTGTTTTACCACAAAGGCGCCAAAGGAATTCGCGAAGGCGCACAAAGGCAGACCTCCTTAGACCTGGCAGCCGTATCAGGTTATTTTAATTTTCTGGTTTGTAAAATGGGATTCTGACGATCTTTGCTTTTAAAAGTTTGTTTCGGACTCTGATGAAGATTTCAGTATCAAATTTGGAATACTCTTTTTTTACATATCCCATGCCAATGGGTTTTTTGACATATGGTGCCATGGTTCCGGAAGTCACTTCTCCAATCACATCACCATTCTCATTGCATATTTCATAATGCTGGCGTGGAATGCCTTTGTCGATCATCTCAAAGCCACGCAACCTGCGGGTAACGCCTTCTTCTTTTTGTTTTTCCAGGAAGGGGCGGTCGATGAAATCATTGCCTTCAGCGAATTTGGTGATCCATCCAAGTCCGGCTTCGATGGGAGAGGTGGAATCGGTGATGTCGTTGCCATAAAGACAAAAACCCATCTCAAGCCTTAGTGTATCCCTGGCGGCCAGTCCGATGGGTTTGATGCCATATTCTTTTCCTGCCTCAAGCACGGCTTTGTAAATTTTTTCAGCATCTTCATTGGCCATGTATATTTCACAGCCGCCTGATCCGGTGTACCCTGTGGTTGAGAGGATCACATCCTTGACGCCTGCAAATTCCAGCTTTTTAAAGGTATAGTATTCCATGTCTTCAATGGGCTCCGGAGTGAGTTTCTGCATGGCTTCCAGCGCAAGCGGTCCCTGCACTGCGAGCTGGGATATCTCATCTGATGCATTAAACAAGGTAGCACCCATGGTGTTCTGCTCATTGCACCATGCCCAGTCTTTATCGATGTTGGCAGCGTTGACGACCAGAAGATAGGTCTCTTCATCGATCCTGTATACCAGGAGGTCATCGACAATACCGCCTTTTCCATTCGGGAAGCAGGTATATTGCACCTTTCCGTCAATAAGTTTGGCTACATCATTGGTGGTTACCTTTTGCACAAACCCGAAAGCCTTGGGGCCTTTCACCCAGAACTCGCCCATATGTGAAACGTCAAAAACACCCAGGGCATCCCTTACCGTTTCATGTTCAATGTTAACACCTTCAAACTGCACAGGCATGTAAAATCCTGCAAATTCAACCATTTTGCCTCCCATGGCTTCATGCATTGAGGAAAGAGCTGTTTTTTTCATCTCGTGATCTTTAGTCGGTTATAATTATTAATGACGCACAAATGTAATAAATCCCCATGGATATGAAAATCAAACCTTGCCATTTTCTTTATATCTTTGGCCTTTGGAATCTATGAGAAATTTTAATATTCCATACGGCAATACACCACGATGGATCATCCTGATGATCGACCTGATCATTGTCGCTTCCTCCATTTTGCTGGCTTATCTGCTCAGGTTCAATTTTGATATTCCCGAATCGGAGCTGTCGCCTCTTCCGTGGGTACTTGCATACATGGTGCTTATCCGTTTGCTTAGTTTTTTGATATCCAGGACTTATGTGGGCATTGTAAGGTATACCAGCACTGAGGATGTCTTTCGCATTTTCCTGGTCACATTTTCTGGAAGCATCCTGTTTTCCCTTACCAACATCACCACTTATTTCTTTTTGAACAGCACTTTTTTCATCCCCTTTTCAATCATTATCATTGAGTTCATTGCCAGCACTGGTGCGCTTTCATTGTTCAGGATGATCGTGAAGCTTGCTTATCTGGAACTCATCAGCGTTTCCGGTGAGCAGTCGAATGTTATCATTTTTGGTGCCGGTGAGGCGGGGGTGATCACCAAGAATGCGCTGGAAAGGGATCCCGGGGTTAATTATAAAATCCACGCATTTATAGATGATAACGACAACAAGATAGGAAAGACCCTGGAAGGTGTTTCCATTTATGGTTTTAACAGGATCGAGGAGCTGTTATCGACCAGGAAGGTTGGCATTGTGATCATTGCGACCATGCGTCTTAAAGCCGAACGGAAGCAGGAGATCATTGAACTTTGCCTCAGGTATGATGCCAGGGTATTATATGTACCGCCTGTTTCCCAATGGATCAATGGCGAGTTGAGTTTCAGCCAGATAAAACAGGTAAACATCGAGGACCTTCTGGAAAGGGAGATCATCAGGCTGGACGAAGAAAACATCAGCAGGCAGCTTGCCGGGACCTGCGTACTGATCACAGGTGCAAGCGGTTCCATTGGAAGTGAGATTGTAAGGCAGGTAGCCGGATATGATGCCAGGAAGCTTATCCTGGTCGACCAGGCTGAGAGCCCTCTCTTTTACCTCGACCTGGAATGCAAGGAAAAATACAGTTCCAGGCAGGTGGAGATCATCATTGCCGATATCTACGACAGAGGCAGGATGGAATACATTTTCCGGACGTTCAAACCGGATGTCGTTTTTCACGCTGCTGCCTACAAGCACGTTCCCATGATGGAGAACCATCCTGTGGAAGCGGTCAAGACGAATGTTTTTGGGACTAAAATTGTTGCTGACCTTTCTGTAAAGCACGGTGTGAAAAAGTTTATTATGATCTCCACCGACAAGGCAGTAAACCCGACCAGTGTCATGGGTGCATCCAAGCGGATTGCCGAGATGTACATCCAGGCCCTCAATGGCAAAGAAAGCACCCGGTTTATCACTACAAGGTTCGGTAATGTGCTTGGGTCCAATGGTTCCGTTATTCCATTATTCAGGGAGCAGATTGAGAAAGGCGGCCCGATCACCGTAACCCACCCGGACATAACACGTTTCTTTATGACCATCCCCGAAGCTTGTCAGCTGGTACTTGAGGCTGGTGCTATGGGAAATGGAGGGGAGATATTTATATTTGACATGGGTAAATCAATAAAGATTGTGGACCTTGCCAAAAAGATGATCAAACTTTCGGGTCTGGAGCTTGGAAAAGATATTCAAATCAAGTTTACCGGATTAAGACCCGGTGAAAAGCTATACGAGGAGTTGTTAAACGACAGAGAAAACACCATACCAACCCATCATCCCCAGATCATGATCGCCAGGGTGGCCGAATATCAGCAGAAATATATGGATGAAGTGATCGGCATGCTCAGGGAAGCCATTGAAGAAAATTCTGATAAAGAGATCGTGGTTTTGATGAAGAAGATCGTCCCGGAGTTTAAAAGCCAGAATTCGGTTTATGAAAAACTGGACAATAAGGAATAAACCCAGGATGTTTTCGTTCAAAATAAATGTTGGTTTTTGAAATATCCATATGTGCAAAATCATCGTGCTGTGAATATTAATATATGGATATTCCATCTGAACTATATCTTAAAAATTATTTACAGATGAAACGATTGTTAATTATAATTCTTTTATTCATTCAGATCGGGTTTTTACAAGCCGCTTACATTCTTATTCCCATGGATGAGTCCCAGAAGAACCACTTAAAGGCATATGGTATTGCATACTGGACACTTGAGCAGAATATTGAGATGAGTTGGTTGCTGAATTACAAAGGAGGTAGTTTTATGTGTCAGCATCATCAGTTGATTGAAGATGAATGTGTTATCAGGGGGGTGAGTTGCCAGGTTATTGCAGATGTGCAGGCTGCAGGTATTCTCCAGGAAATCGCAGAGCCGCAAATCAACATGGAGGAGATAAAGTTGCATAAGCCTCCAAAAATTGCTGTTTATTCACCAAAGAACAAACAGCCTTGGGATGATGCAGTAACATTGGTTCTGACATATGCTGAAATACCTTATGATATAGTTTACGACGTTGAAGTTCTAAACGATATGCTGCCTCTTTATGACTGGTTGCATTTACATCATGAAGATTTTACAGGACAATACGGTAAGTTCTGGGCCAGGTATAAGGATTTTCAATGGTACCGTGACAATCAGCTTGCAGCAGAAGCTACTGCCAAAGAGTTGGGTTTCAACAAAGTTTCACAATGTAAACTTGCCGTAGCCAAGAAAATCCGTGATTTTGTTGCAGGAGGAGGATATCTTTTTTCAATGTGTTCTGCACCGGATAGTTATGATGTTGCCCTTGCTGCAGATGGAGTAGACATTTGTGATGTAATGTTCGATGGTGACCCTATGGATCCAGATGCACAATCAAAACTGGATTACAGTAAATGCTTCGCTTTTACAGATTTTACTTTGAGTACCAGTCCATATGAATATGAAATATCCTCAATTGATGCCACAGAAGAAAGGGTAAGAAAGATCAGGGAAGAAAACGATTTTTTCACGCTTTTCGATTTTTCAGCAAAATGGGATCCGGTTCCAACCATGCTATGCCAGGATCATACAAGGGTTGTTAAAGGATTTATGGGACAGACGACAGCATTCAAGAAGAAATATTTGAAACCAAACGTTTTGATCATGGGGGAGAATAAAGCCCTGCAGGAGGTAAGATATATCCATGGAGAGTATGGCCGGGGAACCTGGACTTTCCTGGGTGGTCATGATCCTGAAGATTATCATCATTATGTGGGGGACCCGCCAACTGAACTGGACCTGCATCCCAATTCACCGGGATACAGATTGATTCTTAATAATATACTGTTTCCAGCTGCAAAAAAGAAAAAACAGAAAACGTGATTAAGTATTATTTAGGCCGGAAATAAAAAACATTTTGATTAAAATAGAAGGCTATCCTGGAATTACAATCATCATCCGTAATATAATCGATGCTTCCGGAAGTTATTTCCAGATCAGGTGTGGTAATGTTCTGCAGTCCTGCTACAATCCAATTACAGCTTAAATCGTTAATCAGAGGATTGGTTGAACTTATTTCTGTTTCAAAAGCCTTTCCATTTATAGCTACTCCATTTGCGCTTCCTGAAAGAACAAAAATATCATCGTCTGCAAAGGTTGGTGTTTGTTTGCCATCTATCAATATCAGATCCTTGAGGCATTTCCAGGAAAATGTGCTGGAAACGATGCTGTCGATCAAATGTGTAATTACCCCATTGTCAAGTGAATATTGAAATACAGGGAATCCTGATGCATTATCCCCGACATAACTGATAAAAAGATTACCTTCTACCAACAAGTCCTGAGATATATAGTCTTCAAATGTCAAAGAAGCAATGCTTCCCGGCTTATCGGGCATATCTGAAAGGATGGCTGTATAAGAGCCTTTTCTTACCAATCCATCAGGACATAACCGGAAATAACTACCATAATCAACTTTGATCTTTAACTGTGGGATGGAGTCAAATATGACAGTGGCCGTATCAATTATGGCAGTACCCTGGATAAACAGATCTTCATTGATGGAAGCTTTGTAGAACATGTTAAAAATATCTGTATAAACTCCTTCAGCTTTAACATTCGACCGGGCTGCAATAATGTTATCGTTATAATCAGTTTCCTCGTTTTCCTTATTACAGGAAATAAGAGCAATAGTTACCAATAATAAGGCTATTAAAACAGTTCTATTAGCTTGTGGAAAAATCATCTTTCATTTCTTTTGTAAGTGAGAAACGAGTATTTGAGTGAATTATTTTCATCTGTTTGCAGAGGACTTTCCTCCATGAGTTGCCATTCTTCCTTAGTTATTTCGGGAAAAAAAGTATCAGCTTCAAAATCCTCATGGACTTTTGTGATGTATAATTTATCTGCTCTTGGCAGGAATTGCCTGTAAATGGATCCACCACCAATAATAAAGCATTCTTCTTCTCCACGGCAGGCTTCAATAGCTTCATCAAGTGAAAAAACCGTGGTACATCCTTCAAAATTATCTTTTCTGTCATCCGTGATCACGATGTTGGTCCTTTTTGGCAACGGCCTTTTAGGCAATGATTCATAGGTTTTTTTACCCATGATCACAGGATGGCCGGAAGTGATTCTCTTAAACCGTTTCAAATCCTCAGACAGATGCCATAAAAGCTGATTATCTTTACCTATGGCATAATTTTGAGCAATAGCGACAATGATTGAAACAACCGGTTTGCTTTCTTTCATGTTTTTTTTATTAGACTGATATTTCACCTTTAATATGTGGATGTGCTTGATAACCCACAAGCTCAAAGTCTTTAAAGTCAAAGTCAAAGATATTGTTTACTTCAGGATTGATCTTCATTTCAGGCAGTGGATAGGGCTTACGTGTTAGCTGTAGCTTTACCTGTTCGATGTGGTTCAGGTAAATATGGGCATCGCCGAGCGTATGGACAAAATCTCCTGGTTTGAGTCCTGTAACCTGAGCGATCATCATTGTAAGCAGGGCATAGGAGGTGATGTTGAATGGCACCCCCAGGAAAATATCGCAACTACGTTGATACAACTGGCATGAGAGCTTACCATCATTAACATAGAATTGGAAAAGTACGTGACAGGGTGGGAGGGCCATATTTTCAAGATCTCCTACATTCCATGCACTGACAATATGCCTGCGGGAATCAGGGTTTTCTTTGATGTTTTGGATGACATTGCTGATCTGATCAGTTGATTTCCCATTTGCATCCGGCCATGAACGCCATTGGTAGCCGTAAATATGACCCAGGTCACCGTTGTCATCTGCCCACTCATCCCAGATTGAAACCTTATGTTCATTTAGGTATTTTATATTGGTATCCCCCTTTAAAAACCACAGGAGCTCATATATGATGGATTTCAGATGAAGCTTTTTTGTAGTTAACACAGGAAATCCATCCTGGAGGTTAAACCTCATCTGATATCCGAAGACACTGATGGTACCTGTGCCGGTCCTGTCTTCTTTCCTGGAACCATTTTTTAAAACATGATCAAGCAGGTTTAGGTATTGTCTCATAATGCATTTGTTTATCCCAGAATTATACCAACAAGTGTTGCTGAAAGCAGTGATGCCATTGCACCCCCAATAAGGGCTTTGAACCCAAGCTGTGATAACATTTTTCTTTTACCAGGGGCCAGCGCTCCAATGCCACCCAGGATAATCCCGATCGAGCTGATATTGGCAAAACCACACAACATGTATGTGGCCATAATAACAGATTTACTCTCATGGAACGCGCCTTCAGCTATGAGTTCTCCAAAGCTGAAATAAGCCACCATTTCGTTCAGGATGATTTTTTCACCCACCAGGTGGCCTACAGTGGCAATATCCTGTACAGGTACCCCAAGAGCCCAGGTCAATGGTGCCATAGTATAACCCAGGAGAAACTGAAGGTTTAATCCTTCATAGCGACCACCTGTCAACGCAAGGATGCCTTCATTAAGGTTGGTCCAGCCACCGATTTGCATAAGGATAAAATTCAGCATGTAGACCATAGCAATGAAAACGATCAACATCGCCCCCACATTAACTGCCAGCCTGATCCCTTGTGTTGTACCATTGGTAACGGCTTCCAGTAAATTGGATCCCACTTGTTTCTTGGTAATTTTTATATCGCTTTTAATGCTTTCAGTTTGTGGCAATAATATTTTTGATATAACAACTGCCCCGGGTGCAGCCATGACAGATGCTGTTATGAGATGCTTGGCAAACAAGAGCTGGCCTTCATATTCTGCTCCTCCCAGGATGCCGATATATATCCCCAGCACACTTCCTGCGATGGTTGCCATACCTCCAACCATTACCAGGAACATCTCCGACCGGTTCATTTTCTCAAGGTATTCTTTGATCAGCAAAGGCGATTCCGTCATGCCAAGAAAAATGTTACCTGCTGTGGAAAGCCCCTCCGCACCGGATATTTTTAGTCCCTTCGTAAGCAACCAGGCGAGGGCGTAAACGATTTTCTGTATGATGCCCAGGTAAAACAAAATGCTGGTAAGCGCAGAGAAGAATATAATGGTAGGAAGGATCTGAAATGCAAAGATCACTCCAAAAGACTCGGTATCCATTAGGTCGCCAAAAACAAATTCGCTTCCGCTCTTGGTGAAGTCCAGAATCTTTATGAACATCATCCCAAGAAGTTCAAAGAAGTACTTGATAAAAGGAACCTTTAATACAGCGATGGCAATAATAAGCTGAACCAGCAATCCGATGCCAACCACGCGCCAGGAAATAGCCTTGCGATCAGAACTTAAAAGGTAGGCTAAAGCAATTAAAACAATGAGCCCAAGCAATCCCCTGTATAAGGAGGTGAATGAGAATCCTGTGTTTTCCTGGATTGAACTGACTACAGCTGATGAGTCTTGCCCTGTTAACAAAAAAGGGATGAAGACCAATAAAAATAAAAGGAACAAATTTTTTATTTTCATCTCTATTCATTAAAAAATCATTGCCTCCGTGATGTAAGCAATGACAAAAAATTTTTCATGAAATACAGAAGTTTATTCTTTATCACCTCTGTTTTGTATCTCATCCCTGATCCTGGAGGCCTTTTCATATTCTTCCTTCTCAATGGCCTTTGCTAATAAGTCATCCAGTTCGTCCAGGGTATATTGTGAATATTCGCTTTTTGTTGATTTTTTGGTCTTGCTTTCCTCTTTCATCGCGGATATATTATCATCTTCCATCACAACCCCGGCTTCAGCCATGATATTTTCATATGTATAGATGGGACAGGAAAACCTTATGGCCAGTGCAACGGCATCTGATGTTCTTGCATCGATCTCACTTTCCTGGCCATCATGTATACATATTAGCTTTGCAAAAAATACGCCTTCCAGGAACTTGTCGATGATAACTTCCTTGATAATAATATTGTAATGCTCGGCGAAATTTTTAAAAAGATCGTGTGTAAGGGGACGTGAGGGTTTCATTTTTTCCAGTTCTACTGCGATGGACTGTGCTTCAAACCCTCCGATGATGATCGGTAATCTTCTTTTTCCGTATGTTTCTCCCAGGATAAGTGCATACGCTCCACTTTGCGATTGGCTGTATGACATCCCAATGATTTCAAGTTGTATCTTATCCATGTAACCCCTTGTTTAGAAATACTGCTATCATCAGGCATATATTTCTATGACAAATTTAAGATATTTTTTAACACTTAATCAAATCAACATATCAACACCCCAGGCTAAATATAGTTCAATTGGTTGTTTAGGGCTTGTTTGTTAATACTTATAACTATTTATTGGTTAATTGGAATACTTTTATATTTTTGTTTACGCAATTTTAACAACTCCTAAAACAAGTGCATATGAAAAAAATGTTAGCATTTTTAACAATTTTGTTTTTACCGGTATTAACAATTGCCAGCGAGGCGGATCTGGTGATCCCTGATGGAATGAAGTCGGAGACAATACTCTACTGGGGATTCCTGATTACCTTTGCTGGATTTTTATTTGGATTATACCAGTTCGTTAAGATCAGGAAGATCCGTGCCCATCATTCCATGCTTGAAGTGGCCAACGTAATTTTTCAAACAGCAAAGACATACCTGATACAACAGGGCAAGTTTCTTCTTATCCTGTTTATATTTATTGGTTCTGCTGTTGCCTTTTATTTTGGTTGGCTATCCGATTCAGGATTTGGCATAGGAGGAGTGCTGATGATCCTGGGCTGGACGGTTATTGGTATACTTGGTTCATACAGTGTAGCCTGGTTTGGCATCAGGATGAATACACTGGCCAATTCCAGGATGGCTTTTGCTTCCCTTGAAAGAAAACCCATAAAATTATTGAATATACCGTTGACTGCAGGGATGAGCATCGGTGTTGTCCTCATTTCTCTTGAGCTCATCATGATGCTGATCATCCTGATGTTTGTTCCAGGCGAATATGCTGGAGCAAGCTTCATAGGCTTTGCTATCGGAGAGTCACTTGGTGCATCCGTTTTAAGGATTGCCGGCGGTATCTTTACAAAGATTGCCGATATCGGTTCCGACCTTATGAAGGTGATCTTTAAGATTGGTGAAGATGATCCCAGGAACCCGGGTACCATTGCCGACTGTGTAGGTGATAACGCAGGAGATAGTGTGGGCCCTACCGCCGATGGTTTTGAGACCTACGGTGTGACAGGTGTGGCTTTGATTGCCTTCATCCTTCTTGCTGTTACCAGTCCTGAATACCAGATAACCCTGTTATCATGGATCTTTGTTATGCGCATCCTGATGATCATTACTTCCATACTTTCATACTGGTTAAACGGGGCCATTGCCAACGCAAAATATAAAAATGCCGATGACCTCGATTTTGAAAAACCATTAACATCGCTTGTCTGGATAACTTCCATCATGTCAATCGTTGTAACTTTTGTTGCAAGTTATTTTATCATAGGAGATCTTCCCAACAATATGTGGATTACCCTATCGGTGATCATCAGCGCCGGAACCCTTGGTGCTGCATTGATCCCGGAGTTTACCAAGCTCTTTACCAGTCCCAAGTCCACCCATGTGAACGAAGTAGTGGAAGCATCTAAGAAAGGCGGTGCATCACTGAACATCCTTTCAGGGCTGGTTGCCGGAAACTTTAGTGCTTTCTGGCAAGGCCTGGTATTTATTGTTTTGATGTTTATTGCTTTTTTTGCCAGCGGTTACGGACTAAGTGATTTGATGATATATCCTTCCATTTTTGCCTTTGGCCTTGTTGCCTTCGGTATGCTTGGTATGGGACCTGTAACCATTGCTGTGGATAGCTACGGCCCGGTAACCGATAACGCTCAATCAATATATGAGTTGTCGCTTATAGAGGAACAGGAAGGCGTGAGTGAAGAAATTGAAAGGGATTTTGGCTTTAAACCTGATTTTGAGAAATCAAAATATTACCTGGAGGCCAACGATGGAGCAGGAAACACCTTTAAAGCTACAGCCAAGCCGGTGCTGATCGGAACGGCTGTGGTGGGTGCCACAACCATGATCTTCTCGCTCATCCTGGTTATACAGCATGTGCTGCATGTTGAGCCGGAGCAGGTCCTGAATCTGCTGAATCCCTATTCGATCTTGGGGTTCATACTTGGAGGGGCTGTCATTTATTGGTTTACCGGAGCATCATCACAGGCAGTTACCACTGGAGCCGGACGTGCAACCGATTATATACGTAAGAATATAAATCTGGATCCCAATGCAGAAAAGAAAGCTTCCATAGAAAAGTCAAGAGCAGTAGTTAAGATCTGCACACAATATGCTCAGAAAGGTATGTGGAATATTTTTATCGCGATCTTCTCCTTTGCATTGGCATTTGCATTTCTTGCCGCTCCTTCAGGCTTTGAAGCGGGCCTTGGGATGGAAGACAAAATGAAGTATGCAGCTCCTGTTTCATTGTTTGTCAGTTATCTGCTTTCAATAGCTTTCTTCGGACTTTTCCAGGCTATTTTTATGGCCAACGCCGGCGGTGCCTGGGATAATGCCAAGAAAGTAGTGGAGGTTGACATGAAAGAAAAAGGAACACCTTTACATGACGCAGTGGTTGTTGGTGATACGGTTGGCGACCCGTTCAAGGACACTTCCTCTGTCGCATTGAACCCCATCATTAAGTTCACGACCTTGTTTGGCTTGCTGGCCATGGAGATCGCTCTTGCAGCGCAGTTCAGGGATATGGCCCCATACTTTGGTGTCGGATTCCTTGTCGTGGCCCTGATCTTTGTATACCGGTCGTTTTATAAAATGCGGATTAAGACGAAGGAAGCCTAGTTGTCTGCAAGGTCGAAGGAGATCTCTCAGTCATTTCGACCGCCGTGCCTGAGCGAAGCGAAGGTACAAGGGAGAAATCCCTTTCGAATTGCATAATAAAGGAGAACATTCATCATACAATTGCTGATGAGTCTTAAATCAGATATCTAAGATCTCAGATCCAATCTTCCCACGATAGCTATCGGTGTCGATCGTTTGTTCTTAGATCTTCGATCATATGGTTGTTATTTTTTTAACAAAACCCTATTCTCCCTCATTTTTTTCTCCAAAGATTCTTACCTTTGAGCCTTTAAAACAGTGGTAAGAAAACGCGTGAAAGATGATCAGCAACAACTTTATTCTCAGACACAACGGCCCAAGGCCGGAGCAAGTAGATAACATGCTCGAAAAAATTGGTGTTTCCTCACTTGATGAACTGATAGACCAAACCATCCCTGCTTCAATCAGGATGAAAGAAGAACTTGATATTCCTGAAGGACTGAATGAATATCAATACCTCGATCATTTGAAAAAGCTTGGTTCGAAAAATAGGGTTTTCAGGTCTTTTATCGGACTTGGATATTATAATACCATCACACCCGGTGTGATTACCCGCAACATCCTGGAAAATCCAGGGTGGTATACTTCCTATACGCCTTACCAGGCAGAGATCAGCCAGGGAAGGCTGGAAGCCCTGCTGAATTTCCAGACCATGATATCTGACCTTACCGGCCTCCCCATTGCCAATGCTTCCTTACTGGATGAAGGAACAGCTGCTGCGGAAGCCATGATCATGCTTTTTAACAGCCGCCCACGTGCGAAAGCAAAGAGTGGAGCGAATAAATTCTTTGTTTCACATGGACTCTTCCCGCAGACAATCGAAGTCCTTAAAACACGATCAGTTCCCCTTGGTATTGAGCTTGTAGTAGGCTGTTGTAGCAATGCGGAGATTGATGATTCCTTCTTCGGTGCCATCGTGCAGTATCCAAACCAGAAGGGACATATCCATGATTACAGGCCTTTTGTGGAAAAGATACATGATGTGGATGGCGGTGTTGCCGTGATTGCTGATATTATGAGCCTTGTCCTTTTGACACCACCTGGAGAATGGGGTGCCGACGTTGTGGTGGGATCATCACAAAGGTTTGGGATACCCATGGGTTATGGTGGCCCCCATGCAGCGTATTTTGCCGCCCAGGAAAAATATAAAAGAAACATACCGGGCAGGATCATCGGTGTATCCGTTGATGCCAGGGGCAACAATGCATTGAGAATGGCCCTTCAGACAAGAGAACAACACATCAAGCGCGAAAGGGCTACATCAAACATATGTACAGCACAGGCTTTGCTTGCAAGTATGGCGGGTATGTACGGGGTTTATCACGGACCGGAAGGCCTCAAAGCCATTGCAGAAGATATACACTTGAAAGCTCATCAATTGAAAAAGGGATTGCAGAATCTGGGATTCGAAGTTTGTAATGAGTGCTTTTTCGATACTTTGGAGATAAGACCGATCCAGGAAGAACTGATAGAAACGATCAGAGATCTTGCCCTGGAACGTGAGATCAACCTCAGATATATTGATGTAGAATCCATTGGTATCAGTGTTGATGAGGTGACAAGCCAAAAAGATGTTGAAGATATTTTACAGGTTTTTGCTGATGCAACAGGAAAAGAACTTCCTGAACTCATCGAAGAAAATGAAGGATGCCTTCTGGCAGATTTCAGGAGAACGAGTGATTTTATGACCCATCCTGTATTTAACACCTATCATTCAGAGACAGAGATGATGAGGTATCTCAAGAAGCTTGAGAACAGGGACCTGGCTCTCAACCGCACCATGATCCCACTGGGTTCCTGCACCATGAAACTCAATGCAGCGGCCGAACTATTCTCACTCAGTTGGCCGGAGTTTGCCAACCTGCATCCTTTTGTCCCTGAAAATCAGGCTAAGGGATATCATGAGCTTATTGAGGACCTTGGGAGGGATTTATGCGAGATCACAGGTTTTGACAGCATCTCTTTTCAGCCAAATTCCGGTGCAGCCGGCGAATATGCCGGTTTGATGGTCATCCGGGCCTATCATGAGGACAGGGGAGAAGGACATCGAAATGTTTGTCTGATACCTACTTCGGCTCATGGAACAAATCCGGCCAGTTCTGTGATGGCCGGCATGAAGGTTGTCCTGGTTAAATGCGATGACCATGGAAATATAGATATTCAGGACCTCAAAGCAAAAGCAGAACAACACAAGGAGAAGCTCTCTGCTTTGATGGTGACTTATCCTTCAACGCATGGCGTCTTCGAAGAAGACATCCTGGAAATTATAGAAACCATTCACAACAATGGAGGACAGGTATATATGGACGGCGCCAACATGAATGCACAGGTTGGACTGACCAATCCCGGCATTATCAAGGCGGATGTTTGTCACCTTAACCTTCACAAGACTTTTGCGATTCCACATGGTGGTGGAGGTCCCGGTGAAGGTCCCATTGCTGTTGCAGCGCATCTAACGCCCTATCTTCCCGGGCACTGTTTTGTTAAGACAGGGGGAGAAAAGGGTATAACAGCCATTGCCGCTTCTCCTTTTGGAAGTTCCCTCATTCTTCCAATCTCTTACGGGTATATAAAAATGCTTGGAGGTGAAGGGCTTACAGAAGCTACAAAATATGCTATCCTGAATGCAAATTACCTGAAGTCACAACTTGAGGAACATTACAAAATATTGTATGCAGGTGAAAATGGAAGGGTAGCGCATGAATTCATCCTTGATTGCAATGCTTTTAGCAAGACAGCCGATATAACGGTTGTAGATATTGCCAAAAGACTGATGGATTATGGATTTCATGCTCCAACAGTAGCCTTTCCTGTTTCTGGAACCCTGATGGTCGAGCCTACTGAAAGCGAGCCACTTTCTGAACTCGACAGGTTTGTAGAAGCGATGATCGCCATCAGAAAGGAATTGGAAGAGGTGGAAACAGGCAGCGCAGAAAAAGGTAATAACCTCATTTCTAATGCACCACATACGCTGAAAATGGTGATGGATCCGGAATGGGCTTATCCATATTCAAAATTGGATGCAGCTTTTCCTGTGGAAGATTTGTTTGATGCTAAATTCTGGACACCGGTTACCAAGATTGATGATGCTCACGGAGACCGGAACCTTATGTGTACTTGTCCTGCAATAGAGGAATACGAATAGATCTAAATCATTGACAATTTTTTCAGGATTTTTTCCATCTTTACCCAGATGGCTTCAATGTTGTTGTCAAGGCCAACAGAGAATCTTACAAGTCCTTCTGATAATCCCATTTCCTTCTGAATTTCTTCCGGAACTTCAGAGGAAGTACTTTTACCTGAATTGCTGAATAAAGTCTTGAAATAACCAAGGCTAACAGCAAGGTAGCCAATATCATCATCCTGCATTTTTTCCATGAATTTATTGGCCATCTCTGAATTTTCTGTTTCTATGGCAATCATGCCACCAAAACCGAACTCTTCGTTCATCATGCTTTTAAGCAATTGATGTCCTGGATGGTCAGACATTCCGGGATAAATGAAATCAAGGCCGGTTTCATTAAATTTATTTGCCAGGAACATGGCATTTTTGCTGTGCTGCTTCATCCTGATATGCAGGGTATGCAAATTTTTCAGGATGCTGGATGACCTCAGTGGGTCCAGCACGGGGCCAAGCAACATGGCTGTTCCTGTGTTGACATCACTGATGGAATTGATAAAATTTTCATCGGCACAAATGGCACCGGCCACACAATCATTTTTACCGTTTACAAATTTTGTCAAACTGTAAATCACAATATCAGCTCCGTGGTTGGCAGGAGTAACGATCATGGGTGAGAATGTGTTGTCAACGACAAGTGTTATTCCATGCTTTTTTGCTATTGCTGATAATGTAGGCAGATCAGAAACCTGCAATAGTGGATTGGTGATGGTTTCTGTGTAAATGACTTTTGTGTTCGGTTTGATGGCTTCTTCAACAGATTTGATATCTGTGATGTTAACAAAGGAGACCTCGATATTGAATTTAGGCAACCAGTTTTTCAGAAAGGCAAAAGTTCCGCCATAAGTCGTGACACTGGTGATGATATGATCTCCTGAATTGCACAATTGAAGTAAAGCAGTGGTTATTGCAGCCATTCCGGAGCCGGTTACCCAGGCTGATTCTGTGTTTTCCATGGCTGCCAGCCCGTCAGCAAGATATTTGCTGCTTGGGTTCCAATGTCTTGAATACAGGAAACAGCCTTCTGCTTCCCCGTGGAAAGTGTCGATCATGGTGCCGGCTTCCAGGAATGTGAAGGTGGATGAATCGGTAATGGATGGATTGACACCACCAAACTCGCCAAACTGGCGTAGCATTTGAATGTTGTGTGCGGGATCAAATTTCATAAATGTATGTTTTGGGTTAATTTTTATTCGATCTTATTGATTTATTTCCGGTTCAATACTGTTAAGACTTCAAAATTAAGTTTTCTTTACTTGATTCTGAAATAAATACCAGAATGATTCTGAAATATTTATAAAAAAATACTCAGACCTCATTGAAAAAGTTGTGTCATATACGCTTATAAGACCGGGATGTTTTACCAGCAAAGAAAAGCCTGATCTTATTCAGGATATTACCACCTGTATTCTGGAAAAACTTCCTTTAATTGCCAAACAATTTCGTGGATTAGCTAAGGATACTACCTTTCTGACCGTTGTGATCAGAAACATTTGCTATCAGAAACTTCGTGAATCCAAACGCTGCCCGGATCTTGTCAATGTCCCGAATGAAACCCTCGGGTTATTGACAAGAGAAAACTCACAGGACACCTTTAATCTTTTAAATCCTGAGATACAGCACATTGTATATGAAGCAACAGTAAAACTTGAAAGAATATTTCAAACCCTTCCCCTAACCGGGAACAAAATATATCTTTTCCTGCTGATTTACTATGGATTGCCTGTGCATAAAAAAGATATTGTAGCTTATAGTGAAAACGGTAATACTGAGATCATCCTTGAATTAATCAATAAACTTAAATCCGCCAAAGAAACCAAATCTAATGTTTATCAATCACTTACAAAAATAACGCACATTTGTGAAGGCAGATCGCTTTCTCCCGATGCCATGCGTTGGTTTTTGAATAAGCAAATTGAAGAAATATTAGTGCTTCTGAATGGAAATCCTAAGTGTTACGATTTCGATAAAGACTCATTCAGGGTGTTTTTTGAATATTTCTCGATAGTTTATTGCAAAAAATAGCAATAGATGAATCTAATTATATGAGGGCCAAATGAAGAATTCAATGCAAAATGAAGTATTGTATAACGGAGAAGGACATTTCTCAGATGAAGGTATTGCGTTCTGGATAGATTGTATTTCAGAAAACAAGAAAAATCTAATTCCTTCTTCCATGATCAACCATCTTGAAGAATGCCGGATTTGCCAATCACGGATTATTGAGGCACAGATGCTAATTGATGCCATAAATAATTATTTACCAGTCACATCCCCGCCATTCAACGTTAAGCATATCAACCGCCAAAAAATTTTTGCTGCCGCTGCCATCATTATTACTTTGGCAGCCATTGCAATATTATTTTATCTGTTTCGTCCACAGGATAATAATGATGTTTTTGCCGACTACTTTCATCCTTATCCCGATGTGATCACAAAAAAAAGTAATCATTCGGAAAAATCAGATTCTTTTTTAATGAAAGGATTGTTTTATTATAATTATTCTGTATTTGACAGTGCATATCATTATTTTGTCCGGGCCCAAAAGCGAAAGTCTTCCGACACCCTGAGCCTCTATCTTGGAGTTACCTATCTGACTATGGACAAAACTGATGAAGCCATATCATTACTTGAGAAAGTTTCAAAACAACAAGGTCAATTTCAGGATGCTGCTTCATGGTATCTGGCTTTGGCTTATATTCGTTCATCCCAAAGTAGTAAAGCAGAAACCATCCTGTCGAGGATGGTTTCCGAGCATTCTATGTATGAAGAGAGTGCAGAATCGATTTTAGGTCTTATTAAACCTTAGGTCTGGAAATTTTACAACCACAAAAAGATCGTTCCACTGCTGCCGCCCACATACCAGTCGAGCTTGTATTTTGCCGGGCAATCGCCTGGCTGGATGGGTTGGTTGTTGTTGTCGAACCCAAAAGTGAGGGTGGCGCCTGTACTGGCCGAGGGGATATCGATGATCTCAATGCCGGCGACAGGATCCCAACCGCATGATTCCTTGACCTCAATGGATTGAGGGATGCTGATATAAAACTGGTCTCCTGCTCTGGTTACACCCCATGTTTCAAGGTTTGAGTAGGATCCTGCCTGGCCGAAGCCGCTTACGGCAACCGTGAAATCACCAAGCATTCCTGTGAAGACCTTCCGCCGTGCAACGTTCCATGTGCGGTTGGTACTGTTGTCGAAGTTAATGGTAATGAAACCCGATGTTTTGTGGATAACCTCAGAGAGACCATAACCAAGCTGTACAATGTAACCTCCTGTGACGTTGGTGTGCGTTTTAACACCGTTAACAACCGCCGATTCACCAGTGTAAACGTTGGTTACCTGATAATTGATAATGCTTACAATAACCGTTGCGCCCACCTCATGCCAGCTTTGTCCGAATTTGCTTTTTACTTCCACTTTTCCTGTGCGGTAAAGTGTCTTCATGCAGTTCAACCCGTTATAGGTTATAAAATAGGTGATGGTGTCATTCACGACATTGGCTGAATCGATGGTAGCATTGCAAGGCAGCCATTCGACGGAACGCTGTGAGCCGGAAGATAGCATGCCTTCTACATCGTTCATGATGTCATCTGACACTTTTTGTTCGAAATTTTCATCCTGTGACAATTGCTGTACAGAGCTTGATCCGTTGTTGGGATCTGGTTCAGGT
>JAGYLD010000005.1 GCA_018401355.1 Bacteroidales bacterium
TGGAACTCCACCCAATACAGATTTCCTGCCTTCATTTTTAACTTTTATCTTTTCCCAGTTATCTTTCACTTCTTTGTCAGAGCTAACTTTAACATCGCCATATATATGCGGATGCCTTGTCACAAGCTTTTCATTAATATATTCCAGCACATCGGTTATATTAAAAGCGCCATTTTCAGATCCTATTTTTGAATAGAATACAATATGCAGCATGAGATCGCCCAACTCCTTTTTAATTCCGTCGAGGTCATGATCCAGGATGGCATCAGACAACTCATAGGTTTCTTCAATTGTGAGATATCGCAAGCTCTCAAGGGTTTGCTTTTTATCCCATGGACATTGATCCCTCAGAGTATCCATTATTTGAAGTAATTTACCGAAAGCCTCCAATTTTTTATCCATTCTGTTGATTTTTGGCAAAAGTAAGGATTATTACAGTATACAATTTTTATAATTTTGTTTACAGATAAACGTTTTAGTGCGGTAATCAAATAATTTACTCTAAGCTATATCAGACCTTGAAAAGCCATTTGGAAAAATCACAAAGGATCAACAATAAAATCATTCCAGGTTTATGGCTTGCATTGTTTCTTTTGTGTTGGTCTCCTCATAAGTCCGTTGCTCAGTTTAAACATAAAAAGATCACCTCCAATCTGATTGTTAATGGTAAAATATCTTATGGTTTTCTTATCCCGCACCACATTGAAATGGAAATTTTTAATGCCCATTTTCCTGCATATGAGTTCAGTATTTCGAAAGCCACCTACGGAGGATCAAGGTGGGAATACATGTATAATTATCCCATCATCGGAATTGCTTACTGGTATTCTGATCTGGGCCGGTCACCTTATCTTGGAAATGCCCATGCCGTCACACCATATATTGAATTCCCGCTGACTTATGGAAAACAAACGCGACTATACTTCCGGACCGCAGTTGGTTTAGGCTATCTCACCAAGCATTTCGACAGGATTGAAAATTATAAAAACATCGCCATAGGCTCCCATTGGAATGCTGCGGTATCCTTTCAGCTTGACCTGAAGCAAAAAATCGGGGAACGTTTCCTGTTTGCTTTTGCCATTGGTTTGAATCATTTTTCCAATGGTTCCATGAAGACGCCCAATTTTGGTATCAATATACCATCTGTTTCTGCCTCTCTATCTTACAGACTTTCAAAAGAAAACCCATATTTCAAAAAGAAACTTCTTCCTGAGCTCAGTCCGTTTTATTTTGATGGCAAAAAAACAATTGACCTCAATATTGCAGGAGGATTGGGCTATAAAAATATGAATGCAGAAAGAGAAGGGAAATTTATGGTCGGGCAGGCATTTGCAAATATTATGAGAAGCATATCATATAAAAGCAGAATAGGTCTTGGACTTGAGGCTTCTTATGACGGCACTGATGAAGTCATCATGTATCAGAAATACAATGAAAAACCAGATAACAATTTCCAGCTCACGAAAACAGGTGTGGAAGTTGTATATGAACTTAATATGTCGAGGGTATCTTTTATTGGTAACCTGGGTTATTATTTGAGTGGTAAATATAAGGGTGATGGGAATATTTATGAGAAAATTGGCATCTGGTACCAGTTGAATAACGAATTCTTTGCACATCTTACGCTTAAAGCACATGCAGGCCGGGCTGATTTTCTGACGTTGGGAATTGGATATAAAATTGAACTTGTATATTACTAGGATTAATGAAAAAATCACATCTGATCGGGTTCTTAATTATTATCACAGGATTGGTTTCCTGTAACAAAGATGACATATTCGGTTGTTTCAAAGGGGCGGGCAAAACCATCAGCCAGGAAAGGAATCCTGGAAATTTTAGCGGAATCATCATGCGCAACAACCTCGATGTCATCCTGGTGCCAGATGATGAATACAAAGTAGTTGTTGAAGCCGGCAAAAACCTTCAGAAAAAAATAAAAACAAATATTGAAGAAGGGATACTTGATATCAGAAATGATAATGCATGCAACTGGGTCAGAAGCTATGATAAACCATTAAAAGTCTATGTCCATCACATAAAACTGGATTCAATCGAATATCGATCCTCGGGCAATTTATATACGGAAGGAACCTTGATCAATGACTCAATAAAGCTTGATGTAAGAGAAGGCAGCGGGAGAATAGATCTTAAATTGCAAACCTCAAAATCCAGGATCAGTCTTCATTATGGCACCACTGACATTCATATAAGCGGCATCTCAAATGTTAATTTCATATCATCATCTTCATATGGACTTGTTGATTGTGAGAACCTGCAAACTACATTTACATATATGAGTTCCTCCAGCACCAATGATTGTTATGTTAATGTTAATTTTGTTCTGGAAGTCATTATTAAAAATGCAGGGAATATTTATTACAGAGGAAACCCCTCAGAGATTAAAAAGCTGATTTCAGGTGAGGGCGAATTGATAAAACTAAACTGAATATCTAAACAATATTAATGATCAAAAAAATAAATCCATATACATTTGCTATACCTTTAATCATACTCATCTGTTTATGGATCACTTCAAATTTTAACTGGGAAGAAAATCGATCCGGAAGGATAATTCAAACAGATGGCACGGGATATTATGCCTACTTACCTGCCATTTTTATTTACCAAGACCTCAATTTTGGATTTTTTGATGAAGTTGTTCAAAAAGGTTATCATCAAAATAACAAATATGATTACAGAAGTCATCATGAAAGTTTTATCATAAACAAGTACTATGTTGGAACTTCCATTGCATTGTTGCCTTTCTTTTTACTGGCACATATTATAACACTTATTTCAGGTTACCCTGCTGATGGATACTCATATTTTTATATGGTAATGATCAGCATTGCCGCAATCTTTTATCTGGCCGTAGGATTGATTTTTATTAGAAAAATTCTACTTAGTTTGAATGGCGCCACAGAGAAAATGGTTTCATTGATTCTTCTTGTGATTGTTTTTGGCACGAATATGTTTTACTATGTGGTGGAAGAACCATCAATGTCCCATATATATTCATTTTTCTTCATAACCCTGTTCATTTGGCAAGGCAAATTGTATTTTGACCAACCCACATGGAAAAATATCATTTTAATTTCTTTCATTTATGCCCTTATCATTCTCATCCGACCTGTGAATGGACTGATAATAATACTTTTGCCATTCATTGCCGGTGATCTCAATAAATTAGTTAATGGTGTAAAAGCATTTTTCAGGAATTATTTATGGTTGATAACAGCTTTGGTGGTTTTTTCCATCATCATCCTTATCCAGCCTGTCATTTATAAAATTCAAACCGGTGACTTCCTGGTTTATTCCTATGGAGAAGAGGGGTTTAATTTTCTTTCTCCAAATTTTACAGACTTCCTATTCAGTTACAGGAAAGGCTTATTTGTATATACTCCGGTGATTTTTGTCTCTCTTGCAGGTGGATTTTATGTTTTCAGGCAAAATACACAACGCTTCTATTTCCTTGGAGGATTCCTGATAATTTTGATTTATGTTTTGTCATCCTGGTGGCAATGGTATTATGGAGGAAGTTATTCTCAAAGAGTTATGATCGAATACTATGCTCTCCCATCAATTCTGCTTGGGTATTTTCTTTTTAATGTTAAGTCCAGCAATCTTAAAAGAATATATATTGCTATATTAACCTTATTATTATTAATAAACATCATACAATCAGAGCAATACAGGATTGCACACATCCATTGGTCAGAAATGAACAAGGAAAAGTACTGGAAAGTATTCTTAAGGTTAGATAAACTAATAGAGCGGGAAAACCCATTGAATGGTGAAGATCTTTAATACATATTAATATGCCCTTGCGAACACTACCCTTTGTTTTGAAGGTTTGCCTGAGTATATGCATTTACCATCTTCCATTTTCCCATCTATCGGAATCAGACGTATTGTTGCTTTCGTTTCCTCTTTTATTTTCTGCTCCGTTTCTGCTGTACCATCCCAATGTGCCAGAATAAATCCACCCTGATCATCGAGTATATTCACAAATTCTTCCCAGGTATCAGCCTTTCTGGTGTTATTCTCCCTGAATGACAATGCCTTCTGGTACAAGTTATCCTGAATGGCTTCAAGCAGATGTTCAATTTTAGTGTCAATATCCTGGAACTGCAATATTTCTTTTTCCTGTGTATCCCTGCGGGCAACTTCCACCGTACCATTTTCAAGGTCTCTTGGACCTATGGCAATGCGAACAGGAACGCCTTTAAATTCATATTCTGCAAATTTCCAACCCGGCTTATGGATATCCCTGTCATCAAACTTCACAGATATTCCTTTACTCTCAAGAGATTTCTTTATTTCCAAAGCCTTTTCTGAAATAGCAGCAAGCTGTTCAGGCTTTTTGTAAATGGGAACAATGACAACCTGAGTTGGAGCCAGTTTCGGTGGTATTATCAAACCATTGTCATCAGAATGAGCCATGATCAAAGCACCCATCAGCCTGGTGCTTACTCCCCAGGATGTTGCCCAGACATATTCCTGTTTATTTTCCTTAGTAAGGTATTTGACATCAAAAGCTTTGGCAAAATTTTGTCCCAGGAAATGAGATGTTCCTGACTGAAGGGCCTTTCCATCCTGCATCAAAGCTTCAATACAATATGTTTCAACGGCACCGGCAAAACGCTCATTGGGAGACTTCAATCCTTTCAATACCGGCATGGCCATCCATTCTTCAGCAAATTCAGCATAAACATCAAGGATCTTTTCTGTTTCTTCGATGGCTTCTTCTTTTGTTGCATGGGCTGTATGGCCTTCCTGCCATAAAAATTCTGCAGTCCTTAAAAACAATCTTGTACGCATCTCCCACCTGACAACATTGGCCCATTGATTAATCAAAAGGGGAAGATCCCTGTAGGATTGTATCCATGTTTTATAGGTATCCCATATTATGGTTTCAGAAGTGGGCCTTATGATAAGCTCTTCTTCCAGTTTAGCATCATCATCGACTACAACCCCTTTACCATCAGGGGAATTTTTCAACCTGTAATGCGTCACAACAGCACACTCTTTAGCAAAACCTTCTACATGATCAGCTTCCCTGCTGAAAAATGATTTTGGAATAAAAATTGGAAAGTAGGCATTTACATGTCCTGTTGCTTTGAACATACCATCCAGCACAGATTGCATCTTTTCCCAAATTGCATATCCAGTTGGCTTAATGACCATACAACCCCTTACAGCAGAGTTTTCTGCCAGGTCTGCTTTAATTACAAGATCATTGTACCATTGAGCATAGTTTTCTTTCCTGCTTGTTAAATCTTTGGCCATAGTTAATTTTGGTATAGTATTTGCTTATTATAAAGTGACACAACAAAAGTAATAAAACAGCAACAAATACAATATAAAATATAAAAGGAAGGAGCCCATCATGAAACTTACCAACATTTTAATCCTGTTTATAGCCCTTTTAATGGTTTCCTGTTCTTCTACCTATCAATCCACCTTGCCTCAGGATGATATTTACTACTCGGGTTCACAAAAATCATCTATACAGGATAAAGACAAGGATATTAAAACTTCTTCTGAGACATATACCTCAAGAGAAGTGTATCAAAGTTCTGAATATGGTGAAGAAGAGGAATTTTCAAAGTACGATTCGGGATATGATAATGATAATTACTATGAAGACGAATATTACGAGGAAGATTTTAGCATGGAGGATTATTATGATTATTCCTATTCTTCAAGGATAAAAAGGTTTCATGGGTCCTCATCCGATCTTGGATACTATGACAATTACTACACAAACCAATATTTTTATAATTACGATCCTTATTCTTATGGCAGTTCTATTTACATGGGTTATAACTGGTGGTATCCTGATTACTATTACCGGCCATCATTATACTTCAGCTATGGTTGGGGATTGGGTAGTTTCGGTTATGGATGGGGTTATCCATATTACAATTATTGCTGGCCTTATTCCTGTGGTTGGGGTTATGGCAGCTATTGGCAAGGATACTGGAATGGTTATTATGATGGCTACTACGACAGGTATTATTACAACAGTTATGATTATAACTCCAATTATTATGGACAACGCGGTTCACGAGGATTGAATACCAATGGTACAGGTGGTGGAACCATCAACAAACCTTTTGGAGAAAAATATGAAGATGCAATAGCTGCAGGAAGGATCTCCAGCGCGCAAAACAATCAGATTGCATCACAGACAACTACCGGTAAATCAGGAAATGCCGAAAGGATAAATACAAGCAGAGCCACCAAGGAACTTAACCAGGCAGATTCCAAACGTCCTAATACCAGTGCAAAAGAACCCAGCGCAAGGTCTTACCGTACTGAAACGCAACCAACAAGTAAACGGGAGTCTTCCACCATAAGAAATACATCTGCATCAAAAAATCCTGTTCAAACGACCGCTAAAAAGGAAAGGCTTTCAAAACCTTCAAACGCATCAGCTACCAGGCAAAGTGAACCAGTCAGGAAATATGAATCGCCCAGCAAATCACGTTATACAAGTCGCGAAGATTATAATAAGAGGCAAAAGACATACAGCAAACCACAGACTTATCAAAAACCCGACTACAGAAATGCCAGGTCGAGTCAGGAATACACAACACCCAGGCGATCAACCGGAAGCAGTTCTATTCAAAGCAGGCAGAACAATAATCAAAGCTATTCCGGAAGAACGAACACTTCAAGGTCAGGCTCAACCAACAGGTCTTACTCAAGTCCTTCCAGGAGCAATACCCAAAGATATTCGCAACCTTCAAACAGGAGTAGCAGAACTTACTCAACACCCTCAAGGAGCAGCAGGAGCATTTCAACCCCTTCAACCCCTTCAAGGTCCTCGGGCCGGAGTATCTCTACCCCCACCCGATCCAGAAGCACCATCAGCTCTCCTTCAAGATCCTCATCTTCAGGGAGCAAAAGTTCAGGAAGCACATCAGGTAGCGGTGGAAGCAGGGGTGGCAGAAGATAACATTACTATACTTTGAAAAACTAAACTCAAACTCGATTGAAAATGAAAAGATTATCTTTGGCCTTATCAGTATTTTTCATGGCCACTTTTAGCCTTAGTTCACAAACAGCAGTCGATGCCCTAAAATACTCAAGAATACATGCTGGTGGAACTGCCCGTTTTATAAGTATGGGTGGTGCTTTTGGAGCTTTGGGGGCAGATTTTTCAACGCTCAGCACCAACCCCGCAGGAATTGCAGTTTACAGAGGTTCTGAATTAACAATTACGCCTTCGATTTTCTCAGGATCGACCGAAGCAAGCTATCTTGGGAATACATCAAAAGATTATCGCATCAACTTCAATCTTGGAAATATTGGTCTCGTTTTTACAAAAGAGATTTTCCCAAGTTCAAAAAGCAAAGGTTGGAAAAGTACTCATTTTGGAATCGGTCTTAATCGTTTAAATGACTTTAACAACAGAATGGAAATCCACGGAGCAGATGCAACCACTTCTCTCCTGGATGTATATACAAGCTATGCCAACAACAACAGCATTAATTACAGTGATATTGAAACAGATCCATTCTACGAATTCGCCTATGACCTTAATCCTGCCTGGTGGACATTCTTAATGGACACGCTCGGTGGACCAGGTTCATATGATAATCCTATCTTGCAGGAAGGCAGCAACCAAAGAATGAATGTAAACTCCTGGGGTTCCATGAACGAATTTGTGATCAGCTTTGGTAGTAACTATAATGATAAGCTATTTATAGGTGGATCTTTTGGCATACCTTATATCAGGTATTTTGAAGAAAGTACTTATACAGAAGAGTTCACTTCCGATACAAACGATCTGTACCGTTTTGATGTAAACAGAGAACTTGAAACAAAGGCCAGTGGATTTAACTTTAAATTTGGCGTAATTGCTAAACCTGTAAACTGGCTCAGAATTGGTGGAGCCATTCATACACCCACATTCTATTCCAATATACGCGACAGGAATGTGGCCGTCTTCGAATCCAGGTTCAGAACACCAGACTTAGACGGCAGGACATCATACAGACATAGCAACACATGGACGAAAACTTATAATTTAACCACCCCATTCCGGGCACTGGGAAGTGTTGCATTTGTATTTGCCCCATATGGACTTATTAGTTTTGAATATAATTATGTAGATTATTCACAAGCCAGGTTCAGAGATGTTCCCGGATACATAAATGATGATATAAAAAACGGATACAGATCTACACACAATTTTATGGCCGGAACAGAATGGAGGTATGACATTTTCAGTTTCAGACTGGGTTATGCATACAACAGCAGTCCATATCAGTCAGGTTTGAACGATGGTGTTAAAAGCACGTACTCCGGAGGAATCGGGATCAATTTCCAGAATTATTACCTCGATCTTGCCTATGCATACTCAAAATATAACGAGGATTATTACCTCTATAGTTATGATAATATAACTGCAATGTCGGTAAATGAAATTACAGGGCAAAGATTTCTGTTCACTTTTGGTGCAAAATTTTAATCGTTCGGGGGCTAATAATCGCTGATTCTGTTCAGACCAGCTTTGGCTTTTTGCTTTATACTGGTCTCATACTCATCAAAATCCATATTCTTACAGCGCCTGTACATAAATTCAGCCTCCCTGATGGCTCCCCTCATTTCATAAATGTTGCCCAACTTTAACGCAGCATTTGCAGCAAAATATTTTTTCAGGCTTTCGCCAAAGTCAATGGTTTTTAAATAATATTCTTCAGCCAAATCATACTTACCCCATGAATCATACACCCTTCCAAACCTGTAGAACCATTCTGCCGAATCTGCCATACAACTTAAAGAACCAACCGCTGAATCCAATTCAAACCTGGATTCCTTAAAATATCCACCATCAAAGAGCATGCGGGCCTTTAGCAGGGCAACATTTGGAATATCTCCAGATTCTGCCTCTTTTAATGCCAGCTTATCCCCATCAGTTTCTGCAAAACCATATCTTAAAATTTTATTGATATTACTATGATATCCTGCAGAATCACCGGATATTAAATATGACCATGCAATTCTCTGATAAGCCTCCCTGATATAATTTTTTCCCTTAAAATTTGAGACGTAAGCATAAAAATATTTTCTTGCACCAGGGTCGAGTTTATGCAACAAACACAATCCTGTCAGATAATCCAGATAAAAAAAACTAAAATAATTATCACCCCTGGGGGCATTTTTAAAAATTCTTATGGCATCTTCATTTCTGCTTTTACTCATAAGTAACCTGCCATACGCATAGGATATGACAGGGGAAAAACCAGAGAGGCTGTCATATTCCTCTTCGAAGGGGATCGGTTTATGAACATCTGCAAGCAGGTTCATATGAACAAATCCCAGAAAGAACAAGGCTTCAGGAAATAAAAAACCATTTTCATTATTTGCTGATACGGCAATGTAAGCATTGATCTCTTCAACACCATTTTCAATTGATCCTTTCATTGAGAATAAACCTGCAATCCACTTGTATTTATCAGGAACAGATCCCACAAGCACATGCATCATCCCCATGGCCAGCATATTTGGTCTGAAATCAGGGTGTAGCTCAATGTTTCTTTCAAGGTAATGATAACTTTTCCGTATTTCCATGGCAGCCCTTACATATTCTCCAAACTTTATTCGCACAAATGCCCATTGGAGGTTTATTTGTGCCAAACTAAAAAGGTAATATGGCGAATTTAGGTCACCAGATTCCAGGATTTCGATTCTTTGATCCTTTAATATTTTTCTGGATATAAACTCCCCTTCCTCCTCTGAAATAATGATTGTCAGAAAGTCAATGTAATTTTCAAGAAGAATTGGAATATTATTCTCAGGATTTTCTGACTTTTCAATGTTCAACAACAACTGGCCATCCTGAAACCGCAGGTTAATAATATCTTCATAAGCCTTCAGACAGCGATGATTAAGTTCATATTGGCCAGATGCATCAATGCATACAAAGGAAAGTAAAAGGATTAAGGCAATGGTCAATTTCATTGCTATAAAGATAAAAAAAGAGGAGGCAACCTGTGCCCCCTCATAAGATCTTCTGAATAATTAATTGTTGTCTACCCGGTTGGCAATTTCCTCATCAACAAGGATCCTTCCACAATACTCGCAAACAATGATTTTCTTGTGCATTTTAATGTCAAGCTGATGTTGAGGAGGTATCTTATTAAAACAGCCACCACAGGCATCTCTTTCAATTTTTACTACCGCCAGTCCGTTTCTGGCATTCTTGCGGATTCTTTTGTAAGCCTGTACCAGGCGATCATCAATTGCCTTCTGATTGCTTTCTGACTTTTTCAAAAGTTCCTTTTCCTCTTTTTCTGTTTCAGTTACGATGTCTGTCAGTTCTGCTTTCTTAAGATCCAGGTCTTTTTTCCGCTCATCATAATCTAATTGCGCAACTCCAATTTCCTTTTGTTTGGTTTCCATTTCAAGCTGGCTCTCATTGATCCTTTTTTCAGCAAGTTGAATTTCCAAAGTCTGAAACTCTATCTCCTTAGTTAGTGAATCATATTCACGATTATTCCTGACATTCATTTGCTGGTCGGCATACTTTTTGATCAACGCTTCGCTTTCCTTAATGCTGCTTTGTTTCGCGGTTATATTCTTTTCAATATCTTCAATTTCACTCTTGTAATTATTGATACGCGTTTCAAGTCCAATAAGCTCATCTTCAAGGTCCTGGACTTCCAGCGGAAGCTCACCTCTGATATTTCGTATCCTATCAATATGAGTATCTGTTTGTTGCAAGGAATAAAGGGACATCAGGATGATTTCAACTTTCTTTTCGGTCTGATCATCCTGATTCTCATTTTTCCTGATTTGTTTTACTTCATCTTTTGCCATAATATCTTTTTGAAACTTTATTCCGGAATTGAGGCACCATTAAGAAAAATAATGGACTGCGTTTGTATTGATTTCTGAAATCTGGACGGCAAATTTAGGAAATTTTTTCTTAATCAAGTCGAATATAAGCTCTTTTGTGTATTTTTCGCTCTCATAATGCCCTATATCAATCAATACAATCCTTTCCTCTGCATCAAAAAACTGATGATATTTCAAATCTCCGGTAATAAAAGCATCAGCACCTGAGGCAATAGCCTTTTTTATCAGGAAGCTACCAGAGCCTCCACATATTGCCACTTTACTGATGGTTTTTCCAAATAACTGAGAATGCCTGATGACATGAAGATCCAATTTTCCCTTCAAATATTTCAGGAAAGCCTTATCATCCATTTCAATATTAAGATAACCCAACATCCCTGCACCTGTTTGATCAAAAATGTTTTCCAGGGGATACAAGTCATAAGCCACTTCTTCATAAGGGTGTGCCCTTATCAAAGAAACAATTATTTCCTGTTCTTTATAAACCGGATAAATGGTTTCAATCCTGACCTCCTCTTCAAAATGAATTTTACCCTTTTCACCAACATAAGGATCAGAATGATCACCGGCTTTAAATGTACCCTTTCCTGTAAGGTTATATGAGCAGGAATCATAATTACCAATATGTCCGGCCCCAGCCTCAAACAATGCTTCCCTCACTTTATCAGCATGATCAACAGGACAAAATGTAACCAGTTTTCTGAGGAGCCCTTTCATGGGTGAAAGAATTCTGCACTTTTCCAATCCAATGGCTCTTGCAAGATAATGGTTAACACCGCCAATCACATTATCAAGGTTTGTATGCATACAATAAATTGCAATATCATTTTTAATAGCATTGATAAGAATGCGTTCAACATATGATCTGCCACTTAATTTCTTAATACCAGAAAATATCAAAGGATGATGAGATACAATAAGGGATATATCATTTTCAATTGCCTCATATAAAACATCTTGAGTAACATCTACACAAACCAGTGCACTGTCAATTTCTTTTTCAGGATTTCCACAAATTAAACCTGAATTATCATAATCTTCCTGTAATAATATTGAAACTTCTGATTCAAGGTATCGTATAATATCTGATAATTTCATTTTCCAGGCATTTTTCACTAAGATAACTCATTTTTTTGTACAACATCTAAAGAAACAACATTTTCCTCATAATTAAGGGCTTATTAAATATTTGCTTGGATTTTTCAGATAAGTGTATGGTTTTTTCGAACGAATTAAGAAAAAGATAACACTTCAAGGATTGACATAGTAAAAATATTTTGTAACTTACCGCGATGAACCTGATACAATTAATTCTTTTACCATTTTCGCTAATATATGGGTTAATTGCATCTTTAAGGAACAAATTCTTTGATTGGAATTTGTTACCTTCGGAAACATATGATATTCCGATAATTTCGGTAGGGAACCTATCATGTGGAGGCACTGGTAAAACCCCTCATGTAGAATATCTGATCAGGTTGCTTAGAAATGATTTTAAGCTTGCTACATTGAGCCGCGGATATAAGAGAACCACATCAGGTTTTCTGCTCTGCAATAATGAATCCACCTATAAAGATATAGGTGATGAGCCTTTGCAGTATTGTAAGAAATTTAAGGATATCCAGGTATCTGTTGATGAGAACCGCAGGAATGGTATCCGGCTGTTAAAAAAGCATTTTCCTGAAATACAAATAATATTGCTTGATGATGCATTTCAGCATCGCTATGTAAAACCTGGTTTACAACTCCTGACCACCGATTTTCATAACCTTTATATGGAAGATTATCCCTTGCCCAGTGGCACCTTGAGGGAATTCTGCTGTGGGGCTAAAAGGGCAGACATCATCATTGTTACAAAATGTCCAAGGGTTTTGTCTCCGATCACAAAAAGAAGAATTACAAACCTGATAAAGCCACGTTCATATCAGCAATTGTTTTTCTCTTTTATCCATTATGGTAATTTAGTATCATTGTCTGATCACAAACCAGTCAAAGAAAAATTAAAATTCAGCAGCATATTAATGTTTGCAGGGATTGCCAATTCATACCCATTGTTGGAACATCTAAAAAATATGTGTAATGATCTTTCTGCATTGGAGTTTGCAGATCATCATTCATACAACAGGAAAGATCTTGAGAGGATTAAAGAAGAATTTGATAAGATCTTTACAAAGAGTAAGGCCATTATAACCACAGAAAAGGATGCCATGAGGCTGGACAGGATACCAGAATATTCAGGCATCTTACAATCTCTTCCCATATATTATGTTCCAATAGAAATTAAGTTTCATAATGGAGATAGTGTTATCTTTGACGATTCAATAAAAAAATATGTTGGAGAAAGTCAAAGAAGCCCGCAGTTATCTAAAAAATCGTTCCGAAGTAAAGCCTAAAGCCGGGGTAATCCTGGGGAGCGGACTGGGAGATTTTATCAATACAATTTCAAATGCAATTGTGATTCCCTATTCAGACATTCCAAATTTTCCTGTATCATCAGTAGAAGGCCATGAAGGGAATCTCATATTCGGATATCTTAAGGATGTTCCGATAGTTGCCTTGCAGGGAAGGCTGCATATTTATGAAGGTCATGATGTCAAAGACACTGTTTTTCCTATTCGGGTTATGCATGCTTTGGGTATTGAACTGTTGGTGCTATCGAACGCCAGTGGTGGATTACATCCTGAATTTAAGGTTGGCGACATTATGCTAATAGAAGACCATATCAACCTTTCCGGGGAAAATCCACTCATTGGGAAAAACGATCATAAAATTGGTGACCGTTTTCCAGATATGAGTGAACCTTACGATAAACGCCATAGAAATCATGCATTACGAATAGCAAGGGAAAAAGGGATCCCGCTTCAAAAAGGAGTCTATGCCAGTGTGAAAGGTCCCAACTATGAAACCCCTGCAGAATATAATTATTTAAGGATCATTGGTGCAGATGCTGTTGGCATGTCAACAGTGCATGAAGTGATCACAGCAAGACACATGAAACTTTCATGTCTGGCATTTTCCGTAATATCTGACTTAGGAGTGAAAGGAAAAATAAAAGCCATCACTCATGATGAGGTATTAATGGAGGCTTCAAAAGCAGAACCTCAACTTGCCTCCATACTGCTTGATCTTATTCCGGCAATATTCCAGGAATAGGATCAAACAACTTTTTTATCTATATAATTTGAATTCATCAAATTAAGAATACCCAGGTAATCACTTTTAAATGAAAGCAGATCTCCGACCTTATATTTTCTCCGGTTTCTTCCAAGGTCAACAACGATCATATCACTGCTTGCACCGGAAAACTCTAAGGTTTTGTCCGTAGGAAAGAGTTGTTCAGTGCTGATATCCAGTAAACCCAGATCCAGTATCGCTCTGCAAGATGTCTTTCCATAATCTGCTTCATTAATTTCAAGTGATTCTCCTGCAACATTTTGTCCAAGCTCCCCAATGGGCACTTTGGGTTTCTCTGAAAGTTCTATGATTTCAGCATACAACTTAAAAACATCTGATTTCATCCCTTTTATAGGCTTATGATTTACGATGTCATTCCCCAGGAAAAAAGTTTCGCCAACACGGAAATGATTGATCCCTTTTGGCACCATTTTTTTCCTGAGTAATGGGATGGTTATACTGGAGCCACCTGACACCCAGTTTATCTTTTTATTAAATTTCGCTTCGATCAGCTGTTCATAGAGGCTTAACTGAATCAGTTTATCATGTGAAGGCATGACGCCGCTTAAGCAATTGAGATTTGTTCCAATACCTGAAATCTCAATATTGGGTAACCGAAATATTTCCTCATAAAAATCCATAAGATCATCCCCCATAACACCTTCCCTCAGATCTCCCATCTCTATCATGATAATAACCTTGTGCATTTTATCCTGTTTCACTGCTTCTTCAGAGATCAGACGTATGGTTTCGTACTCTGTATTGAAACTGGCATCTGCATACCGCACCAGACTCTTTATCACCCTTCTTGCAGGAGGCTTAATATATACAGTTTCAACATCAGGTTTTATGCTTTTGATGGTCTTCAAATTGGATATCCTGGAATCTAAAACTTCTTTAGCCCCCAGTGCAAGTAATTCCTTAAGAAAAATCTTATTGCCGCATAAAAGCTTTGTCACGATCCCCCATTGAATATCATTTTTCTTGAATAGATCATTAAGAAAATGATAATTATGTGTGAGTTTCTCGCTGTTTAATTCAAGATATGCCATGGCATTTATATTATGACGTTCCTCGATATGTTCGAAGGAAGCCTGGTTAATAACTCGTAATTCATCATGCTGTTAAATTCACCAAAAGAGGCAACCGATATGTTAAGTTCCCCTTGTTTTCCAATAAGAACAACTTCATCACCAAGTTCTATATCTTCTATATGTGATACATCGCATACCAGCATATTCATATTCACCATTCCAATTACATCCGCTCGCTGCTCATTGATAAGAACACGTCCCTGGTTGCTTAAGGAACGGGTATATCCGTGATAATATCCTACAGGGACAACAGCAATTCTTTTATCCTCCTGTGCCTGATATGCCGTTCCATAACTGATAAATTCCCCCTCTTTTACTGTTTTTATGCTCATCACAGCACTCTGCCAGCGCAATACACCTTTCAGCGGATCAGCTTTAGACTCTTTCCCATGAATGTAATGAATAAATGTCTCTTTACTTGGCCAAAATCCATATTGCAATATCCCAATCCTGACCATGTCCATTCTGGTTTTGGGATAACTGATAGATGCGGCAGAGCATGCTGTATGTCTTATTTCAATATCGATTCCTTTGCTTCGCAACCATTTATCTGTTTGGTTAAAATTTCTCAATTGCCTTTTAATTCTAACATGGTTGGCTATGCTTTCTGCCCCGGCATAATGGGTGCAAAGTCCTTTTATATGCAAATAATCCCGGTTTTCATTCAGCAATGAAACAAGTTGCAACATATCAGCCTTTTTTATGCCGGTTCTGTTCATACCTGTTTCAATTTCCAGGTGTATAATGGCTTTTTTACCCACCCGTTTTGCAAAGGCTGCAGCTTTTTTAAGCCTTTCGAGATCAAACACATAAAACTGTATCTCCTTTTTAATAATTTGATCAAAATCCTCATCGGATAAATAACCCATGATCATAACCTCACATTCTCCTGCTGCAATTTCCATTATCCTGAATGCTTCATCAGAACTAAATACAGAGAAATGATCAATTCCATATCGTATGGCTAAGGGCACAAACTCTTCAATACCATGACCATAGGCATTTGATTTTACAACAGATGAAATTCTAACATCCTCTCCAATCAGCGATCTGATAAAATCAAGGTTATTTCTCAGTGCTGAATCACTCAATAATATTTCAGAAGTGGTCATCATTTATGTTGGTCAATAATATTTAAATAAATTTCATAAAAAAGATCGGCACCTGTTCCAATTAACTCATCAGGAAAGTCAAAGTCGGGGTTGTGCAAATCCGGTTGATCGTTTCCGCTTCCCAGGCCGATCAAAGCTCCTGGCAGAAGATTTGTAAAATGTCCGAAATCTTCTGACCAGCGCATCGGTTCGGTCAGCTCCAATATCTCAAGATCTAATTTTTCAGCAGACTGTTCAACAATCTTAACCATCCTGGGATGGTTCTTCGTAGCTGGGAAAACCTCTGTATAAGAAATATCGAACTGAAGGTTATATTGTTTGGCTATTTGTTCTACAAATTGCTCTGCCCGGGAAGTAAGCATTCTCATATCATCATCACGGTATGATCGCAATGTAGCCCTTACAACAGCTTCTCCTGGTGAAGTACCGAAGGCTATTTCGCCAACCAGGACATGGATGATCGTGATCAGCACAAAATCCTTAAATAGCTGACCTTGCATCGACATGGTTTGCAGCTCCCTAATAATCTCAGAAACTGCCATGGAAGGATTAATTCCCTTATCAGGTTCCCCTGCATGTGATGTTTTACCGTGCAACCTGATAACCATTCCCTGGGAAGCTGAAGCGAATCCTTCCGGTGACAAAATAACGGAATGCAAAGGAAACCCCGGCAGATTGTGAATGGCAAAAGCATAATCGGGTGCCTGGTTGTTGAATTGCGGATCATTAACCACCTTTTCTGCTCCCTGTCCTGTTTCTTCCTCAGGTTGGAATAAGAGGATTGTTTTACCTTTCCTTTTTTTATTATTATAAAGTTTTTGAGCCAACCCCAGCAAAATGGTCATATGTCCATCATGGCCACAAAGATGAGCCACGCCCTTCCTGCCAGAAACATGAGGGATATTATTCTTTTCCTGAATCGGCAATGCATCCAGCTCACACCTGAACATGATATTGGGACCGGGTTCCTTCCCCTCATAAACAAGCATTAATCCTTCTCCACCTACCTTCTGGATGATGCGCCCCGGAGGAAAATCCTTCACGGCAGAAAGTATTCTCTCAGCTGTAGGCCCTTCTTTTCCTGATAAATCAGGATTAGAATGAATGTACCTTCGAAACTTTGTCAGCCTATCCATTTATTCCGCTTTTACTTTTTCTTTATAATACCGCATTTCCAGATAAGGATTCTCAAAACCGACCTTTTCATATAGAAAGCGCGCCGGATTGTCTTTTTCAACATGAAGCGCTATGTCACCCTTCGTAAGTTCAATGATTTTCTTCATGAGTTTCTTACCAATTCCCTTACCCCTGTATTCCTTGTGAACCGCAATATATACCAGGATATTCTCAGGAATATATCCCTGCATTCCTGTATTATTGATTACAACAGCTCCAACAATATTTCCTTTCTCTTCATAATATATGATGAAGCCACCTGCACTTGGGTAGGGACTTAATGCATAATCCAGAGCCTTTTTTATATGTTCCTTTTTATCACCATATTCATCAAGGTGATCATATAAAAAATCAACTACTTTAAGTTTCGACAACATAGATACATCATCAGCAGTTGTCATCATTTCCAATTTCATAATCAATTGTTTTTATTTTGTTCAACATAAATTTATTTACAAGAAAAAACACGATGGCTGACACCGTAATCCCAAAAATGTTTGGATCCAGGCCCAGAGGAAGTGGCCAGTCACCAATTATCAGTGTCAGCGTTGTACCCCCGCCAAAGATCATTGAGAAAAAGGCTGCATTTGAGTTTCTCAACTTCAGAAAAATTGCTGCAATGATTGGAATAAACAATCCTGAAACCATCACAGCATATGAATAGAGCATCAAATCCAAAACAACCCGCATTTTAATAGCAATAGCCAGAGCAAGTA
This sequence comes from Bacteroidales bacterium, assembly GCA_018401355.1. Taxonomy (GTDB): domain Bacteria; phylum Bacteroidota; class Bacteroidia; order Bacteroidales; family B18-G4; genus M55B132. The sequence continues at coordinate 18,145 of JAGYLD010000005.1, forward strand.
TGCCAACAACCAGTGTCAATATTTTTGAATATACCAGTGTATTTTTATGGCCATGATCAAACTTTCGGATCTTACCGAATATATCTGACAATATGTTTCCTGAAGCAGCCATAAGACATGAATCGGCTGTAGAAAGTATGGCCGAAAAATATGCTGCCAGGATCAGCCCCATAGCCCCAAATGGCAATATATTTCTTAAAAGAAGGGGCGTCCCATTTCGGGGTCCAGGGGGTCCCTGACATATCCTCAAATCCTGTTTCCGTCAGTAATCTGATCAAGCGCTACCCCTGGAAAACAATCCCGGGATAACACCCATAAAAGCCATCACCGGCCACTCAAATAAACCGCTATAAACCATGCCTTTTGCCTCTTGTTAACTGATCGGGTAGCATAAATCCTTTTGATACAAAAGTCATCCCGACAAACCAAATCGGAATGATGGTTATGAGCCCAGTTTACAATATCCTGCCATCTGACATTATTAAGTTTCAGAAACTCCCCGGGCAAGTTTTCTGTTATACCACTCCATCCGCCTAAAGCATTATAGGACATTGGAATCCCTACAAAAACCAAACCTGCAATTAATCACCCACTGAATACTGTCAGTATAGATTACCGCTTTAAGCCCGCCCATAACGGTATAGACAACAGCAACCAGGCCCATGATGATAATGGCAGAATTCAGATTTAGTTCCTGGAAGGTTGCGGAGGCAGGTTTAGCTCCGGCCAACAATTGAGAGCTCGTAAAATATTAACCAATGGCTGAAATGATTCCAGCAGCAAAAGCAACCCTGTGATCATAAAAATGCTCAAAATAACTGTGGGAAAGTGAAAAAGCGATTGGTGCTTTCAGGAATTCCTTTGACCCTGGGAATGAAAAAACAGCACTTAACCATGCCCCAACCAATCGGTAAAAAAGCATCCAGGATCAGAAACCAAGTCTATCAGAAATCCCAAACCACCCAAGCCAATGGAAAACCACCGCCAACATCTGTAGCCACAACAGATAGTCCGATGCCAACTTCCCATATTCCTTCCGCCCTAATAGTCTTGCGACACTTTTATTTTATAGTGAAAATAAAACCCAACACCCAGCATCAGCAGATATAGGCAATAAAAATAATCAAGTCAATAAATGCATATAGCTTTAATTATTACCAGGCATTCAAAGATCATTAAAACAAATGAATAACGTATTCAGCCAATCAAGATCGTTTCCAATTAAAACAAAAACTTTGTGGTAACAATTTTTAAATTATTCAATGTTTTGCATTTTTGAAGTTTTGAATAAATCCACCCACTCTTTGATTATAAACAAATAGTTTCTACAGAAACAAATATACAATAATTTTCTGAAGTAATAGCACTTTCAAACATCTAATTACCTGACATTTAATAAACAACAAAGTGAAAATAAGTTCACACAACAGAAATTACCGATCAGGGCTGTAGGGGATCCTCTGTGGTCATAAATTGGAGATGCAGGATTGGATAATCAATCTCAGACACTCTATCAATAGCTTGAGGGAATCTGATCTGCCTGACTTTATGGGTCTCTGAGTTTGGCTAAGACGTCATGCAATAACTGGTGACTGATCAACAACTTGTGGGCAACGTGTAAGTGCAATATAATTCACCCGTTTATCCCCCATTTTAGGCAAACGCGCTACATACCCCACTTTTTCTCAAGACGAGACACATTTACAGTAACAGTACTCGAATTCAATTTTAAAAATTCCATAATGCCTTTTTTGGGTAGACATGAAATTGTCATTTTCCGCCAATAAATCAGGCATAGAAGTTGAGGAATACTAATACCATATTTTCTGTACCCTTTTCGATTCAATGTTGAGAAGTCTCACAATTTTCCTAATAAAAATTAAAATTTCTGTATCGTTCATTTTACAATGATTTCATTTTGTTTTCAGAAAATCCATGACAACAAAGATCCAGGGGTTCCCCATTTTCATTCTTTTAGCATATTTTTTAAAGGGGTCAGTGCAAAACTCAATCCCAGCAGTCCCCCGCCTATCAATAAGAGTACTTTCCTGTATGATAGGATATTCCTTGTTTATGGTTCTGTTAATACCATCCAATAATATGCCCCTCCGCATAACGAAAAATCTCTCGAAAAAACACCCATCAAATGACGTTCACGAAAAACCCATTTTATTTTTCAGCTCAATCTCTTTGCTGTTAAAGACAATCGCTGAATCTGATATAAGTGGTGAACGCCAGAATTTTATCGCTTTGCTTCGATGTCTTAAAAACAAAAGGGATCACCTTCATGATAGCAGCTTTTCCCAAGGGTTTACTGGGTTTCTTAACCAACAGAGCGCTTTTGCGATTGGCTTGCAAATGAAGATAAATAAAAGTATCAAGAATATTAACCAGATTTTCATCAAAAAATCGTTCTATATTAAGGATGATTATGAAATTACAATTTTTTTATCAATTTAGTTTCTTTGCAAAGAAAAATTATCACGTTAAACAAAATTTGCAGGATAAATTGGAGTTTATCCTACACAAATCCGTCATTATAATGAAGAAGGTTAATAAATCATTGATATTTATTGCATTTACCCTGATTATTTTCCCGGGTTGTAATAATAACCCTGATCAGACCACCATCGAAGGCACCATTTCAAATCTTGAAAAATCCCGGATAGTAATATCGGAAATGGAACCTCAGCAAACAATTGAAATTGATTCAGTAAAATCTGATAAATATGGACATTTCAAGTTCACCTTGCTACCTGACGAAAAAAGTTTTTATAATCTGACTTTCCCCGACCGTTCGATGCTTACGATTATTTCCGGACGGGGAGACAAAATTAAAATATCAGCAAATGCCAATGATATTGAAGGCACTTATACAGTTACCGGTTCAGAAGGATCAAAACAATTAAGAGAATATTTTAAGCATACAATAAAAAATGAGAGAAAAGTTGATTCGCTGAATTACATCTTTGAGAAAAACAAAAATTCTCCGGATTTTCATATAATCAGAGGGCTTCTTGAACAATCATTTACTAAAATATTTATCGATCAGCAAGAGTTTACGAGAGAATTTGTAAAGCAAAACCCTGGTTCTCTGGCATCACTGGTAGCTTTGAATTACCGGTTTGTGAACAACAGGGTGCTGGATATCGAAGCAGATATTGAATTATTTGAACTTGTTGACATGTCTCTGGCCAGGAAATACCAGGATAATAAGCATTTTCAGCACCATCACAAGACCCTAATGGAAATGCATGAATTTATTGCACAAAGAGAGCTCGCAGAAAGACATACTTCCATCGGAAGGACCATTCCCAGCTTTGAGATGAAAGACATCAACGGTAATTCCATCAGGATTGAAGAATTCCGTGGCAAACCCTTGCTGATATATTTCTGGGCCGCATGGGACGCAAAAAGCAGGCAAACCAACAGACGATTGAATGCTTTGCTGGATTCCTTTTATCCACTTGAAGTTCCTGTGCTTGCAATATCTTTTGACAATAACCCGGAGATCTGGAAAGCAGCCATTAAAATTGACAGCCTGGAATGGAACCATGCAAGTGATCTTTTGGGAATGAATTCACCAGTGATTACCTTTCTAAACATACCTGATAAATTACCCTATTTTTATTTGTTGAATGCTGAGGGTGAAATTATTTTCAAAGGAAAAGACCTTGACATCGTATCTGAAAAAATTTCATTATTACGAACACTTAACTAATTGGTAAAATTTTATTATAATAGCATAAAATTAATACCTTGAAAAAAGAGAATATCAACCTTCCTGCCGGGAAAAAAATATTTTTTGCTTCCGATTTTCATCTGGGCATACCCAGTCATGACGAAAGCCTTATCCGGGAAAAAAAGTTGGTGTCCTGGCTTGACTATGTAAAAGATCAAGCATTTGAGATTTATTTAATGGGAGATGTATTTGATTTTTGGTTTGAATACAGGACAGTCATCCCAAAAGGCTTTGTGCGCTTGCTGGGTAAACTGGCAGAAATAACTGACAATGGAATACCTGTTCATCTTTTCCGCGGGAACCACGACGTTTGGGCATTTGATTATCTGCATAAAGAGATTGGCATTCAACTGCACAGGAACCCACAAGTCAGGATTTATAACAACAAATCGTTTTACCTGGCACACGGAGATGGGCTGGGGCCGGGAGACCACGGATACAAATTCCTGAAAAAAGTCTTTGCCTGTCCATTTTGTCAATGGCTTTTTCGCTGGCTTCATCCAGATTGGGGAGCACGCATGGGATTATACTTTTCGGGCAAAAGCAGATTGGCTAACATTGCAAAAGAAGGGAGGAAGGACAATGGAAAACAAAACCTGGAAGATGAAATGCTTTATCAATATACAGAAAGCATGATCAATAAAGGTTTTGAGTACAATTATTTCATTTTTGGACACAGGCACCTGCCTGTAAACACAGCAATATCAGATAAATCCAACCTGATCATACTGGGAGACTGGATAACAAACTATACTTTTGCTGAATTCTCAGGAGATTCCGTAAAGCTCAGGGATTATAAAAATTCTTAGACAAACTTCTCTATCAATTCAATCAACCGATTGGCATATCCAACTTCGTTATCATACCACGCCACAACCTTAACCAGCTTATTTTTCTCACCAAGAACTGCAGTTAATCCGGCATCAAATACAGCAGAATGTGTATTTCCAATAACATCAACAGAAACAATCGGATCTTCTGTATATTCAAGGATTCCTTTAAGTGAGTTTTCAGAAGCCTCCTTAAAAGCATTGTTGATCTCCTCTACACTTGTGCAGGTTTTCAGTGTGCAGGTCAGATCCGTTAAAGAAGCATCCGGTACAGGCACGCGGATACCTGCTCCTCCAAGATTGTTTTTCAGGTGAGGAAAAATCCTGGTAGAGGCTTTTGCGGCACCTGTAGTTGTCGGCACAATTGAATATGCGGCAGCTCTGGCACGGCGAAGGTCATTATGAGGAGCATCCAGCAGATTCTGATCTTTGGTGTATGAGTGTACTGTGGTAATAAAACCTTTTTCCACACCCCACAAGCGGTCAAGGATCATAATCAGGGGCGCAACATTATTGGTTGTACAGGAAGAATTTGATATGATCACATCACGCTTATCGATCAGGTGATCGTTTACACCCAATACTATATAAGGAACACCATCACTCTCACCTTTCGCTGGCGCGGAAATAACAACTTTTCGGGCACCTGCTTCAGATACATGCCTGATGGCTTCTTCCTTTTTTACAAAATTACCGGTAGATTCAATAACTACATCAATTCCCAAATCCTTCCATGGCAACAGGCCAGGATCCTCTTCACAAAGAACTTTGATCCTTTTTTCATCAATAATCAGGTGATCCGCATCATATTCAACCTTACCCGGGAATCTGCCGTGAACAGAATCATACTTTAGCAAATGCGCAAGCACTTTGGCATCAGTAAGGTCATTAACCGCAACAATCTCCATATTATTCCTGGAGATCATGTACCTTGATGTAATTCTTCCTATTCTTCCAAAACCATTAATCGCAACCCTAATCTTTTCCATTTTGTTAATATTTCAGACAGTGCAAAAATATAAATTTGATAGATAAAAAACATTTATCAAAGAATTGTTATTTTTGACATTCTAAAAAAATTACAAATCAATAAATTAAATTAATGCAAATGGAACATATTAAGAAGTATGTAGAAGAACATAAAGAGAGATTTTTAGAAGAACTTTTTGAATTAATCAGAATTCCTTCCATTAGTTCAGAATCAGCCCGTAAGGACGACATGCTGAAGGCAGCTGAATATTGGAAAGCATCCATAATAAAAGCCGGTGCAGACAAAGCAGAGATATTTCCTACTCCCGGGAATCCTGTTGTATATGGAGAGAAACTTATTGATTCTTCGCTGCCAACGGTGTTGGTTTACGGACACTATGATGTAATGCCCGTTGACCCCGTAGAATTATGGAAAACAAAACCATTTGAACCGGTCATTAAGGATGGTAAGATATGGGCACGCGGTGCCGATGATGATAAGGGCCAGGCATTCATGCATGCAAAAGCTTTCGAGTTGATGGTAAATACAGATACCCTCCCATGTAACGTGAAATTCATGATCGAAGGAGAAGAAGAAGTTGGCTCAGTAAATCTCGGTAAGTTTTGTGAAGACCATAAAGAAATGTTAAGTGCCGATATTATTCTTGTTTCTGACACTTCGATGTTGGCTCCTGACACTCCATCCATCACTACAGGATTGCGTGGATTAAGTTACATGGAAGTTGAGGTAACAGGCCCGAACAGAGATCTTCACTCAGGACTATTCGGTGGCGCTGTAGCCAACCCCATTAACATTCTTGCCAAGATGATTGCTTCACTTACAGATGAAAACAATCATATCACCATTCCGGGCTTTTATGATGATGTCCTCATAGTTAGCGAAGAAGAACGAAAAAATATGTCCAGGGCACCATTTAACCTCGAAGATTATAAAAAAGCCATAGACATTGCCGAGGTATGGGGTGAAAAAGGATATTCGACCATGGAAAGAACCGGAATTCGTCCATCCCTGGATGTAAACGGGATATGGGGCGGTTATACAGGAGAAGGAGCAAAAACTGTTATTCCAAGTAAAGCCCATGCTAAGATATCCATGCGGCTGGTACCATACCAGGACAATGAAAAGATCAGTAAGCTCTTCGAAGATCACTTCAAAAACATTGCACCACCATGTGTAAAAGTCAGCGTTAAAGCCCTTCATGGCGGACAAGCTTATGTGTCACCAACCGATATGAAAGCATATAAAGCTGCAGAAAAAGCTTTTGAGGAAGTATATGGCAAAATTCCTGTACCTGTCAGAAGCGGAGGAAGTATACCCATTATAAGTGCTTTCGAAGAAAAGCTTGGTATAAAAAGTATTTTGATGGGCTTTGGCCTTGAAGCCGATGCCATACACTCACCAAATGAAAACTATCCACTTGAACAGTTTTACAATGGAATATCAACCATTCCGCATTTTTACAGATATTTCACGGAAATGATGAAGTAAAAAGAAAGGCCGGTTGGATTTGAACATCATCAGAAGGATCCAGCTGAGCTATGAACCACAATGTATCCTGTCCAATATTGCTCAGGAGGGAAACCATCCTGAGAAGCTATGGTGTATTATCTTTTTTCGAATTCAGCCACACCCTTGTCCAGGAATTCAACAAAATCATCCACATCCAGATCATAGGCTTTGTAAGGAACAAGCAATTCCCCTTCATGGTCGAGGAGTACATAATAAGGCTGGGCATTGGTGCCGAATTGGGATATCTGGAAATCTGCATTGATTTTACCAATGCTTTTCTTTGTTTTACCATCGTATTCGGAAACAACCCATTGCCCTTCAGGAAGGACAGTTTTATCATCCACATATAATGCAATGATAATAAAGTCTTCTTTAAGCCTTCTAAGCACTTCAGGGTCAGACCAAACATTGGCTTCCATTTCCCGGCAATTTACACAACCATGCCCTGTAAAGTCTATAAATATTGGTTTATCTAATGCTTTGGCACATTCAAGTCCCTGCTGATAATCAAAATACCCTTTCAATCCATGAGGAAGATGAAGAAATTCACCATATTTTGGTTTATCACAGATGGACTTTTCATCGCTAGCACCGGGAGATGATAAAGCCACATTGGTTCGCACTATTGCATTGAAGTCGAAATCATGCGAATGCATCGGAGGCAGGTATCCTGACAGTGCCTTTAGAGGTGCGCCCCACATTCCCGGGATAAGATAAATCACGAATGCGAATGTTATAATGGCCAGCATTAGCCTTGGCACCCTGATAAAAGGCAGATCACTGTCATGGGCAAATTTAAGTTTCCCAAGCAAATAAAATCCCATAAGGGTAAACACTACAATCCAGATGGCAAGATAAACTTCCCTGTCTAAAATACCCCAGTGATAAGTTTGATCCGCCACGCTCAGGAATTTTAATCCAAGAGCAATCTCAATAAAACCAAGTACTACTTTCACAGAATTGAGCCATCCGCCTGACTTTGGAAGATTCTGCAGCCATGATGGGAAAAATGCAAACAGAGTAAATGGAAGTGCAAAGGCAATTGAAAAAGCAAGCATGGCAAAAATTGGCTCAAATATTTCTCCCTGAGCCGATTTAACAAGGACTGTTCCTACCAACGGACCTGTACATGAAAATGAAACCAATACCAGTGTCACTGCCATAAAGAATGCACCAACTATACCTCCCCTGTCAGCTTTGGAATCTGCTTTACTGATCATCCAGCTTGGCAATACAATTTCAAACATTCCAAGAAAAGATGCTGCAAAAAACATAAAGATCAGGAAAAACAGGATATTCGGCAACCAATGCGTACTCAGCCAGTTAAAGATATCTGCGGTAACACTTCTTCCTCCAACAAAATAAGTAATCAGGATAATTACAGCAATAGGTAATGTATACAGTAAAACAATCGAGATGCCATAAACTGATGCCTGAAACCTGCCCTTCTTTTTGTTTTCTCCACCCTTCATGAAGAAGGATATGGTCATCGGGACCATTGGGAACACACAAGGTGTCAGCAATGCCACGAAACCCCATATTATGGCTTCCAAAATCACATCCCACATAGATTTTGTGATAACCTTTGGTTTACCAGCTTCCTTTAGCTGCTCACCTTCCCCGGCAGGTTCAATATCATCTGATACACCAATGGTCCCTGTTTCAAACATGGGCTGGGATTCATCCTGATCTGCTTCTGAAAGTTCAACGCTTTCCCCTCCATTGAAGGAAAATGCAAATTCTTCGTCGGTTGGGGGAAGACAACGGGTATCATCACAACTCATGTATTCGATATAGCCTCTGACTGTAACAGGGTTATCATTCAGTATCTTAATCCGCTGTGTAAAAATGGCTTCATGAGAAAAGTATTTCAGCTCCATTTCAAAATTCGGATCATACTCCATCACTGATTCTGATTCCTTTACCTCTCCAATACGCTCATAACCATCATTTTCTTCAAAAGTAAAAGTAGTGGCAGGCGGACTCATGGGTATGTCCTGTGAATAAAGATGCCATGTGTCTTCTATGGTTGCCTTAAATATTAATTCAGCTTCTTCATCATTCAGCGTCTTCTTTTCGAATGACCATTTAACCGGTTCAAATATCTGTGCGACAGTCGAAAAAGAAATGAAAAACGTTGATAGCAATATAGCAAGTGATACAAGCCTGAATGATTTTATCGAACTATACATATCTAAAGATTTACATTTATAGAATTGCAAAGTTAAGAATATTCCTTTTGAAGAAATCATGGCAAAATAAAAACCCTGAGGGAATATGCTATATCAAATGGCATTAATCAAACCGGACGACAAAAACCTTTTTGGTGCTGCCAGTGACTTTAAACCTATCATCGATCCTGTATCCCACTACCCAAACAATATCATTGCCAGAACACAACAGCCAGGCTTTTTCTTTATCAGGTAAGGATACTTTTTGGTCAATAAAAAAATCGCTGAGTTTCTTTGAATTTTTCATACCCAATGGATAAAAAACATCTCCCTTCTGCCATTTTCTGAGCTTTAACGGAAATTCAATCTTATCATGATCCAGATAAGCCATATTGGGATTATCATTTATTTCACATGCATCCATCTTCATGACTTTAAATTCCAGATGAACCGGTTCGATTATTTCAGGTTTACAGCGTGTAATAATAAATTGCTTTTTCATTGAATGCGCTTTGGGATCAATTAGTAAGAAATCCCGGTCGCGGGTAAGAATATGGGTTTCGGTTTCTAACTGTTTGCCTGAAATACCATGATTTACAACATAAAGCAAATCTCCTAACATGCCTGTATTAATCCCAAATGGCTTCAACAATTCGAATAAAACAGTCTCAGGATATTTCAGATTTTTAATTGACGAAATGCTGACTAAAAATCGCTCTCCTTTATTCTTAAGAAGATCGTTCCGCAACAAATTAATATAGTCTATATACAACCCATTTATTTGATCAAGTCGTTGCATTGTATTATCCATCAATACATTAAAATCATTTTGCAAGGAATTTAATAATGGAACAATTTCATGCCGGATTTTATTCCTGAGATATTTGGTTTCATTGTTTGAACTATCTGTTCGGAACCGGATATTCATATCTTTTGCATATTCTTCAATGTCATTTCTTGTAGCAAATAAAATGGGCCGGATAACCTTACCTGATTTAACAGGGATTCCTGTTAAACCAGCCAATCCCGTACCACGTAAAAGATTAACAAAAAAAGTCTCAACATTATCATCCAGATTATGCCCGGTAGAGATAAGATCAAAACCCTCTGTTTTTCTTATTTCTTCAAACCAGCCATACCTGAGTTCCCTGGCCGCCATCTGGATCGATAAGCCTTTATCCCGGGCATATTGAATAGTGTCAAAAGATGTATAATAAAAGGAGATATTTCGTTCAGAAGCGATTCCTTGAACGAAATCCGCATCCATATCTGATTCATCTCCCCTAAGCTTAAAATTACAATGGGCTATACCAACCGGATAATCCGATCGTTCAAAAAGATCAAGCATCACCATAGAATCTATACCTCCACTAACAGCAATTAAAACACGGTTTTGTGGGGCTAATAATCCTTTTGTAGTGATAAATTCCTTAAATTGCCTCAACATCAAGACAAAAGTAATTAAATTATAACTTTGAGAACCAGGTAATAATGCTTTTCCAGGATGATACAGGCCACCAGATCCAATTAAATGAATACCCTTCAAAAATAATATCCCTATGTCCTTCGATCACAGAAACGCTTTTTGATCTGGGGCTCGAAAATGAAATTGCCGGTCTGACATCATTTTGTATCCATCCTTATGATAAAGTCTCCCGGGTAATAAAAGTCGGTGGCCCAAAAAAAGTCGATCTTCAACTAATTCATTCTCTTGCCCCCGACCTGATCATCGCATCTAAAGAAGAGAACTCGAAAGATGATGTAATGTACCTCAGGAAAAGCTTTTCAGTGTGCACATTCGATGTCAAGAGTGTATCTGACGCAATCAAAATGATAAAAAGCATTGGAATTTTGACTGGCAAATCAAAAGAAGCTTCAGGAAACGTTTCAAAAATACAAATACAACTAGCCAAAGCAACAAAGATCCATACTGATGCCAAAGCATTATATCTCATATGGAAAGACCCATGGATGGCAGCAGGCAATGATACATTCATATCCGATATGATGCAGAGCAATGGCATAATAAACTCCGTATCTGCATCCCGGGCGGCTTATCCGGTTATTCATAATGGCAACAATATCAATACCGACTACATCCTCTTATCTTCAGAACCATTTCCCTTTTCGAAGAAACATTTCGAGGAGGTAAAAAAAAGATTTGGGCGGAAGAAAATTCTTCTGGTAGACGGGGAAATGTTTTCATGGTATGGTACCCGGATAATAAAGGCTTTTCCATACATCAAGGAAATAGCAGAAAAAATAAAAGCCGGCCAGGAATAAGATCAGGGCCGGCTTTTATGATATAAGTTTGTAATTACTTAACAATCCAACTATTCTGCCTCAGCAGATCATCCATGCATTTAATCTTGGAGTTTTCTTTTGCCTCTTTAACTTGATCTTGAAGGGCTTTATCATATGTTGTATCACTTACTGACCTGATAATACCTGTTGCAACAGGATATTCCGGCAAAGTCATACGTACGAGCATATAATGGGTTGTATCATCAGGATTATGAGCATCATGTACCAGTATATCCTTTTCAGTAATACCATTTTCGCCAATTGTAACGACTTCCAATCTGGATTTCTCAAGGACCAATCCCTTATCATGGTTTTTACCAAATATCATTGGTTTTCCATGTTTCAGGAATATCTGGTGATCATCCCTCACATCTTTACCGGTAATTTCTGAATGGATCCTGTTATTAAAAATAACGCAATTCTGAAGGATTTCCACAACCGACGCTCCCTTGTGCTTTGAGGCAGCAAGAAAAACTTCTTTCATCCTTTTGGGCTCTGTGTCCACAACCCTGGCAAAGAATGTTCCCTGGGCACCCATTGTCAATTCACCGGGTTTAAATGGATTCTCTATAGTCCCATCCGGCGAAGTCTTTGTAACACTGCCTCTCGGAGTTGTCGGAGAATATTGTCCCTTGGTCAGGCCATATATCTTATTATTGAACAACAGAACATTGATATCAATATTTCTTCTAACCAGATGTATAAAATGATTACCACCAATGGCCATACTGTCTCCATCACCGGTAATATGCCAAATATCCAGATTTGGATTCGCCACTTTCATTCCTGAGGCAATAACTGCTGCTCTGCCATGAAGTCCATGAAAACCATAAGTATTAATATAGTATGGGAATCTTGAGGAACATCCAATTCCACTGACAAAAACAACATCTTCCTTTCTGACACCACTTTCTGCAAGTGCACTTTGAACGGAGGAGAGAATTGCAAATGAACCACAACCTGCACACCATTTAACAGGCTGATCGACTTTATAATCTGCTTTGGTAACTTTTTCAGCCACTTTACTTGGATTTGCTTGGTCTTCCATAAATTAACCCTCCAGTATTTGATTAAATTTTTCTTTGAGTTCAGAGATCATAAAAGGTATTCCCTGCACTTTATTGTACTGAATAAAATTAAATTCCTGATAAAGAGCTCTCAGGTAAAAAGCGAACTGACCTGCATTCATCTCAACAACGATGATTTTTTTAAAGCTTTCAAGGATCTTCTTTGTATTTCTGGGCAATGGTTTAATATAATTAAACTGGGCCAGGCTTATTTTCTTTCCTTCTTCCTGCAAGTCAGTGACTGCTGAAACAAGCGCGCCATAGGTACCTCCCCAGCCAATTACGAGAAGTTCCCCGGTATCTTCCCCTACCAATTCTAATTCAGGAACGTAATTAGCAACGCGTTGCACCTTTTCTTCCCTGAGTTTCACCATTCTTTCATGATTCAAGGGTCCATGAGAAACCAATCCTGTAATATTTTCTTTTTCCAATCCACCGATTCTGTGTCTTAAGCCTTCCTGGCCAGGGAGGGCCCAATACCTGGCTAAAGTTTCAGGGTTTCTCCCGTATGGTTGATAATCCTCGTCATTATCTTCCACCATTGGTGGATGAATATCCGGCAATTCCGACATTTCAGGTACTTTCCAGAGTTCAGCTCCATTGGCAAGGTATCCATCAGACAACATTATTACCGGAACCATATGCTCCAGTGCAATCTTTGCTGCCTGAAATGCATAGAAGAAACAATTCGCAGGAGTGCTTGATGCCAGGACCACGACGGGGCTTTCACCATTTCTTCCATATAAGGCCTGCAACAAATCAGATTGTTCGGGCTTTGTTGGCAATCCTGTTGCAGGACCGGCCCTTTGCACATTGATGATCACAAGAGGAAGTTCTGTCATTACAGCCAAACCAATTGCTTCTCCTTTGAGTGACAAGCCAGGGCCAGAGGTACTGGTAGCAGCCAGATCGCCTGCAAAAGCAGCTCCAATAGCAGAGTTTATTCCTCCGATTTCATCCTCAGCCTGAAATGTTTTTACACCCAGGCTTTTTCTTTTCGAAAGTTCCTGTAATATCTCAGAAGCAGGGGTAATGGGATAAGATCCCAGGAACAGATCTCTTCCTGATTTTTCAGATGCAGCAATGAGTCCCCAGGCAGCAGCGATATTGCCTGTTATATTTCTGAACCGGCCCGTTCTGCTTTCAATCGGATGGATCTGGTATGTTGTCCTCAGAGCCTCAACAGTCTCCGCATAATTATATCCCGCTCTCAGCACCTTCTTGTTGGCAACTGCAAGCACAGGTTTGGATTTGAAACGTTGGTCAATATACTGTTCACCATATTTCAAATCCTTATTAAACAACCAGTATAAAATTCCGAGAGCAAATTCATTTCTCGTTCTTTCGGCAGATTTGATGTCCAGGCCCAGGTCGCGCACCGAAGCTCTTGACAATGAAGTAATCGGAGCCTTTACAACATTATATCCTAATAATGAACCATCGTTAAGCGGATCCTCGACAAAACCGGCTTTTTTATACCCTTTGTTGTCAAAGTAATCAATATCAACAATGATTGTAGCACCAGGTTTTACCCATGCAATATTTGCTTTTAGTGCTGCAGGATTCAGGGCTACAAGCACATCTGCCTGGTCACCGGGGGTCGTAACCTCCTTGTGTCCAATATGAATCTGGAAGCCAGATACACCTGCAATAGTTCCCTGGGGGGCTCTGATTTCCGAAGGGAAGTCCGGAAAAGTAGATAAGTCATTACCCGTAAATGCTGTAGTATCAGAAAACTGAGATCCACTCAACTGCATGCCATCACCGGAATCGCCGGCAAACTTTACTACAATCTCATCAACTTCGATGACTTTAGGTTTGATTTTTGACATTGCGCAAAATTTAGAAATATTGGGCAAAGTTATAAGTTTTATTTCTGAAAGAAATAATTAAATTAACAAAAAATTAATATTAGTATCATCTAATACCTTTAATGAAGATGCTTTACCCTATCCTGTTCTTTAATTTAAAATAGCTCTAAATTAAAATCTTCTTCTTGATTTTTAGACATTCTAAAGAATATACAACATATTTTGCATCGATAGGATAAGTAAAGATTAAATCATTAACATTAAAAATCATTTCGTCATGGCTTACAAATCACAGATGATTGCACAGCATGTGGCACATGTATCGATGAATGCCCGGTAGAAGCTATCTCTGAAGGACATTTATGTAATTGATCCTGATATCTGCACAGACTGCGGTTCTGTGCCGATGTGTTCCTGTTGACGCTATTGAACCAGCTTAACATATTTAACCTTGCTGGTTATTAAAATAATCAAAAAGTCCGCCTGAAAAGCGGACTTTTATTTGTTCCATATTGAACAATTCCCACCCTTAATTTAATTTATACTTTTGTAATGCAATTTTCTGGTATAAAAACAATATGGATAAATTTTTCATTTCTAAATAATACTGAGCCAGCAATAATTGAAAGCTATTATCAGGATTATTTAAAAGATCCATCTTCAGTTGATGAAAGTTGGAGATCTTTTTTTGAGGGATTTGAATTTGCACGGAAGGATTATTCCGATCCAGTAAGTTCAGACACCCTGGTGCCGGACGAATTTAAAGTGATAAACCTTATCAATGGTTACCGCCAAAGGGGTCATTTATTCACAAAAACCAATCCGGTTAGAACACGCCGGAAATATTCCCCAACGCTTGATCTGGGAAATTATGATTTATCAGATGCTGACCTTGACAAAACTTTCCAGGCAGGTGATGAGATCGGTTTGGGGCCTTCAACACTAAGGGATATTATTGATCACCTGCAACAAACATATTGCCAATCGGTAGGGGCGGAATTCAGATATATACGACAGCCGGAAATTGCTGGCTGGCTTCAGCAAAAAATGGAATCCTCCAGGAATACACCCACATTTTCTTCAAAGACAAAGAAACAGATCCTGCAAAAAATTAGTGAAGGAGTATTGTTCGAAAAATTCATCCATAAACGGTTCCCCGGACAAAAGCGTTTTTCTCTTGAGGGTGCAGAGTCACTAATTCCTGCTCTGAATGCCATTATAGAGACAGGATCGGAGCTGGGCATCAAAGAATTTATTATTGGAATGGCCCACAGAGGGCGACTAAATGTTCTTGCCAATATCCTGGGAAAACCTTACAAGCAAATATTTCATGAATTTGAAGGAAGTGCTTATGACGATGAATCTCTTCTCGGAGATGTAAAATACCACCTTGGCTATACCTCTGATACAAAGACATTATCCGGGAAACAACTCCGTCTCACCCTTTCACCCAACCCCAGTCACCTCGAAGCCGTAGATCCTGTTGTAGAAGGCATCTCCAGAGCCAAAACAGACTCATCTTACAAAGGAGATTACAAAAAACTTGCTCCCATTCTCATCCATGGTGATGCATCCATTGCAGGACAGGGAGTTGTTTATGAATTGCTCCAAATGTCGGAACTTCCCGGTTATAAAACAGGAGGCACCATCCATGTGGTAATCAACAACCAGATTGGGTTTACCACAAACTATCTTGAAGCACGGTCAAGCACTTACTGCACGGATGTTGCAAAAACAACCCTGTCTCCTGTATTCCATGTAAACGGAGATGATCCGGAAGCAGTTGTTTATACCATCCAACTGGCCATGGAATTCAGGCAAAAATTCCACAAAGATGTCTTTATTGATTTACTCTGCTACAGGAAATACGGCCATAATGAAGGTGATGAACCAAGATTCACGCAACCCATTCTATACAAGATCATTTCAAATCATCCAAACCCACTCGAGTTATACAAACAAAAACTCATTGAAGAAGGCGCAATCACTAAAACAGATGCCGAAGATGTTCAAAAATCTATTAATGCAACACTGGAAAAAAGTTACACAGCGTCTAAAGAGATAAACAAAGCACACATCAAGTCGTTTCTGGATGATATCTGGAAAGACATTCAAAAAGCATCTGGCGGAGACTTTGAATTAATAAGCAATACAGCCATTAACGAAAAAACTTTATCACATCTTGCCAGGATAATAACAAAAACTCCGTCTGATGTTAAAATATTCAGAAAATTACAAAGACTTCAGGATGAGCGCTGGAAGCGTTTCAACGAACAAGGAAAGCTTGATTGGGCCATGGCTGAGTTGGTCGCATACGGAAGTCTGTTAAATGAAGGTGTAAATGTCAGGGTCAGCGGACAGGATTCCGTCAGGGGTACATTCTCCCACCGGCATGCAGTGCTCAAGATTGAAGACTCCGAAAAAGAACTTATCCCTTTAAACAATTTGAGTAAGAACCAGGCAAGGTTTGAAATATACAATTCTCCACTTTCGGAATATGCAGTCCTCGGATTTGAATATGGTTATTCCCTTGCATCACCCTACACCCTGACAATTTGGGAGGCACAATTTGGCGATTTCTTTAACGGTGGTCAGATCATTATTGATCAATTTCTTAGCAGTGCAGAAGATAAATGGAATGTGATGAACGACCTTGTTTTATTTTTACCTCACGGTTACGAAGGGCAAGGACCGGAACATTCAAGCGGAAGGATTGAAAGGTTTCTGAATTTATGTGCAGAGAACAACATCCAGGTTGTCAATTGTACAACGCCTGCCAATTTTTTCCATGTTCTGAGAAGGCAGTTAAAACGCTCTTTCAGGAAGCCCCTGATCATTTTCACTCCAAAAAGCCTTTTGCGGCACCCCAGGTGTTTGTCCCATAAAAGTGACTTTACTGAAGGTTCATTCCAGGTAATAATAGATGATCCAACGGCCAGGCCGGATAAAATAAATCGTATCCTGTTATGCTCAGGAAAATTATATTATGAGCTTCTTGAGGAAAAAGAAGGCATTGAGAGAGAAGACACAGCCATCATTCGTATAGAGCAATTGTATCCCTTTCCTGAAAAACAAATACAAGAATTAAAGAAAAAATACACTAATTCCCCGGAATGGCTGTGGGTACAGGAAGAACCCATCAATATGGGTGCATGGCCATTTATTAGTTCTAATCATAGCGACCTGAACTTAACTGTTGTAGCAAGGCCTGCCAGTGGAAGTACAGCAACAGGATCCAGCGAGTTTCATAAGATCCGGCAAAGAAAAATCATTGAAAAAGCATTTGGGGAATGTAATTGTCCGAAGGTGAAAGAAGTTTGCAAAATGATATGTATTGGAAACCGCTGGAAGTCATTTGAAAAGGAATTAGAGAAATCAAAAGACAATAAAATAGAAACATCATCAGTTTCTGCCGTTAAACAGCTCAAATAATAATAAAAATGACCTTAGAAGTAAAGGTACCAAGTCCGGGAGAATCCATTTCTGAAGTTCAACTTGCCAGCTGGCTTGTAAAGAGTGGAGATTTTGTAGACAAAGACCAGGAGATTGCTGAAATTGACTCAGACAAAGCCACCCTGACTATCAATGCTGAAGATAATGGCATTATTAAAATCCTGGTAGAAGAAGGAAACTCAATAGAAGTAGGTAGTGTAATAGCTACCATTGAAGTTAAAGAAGAAAGAAAAAAGCCTGAGAAGGGGCCAGAGAAAGAGGAAAAAACCAAGGAAACCCCAGTTTCAACGGATCCGGGAAAAGCCAAAGAAGAAACTGAATCTAAAAATGAACCATCCACACTTAATATATCACCTGTAGCAAAAAAGTTGATGAATGAAAAACTTATCTCTGAAGAAGATTTAGTGGATTTCTTTAAACGCATCAGGTTTTCAAAAAAGGACATAGAGTTTTTCCTGGAAAAAAAGGATAAAGGTAATTCCGGGCCAACCCTAAAAGGGACTGACATTACAGGTAAATCCAGGGGAACTGAAAGCCAGAAACTGTCAACACTCAGGCTAAAGATTGCAGAAAGGTTGGTTGGGGTAAAAAATGAAACCGCCATGTTGACCACTTTTAATGAGATCAACATGACACCGGTTATGGACATACGCAAGCGATATAAAGAAGTTTTCAAAGAAAAATATGAAGTTTCCCTGGGGTTTATGTCCTTTTTCACTAAGGCAGCAGCCGAAGCATTGCAATTATTTCCTTCTGTCAATGCCATGCTAGATGGGAAAGAAATCCTTTATCATAAATATGCTGATATAGGTATTGCTGTCAGCACTCCGAAAGGCCTGATGGTCCCTGTACTGCGAAACGCTGAAGACATGAGTTTTTCAGAAATTGAACTCAAGATCAAGGAACTTGCAGTAAAAGCCAGGGACAACAAGATTACATTGGATGAAATGAAAGGCGGTACTTTTACCATAACAAATGGTGGAGTATTTGGCTCGATGTTATCCACTCCCATCATCAATCCTCCGCAAAGTGCCATCCTGGGAATGCACAATATTGTTGAAAGGCCAATTGCTGTAGATGGGAAAGTAGAGATACACCCTGTTATGTATGTTGCATTATCTTATGACCACCGGATCATAGATGGAAAAGATTCGGTTGGGTTCCTGGTAAAAATAAAAGAAATGCTGGAAAACCCGGTTAAGATGTTATTTAGTGGCAAAGACCCTGTTCAAAACTTACTTGGATTATAAACTTAGAGTTTGATTCATAATGCGAAAAAACGTCGACTTTCTTGTACTTGGTTCAGGGATTGCGGGACTTAGTTATGCATTAAAGGTAGCAAAGTACGGTTCTGTAATTATTGTAACAAAGGCAAAAGCTGAAGAAACAGCGACCAAGTATGCCCAGGGAGGCATTGCTGCTGTCATGTATACTCCGGATACATATGAAAAGCATATCAGAGATACAATAATGGCAGGAGATGATCTAAATGATAAAGAAATTGTCAGGATCACAATAACGGAATCAACCGACCGGGTAAAAGAACTTATTGAATGGGGCACCAACTTTGATAAAAAGAGATCGGGGAAATATGATTTGGCCAGAGAAGGAGGACATTCCGAGCACCGGGTTCTTCACCACAAAGACAGCACCGGCCTGGAGATAGAAAGGGCTTTATTGGACAAAACTTTAAATCACCCCAACATTGAGTTTTGGGAAAATCATTTTGGCATTGATATTCTCACACAGCACCATCTGGGAATGGAGATAAACAGCAGAACGCCAGACATTCAATGTTATGGGGCTTATGTTCTTGATCCGAAAACAAATGAGATACATACGATCCTGGCTAAAACGACTTTAATTGCAACAGGCGGAGCAGGAAATGTTTACAATACAACTACCAATCCGCATATTGCCACAGGTGATGGCATTGCCATGGCACACCGGGCAAAAGCTAGTGTTGAAAACATGGAATTTATTCAGTTTCATCCAACTTCTCTTTACAATCCCAATGAAAAACCATCATTTTTGATAACGGAAGCAATGCGCGGTTTTGGAGCCATCCTGAAAACAGTCAATGGCAGGGAGTTTATGAAGAAGTATGATAAGCGAGGCTCCCTTGCCCCGAGGGATATCGTTGCCCGCTCCATTGATAATGAGATGAAGCTTTCTGGTGACGAATATGTGCATC
Source organism: Bacteroidales bacterium (assembly GCA_018401355.1). Taxonomy (GTDB): domain Bacteria; phylum Bacteroidota; class Bacteroidia; order Bacteroidales; family B18-G4; genus M55B132. Next base: position 38,217 of record JAGYLD010000005.1, read on the forward strand.
TTGACTGTACGCACCTCGACAAGAATGAGCTGATCAAACATTTCCCAAGAATATATGCAAAATGCCTCAGCATCGGGATTGACATCACAAAAGACATGATCCCCGTTGTGCCGGCGGCACATTATATTTGCGGAGGTATAAAAACAGACAAACACGGATGTACTTCCATTCATAACCTTTATGCATCCGGCGAATGTGCTTCAACTGGTTTACATGGAGCCAACAGGCTTGCATCCAACTCATTGCTTGAATCCGCAGTATTCTCACATAGGGCAGCTATGAATGCCATTGAAAAAATAAAAGATACTAAAATCAGGCATGAAATCCCGGATTGGGATGCAGAAGGAACTGTCTTCAATGAAGAAATGATCCTGATCACTCAATCGTTAAAAGAGTTGCAATCCCTGATGGCATCATATGTTGGCATAGTAAGATCAAACCTGCGATTGAAAAGGGCGCTGGACAGACTGGAAACCCTTTATCGTGAAACAGAAGAGCTATATGGAAAGTCTGTTCTGACAGAAGAAATCTGTGAATTAAGAAATCTGATCAATGTTGCTTATCTTATCATTAAGATGGCCACACAAAGGAAAGAAAGCAGGGGGTTGCATTATTCCCTGGATTATCCCAGAGATTATGAAAGTAAGGTTACAAGCTATGATCCGGATAAATATTAATTATGGCATTAATAAAAGAAGTCAACGGTAAGGTTCCTGAACTGGGAAAAGGATGTTTCCTGGCCGACAACGCTACCATTGTTGGAGATGTTATCATGGGAGACCATTGCAGTATTTGGTTCAATGCCGTCGTCAGAGGTGATGTACATTATATCCGCATAGGCCATCATGTAAATATCCAGGATGGTGTCGTAGTCCATTGCACTTATAAAAAAGCACCGGTCAACATTGGGAATTATGTTTCCATAGCCCATAATGCCATTGTTCATGGGTGCACCATTCACGACAATGTTCTGATAGGTATGGGTGCCATTATCATGGATGATGCCATCATTGAAAACAATTCTATCATAGCAGCGGGAGCTCTGGTAACCAAAGGAACAAAGGTGGAATCAGGAAGTGTTTATGCCGGAGTACCCGCAAAAAAAATAAAAACGATCAATAAAGAATTATCCGAGGGAGAGATACAAAGGATTGCCAATAGCTATAACATGTACGCATCCTGGTACAAATAAAAAAAGGCCCCATTCAGGGGCCTGTAATCTCTTAGAGGTTCATTTTCTTTTTAACAAATGGTAAGACATTGGTACCACTTTCATAGTAAAGTACCGTACCCATACTTATGTCAAATACATAGGTAAAACCCTGTTCCTGTGCCACTTCTTTTATCGCTCTTCTTGCTTTTTCAAAAAGCGGATTGTATAATTCTCCCTGCTTATTTTGAAAATCCATTTCAGCTGTTTGCTGAAACTGTTGTATACGCGTTTCAAGATCAGTAATTTCCTTTTCTTTCGTCTGTTTAATGATATCTGACATGGTGGCCACATTGTCGCGGTAATTCTGCACCTTGGTTTGATATTCAGTCAGCATATTCGCTATCTGATCTTCAAGTGAAGCCTGGTATTCCATAAGCCTGGCCTCAACAGAATCCTTCTCAGGCATAAGTTCAAGCAACTCATTGGAATCAATGTATCCAATTTTTAGATTTGCTTGTCCAAAAACTACCGGAGATAATGCTATTAATGAAGCACTAATAATAATGGCAAAAATCCTTTTCATGTTGATTAATTATTATTTACAATTAAAATAACCACGGCAAATTTATACAAATAATCGATTGAACACAAAAATTCAATCAATTTGATGGCAACAAACAAGAATTATCTGACCATTTGATTTACTGATCTTTCAACTTATTGATCATTTTATTTACCCCCTGGCTATTATCCCTGGTCTCGCCTGAAGTAGTAACGGATTGCGAAGGCTTTACCCTGTCTTCCCTTCTGACTGTTTGCATCACACTGCTGACCTCATCAAGGATGTCATCGCTGATATCATAACGGTCTTTGGCATATAATATTGATAAGCTTCCTGCTTTATCAAATACAAATGAATAATTGTTTACCTCAGCAACGGTCTCAATGGCATTATATATTTTTTCCTGAATGGGTTGAACCAATTCCTGGCGCTTTTTAAACAAGTCACCATCTCTGCCAAACCTTTGTTTTTGTAATTCTTTTGCTTCTTTCTCCTTTTGGATGATTTCATCCTCTCTCTGCTTTTTCATATCCTCGGGCAAGAGAACGGCTTCCGCCTGATAAGCCTTGTAAAGCTTATCAACCTCTGCAAACTTTTCTTCAATTTCCCGTTGCCATTTTACAGCAAATTCATCCAGGATATCCTGGGCGTCTGAATACTCCGGAATATTGGCCAGAATATATTCACTATCAACATAGGCATATTTCTGAGCAAACAAAGTTGCTCCTGTGAGCAGCGCAAGTATTAATACAACTGTCTTTTTCATATTTGAAAGATTAAAGATTCTAAAAAATGTAAAAGCAAAAAGCCTGCCAGTTTTAATCGATGGACTGGTTAATTGAAAAATGGAAGTTACCACCTGCTTTAACACCAAGATTGGTTGGCTGGTCAAATCCATAACCCCAGTCAAGACCCAATTCTCCGAACATCGGCAGGAATATCCTCACACCAAATCCAGCTGATCTGTATACTTCAAATGGATTAAAGTCTTTAAAATGCAACCAGTTATTACCTGCTTCCAGGAAACCCATAACATATATGGTGGCTGTAGGATTTAATGACAGCGGGTATCGCAGCTCCAAAGTATATTTAGCATATGCCGTACCACCAACATCATTGTTTTCGATACGGTCGGGACTGATCAGGCCCGGACTGTCATAACCTCTCATTCCAATTATTTCGCGTCCATCCAATTGATTATACCCTGTTAAACCATCTCCTCCAAGATAGAATCTTTCAAAGGGTGTAACCCCAATACTCCTGGTATAGGTTCCAAGAAATCCGAACTTAACCCTTGAATGTAAAACCAGTTTCTCTGCAATCTCCGTAAAGAAAGAAGCTTTAATTTTCCATTTGTGATATTCTATCCATTTGTACTTTTCATTGGGTGTCATATCTGAGTAATCTTTTTCAGAAAACCATGAATAAGGAGGCGTAACCTCTAACGACACCGATATGTCAGAACCACCCCTTGGATATAATGGATTTGGTGTTATGGAGTTTCTCCCCAAGACAATATTATAGTTTATGTTGTTGTAAAAACCGGTTCCTGTTCCGCCAACAATAAGTTGTGTCCAGTTTTTCAGTTCATACCTTTGGAAATTAATTCCCTGATAAAGTGTAAAGAAGTCATCGGGCCATCTTAACCGTTTTCCAAGTCCAAAAGACAACCCGTTAATTTTGAACGCAGCATAATTTGGATTGCTGCGGGAAAGGCCATTATTATATAAGGAATAATAATATGAAACACTAAAAGCATTTGGTTTTCTGCCTCCAAGCCACGGTTCGGTAAACGACACACTGTAACTAATATACCCTTTACCATATGATTGGACCCTCAGGCTGAGCTTTTGTCCATCCCCTGAAGGTATTGGTCGCCATGCATTCTTTTTGAAAAAATTCCTCAAAGAAAAATTATTGAATGAAACACCCAGGGTACCAATGATCCTGCCATACCCCCATCCACCAGACAACTCAATCTGATCAGCTGAGGTCTCCTCTACAGAATATACAATATCCACAGTTCCTGTTACGGGATCCGGAACCACATCCGGAGTAATGGTTTCAGGATTAAAGTAACGTAATGTCCCCAGCTCCCTGATGGTACGAATAATATCCGACCTGCTGAACAACTGTCCAGGCCTGGTACGTATTTCACGAATAATGACATGGTCATTTGTTTTGGTATTTCCTCTTACCTGAACTTTATTGATGGTAGCTTGTTTCCCTTCCCTGATCCGGATCTCAATATCTATTGAGTCATTTTCAACAAGTACCTCAACAGGTTCCACTGTAAAAAACAGATACCCATCATCCAGGTACAGTGAACTGACATCCAAACCAGCCTGATTAAAATTAAGATTGGTTTCCAGTACCTCACGGTTATATACATCTCCCTTTTCTATTCTAAGTATCTGATTGAGCTGTTCGCTGGTGTATTTTGTATTACCAATCCATGCAATATTCCTGAAATAATATTTTTGGCCCTCGTTTACATAAATATCAATTCCAATGGTGTTATCATCGCGCTTGTAGATGGAATCTCTTACAATCTTTGCATCCCTGTAACCCAGAGAGTTATACTTATTAATCAGATTTATTTTATCATCTTCATAATCACTTTCAATAAACTTAGAAGACTTAAAGAGCCTGAGTCTCAAGTTTTTTGCCAGATAAACCTGGAAATCGTTATACATTTCAAAAAATTGAAAACGGAATGCATCCTTGAGCAACCTGAAAAATAGAACTTCAATATCGTTCATGGGATTAAAGATCCCTTTCTCCTTGGTTTCTTTTAAAACCCGCTTAATTTGCTCATTCGTCAGATTTTCGTTCCCATGGATATTGATCTCATAGATTTTGATTTTGTCATTTTTATCTATATCCATTTCCAGGATGACATAATTCGCTCTTGTTGTATCAGGTATTTGTTGAATATTCACCTCGGCGTTCAGGAAACCTTTGTCCCCATAGTAATTCTGGATGATATTTCTTACCCGCATTAACATATTATCGGTGACAACATCACCTCTGGCAATTCTCATTTCATCCCGCAAATTATCAGCTTCAGACTTTTTCACCCCTTTAAAGGAGAATTTCAGAAGTCTGGGTCTTTCCTTAAGATAGATATCCAGGAAAATGACCTCTCCATCAATCCTTGACGCAGTAATGCCAATATCTTCAAACAGTCCCTGATCCCATAATTTCTTGATGGCCCCGGATACTTTCTCACCCGGCACACTGATCTTATCACCAACTGATAGACCGGACAACATAATTAAAACATTCTGATCAAGGTATTGAACACCTGAAACGGTGATGCCTCCAATCTCATAGTCTTTAGGACTGGAATAATCAATAAGATCATCTTGTCCGATAACAATTTGAGCATGCGAAAATGGAATGAATGAAAAAAGTAAGATAAAAACAAAGCCGGATATTATCAACATCCGTGCATTTTTGATGATCTTAAATAAGCCTGGTATAATGCTCATTATGAATTTTCCACTTTTATTTGTTCACTTATTTTGCCAAATCTTCTTTCCCTGGATTGAAAATCTATAATGGCTTCATAGAGGTTATTTTTTCTAAAATCCGGCCATAAAACATCCGTAAAATATAATTCCGCATAGGCTATCTGCCAGAGCAGGAAATTGCTAATTCTTTGTTCTCCGCTTGTACGAATCAGCAATTCCGGATCCGGGATATTACTGGTTGTAAAATAATTACTTACGAAGGACTGATCAATATGGGAAGGGTCTACATTCTGCTGTTTTACATCCGCAACAATTTTTTTTACAGCTTCCGTGATCTCCCATCTTGAACTATAGCTCAAAGCCAAAGTCAATGTCATCCGGTCATTGTCACTGGTATCTTCAATGGCTTTCATTAAACTTTTAAAAATATTTTGGGGCAATGAATCCAAATTGCCAATGGCATTCAGTTTTATATTGTTTTTATTGAGGGTTGCTGTTTCCTGATTAATGGTTTGCAGCAATAAATGCATGAGTGCATCAATTTCATACTTTGGCCTCGACCAGTTTTCTGTTGAGAAGGCATACAAAGTCAGGTAAGGGATTCCCAGCTCTGCTGCTGCCTCTGAAGTTTCTCTCACAGATTTGACTCCATTTCGATGACCAAAAGTTCTGGGTCTTTTGCGCATTTTTGCCCATCTTCCATTCCCATCCATAATAATGGCTACGTGGTTTGGCAGATGTAATAAATCAATTTTATCCTTCAGATTCATGCTTTTTTCCATCAATTGGGCCTCAAAAGTACCAAATATTTCCGGATCAATATTTTCTCCGGGTTCCAAAATCCCTGCATCGGTAATTTTTGAACAAGTTGAATTTATATGTTAAGGTAATTCCTGTAAAATTATACCAATCTTTGGTTTTAGGATCCCCCCTCTGCATACCCGGTTTATGATCAAGGGTTGGATCTGACAAATACTCTGAAGGATTATTCTGGCTTATTGCCTCTCCGTCAAGATAATATGTTTCGCTTACATCATCCAGATAGTCTGTAAAAGTTTTTCTCAAGCCCCATTCAAAAGCAACACCCAGCCTTTTATTTAAACTGAATTTAAACCCAAAGCCAAAAGGTATGGCAAAACTATACGGTTCGTAAGGTTCTCTTCCGTCATAACCTACATTTTGTCCTTCTGTACCAATATCTCGTAAATCCACCCCATCAGCAACCGGATTAAACATAAAAAATGAGACCCCTGCAAAAATATAGGGCGATACAAAATTCAAGGTATTTCCGGTAACATATTTGAAGAAGTTCAGCTCTACAATTGCTGAGACATCAGTAATATTGGATTCAAAACCAAGATTCCTGGATGTATTAGCCTTTGTAATTTCATCATCAGCTTTAATTTTCCCTCTGTAAACACTGGCCTTTACTGCCCATCTTGGATTGATATTATATCGCACCAGTCCGCCATAGGCAACATCAGATTGTACAAAGTGTTTGACAGGATTCAGATCTCCCAAATAATATGCCCCGCCTGCAAACAATCCAACCTCAAAAGATCTTTGCGCTGAACCAGCAAAACCCAATAAAATTAGTGTAAATATAATGCCTGTTTTCTTCAACATATCATCAATAATGCAGAGCCAAATCAATTCCTGATATCCAGGCCCCAGTTAAGTTTATCCCGAATGGTAGAGAAAAAAGTCTTTTCAACGATCTGGACAAGGTTCACATTAAATTCTTCCTTATTAACAAACAACTCATTTTCAGCACCTATTATTTTCGTTCTGGAATCAAGACTTGCCAGGAAGTTCTTGTCCCTGCCTTCTACACGGATTCGTATCCTGCTTTTGTCGGATATAACGATGGGCCTGATTGTTAAATTGTGCGCTGCTATTGGAGTTATCACAAAGTTCTCAGAGCCAGGTGTTAAAATTGGTCCCCCGCTACTTAAAGAATATGCCGTTGACCCTGTGGGGGTTGCAACAATTAAACCATCTGCCCAATAGGAATTCAAAAACATATCATCTATATAAACATGGGTTACAACAAGATGATTTGAATCTTTCCTGGTAATCACCAAATCATTCAGTGCATAATTAAAATCCCCAAACAGATTATCCTTTGTATTTACCTTTAATAATGTCCTTTTGTCAAGCTGATATTTTCCTTCAAATAAACGGTCAATAGCAAGCATGGTTTCATCCTGGGAAATGCTGGAAAGATAACCCAGGCGCCCAAGATTTATCCCAAGGATGGGAATACCGGAATCTCTTATGAATGTAATGGTATCCAGCAATGTCCCATCACCACCAATGGAAAAAAGGAAATCCGCCTTTCCTGTGAGGTCACTGTGCTTATTGAAGAAATCCATCCTTCGGGGGCTGGTGATCAATCTTTCTATCTTCCTGTAATAAGGTTCATAAAAGATGAGCTTAACGCCAAGGTCATCAAGCTTATTGATCAATTGCTTTAAATAACCCTCATGAGTCTCAGCCAAAGCCTTCCCAAATATGGCAATATCCATTGTAAATGAATGATTTAGAATTACCTATAAAAGTTGCAAGTTTACAAAATTAACAGAATTATTGTGAAAGGATTAACAACTTTTAACAAATCTTTAAATAGGTGCCATAAAATGAAGAAAAAAACCATATTCACCCATTCTGTTGATGGAAAACTCCGTTCTGAAAACAACATCATAATATGTGACAAAATCCAATCCTGCCCCATATCCAACCAACAAACTGTTATCAAGTTCATTCCTGTTTACAGGATCTGAATATGGGTCATCTGAATAGCCAATATCTGTAAAAAGGTTTGCATAAATAGCAACATGTACCTTGCTGAATTTTTCGGAAGGAATAAAACCAATGTCAAAAACTTTTGTGGGTAAAATAGCAAATTTCAGGTTCGTTTTTAACAATGCAAAATTCTGACCATCTACCACATAATATTCATAGGATCTTACAAAATCCCGTCCGTAACCAAGCCCTTTTGTTAAAAAATATGGTTGTCTTTTTTGATTGGAAAACTTGCCATTGAGACCAAACGCGAAGTACCAACGATTATATAATTGCCAGTATTTCCTGTAAGTACTCATAATCTGCAGGACATCAACAGCACTTTCAGTAAAAAAACCCAGGCCCATTTTTTCCAAACCTGCATCAAAATAGTATCCTTCAAGCGGATATGCCTTAAAGTCTCTGTGATCACTCCGAAACTCATAATAAAAGCTGAAAAATTTTACAATATCCTGGTTATTGGCAGAAAAATGCGGATTTAACACCAGGAGGGTATCATCAAATTCATGTTGAATGTATGATAACTCAAACTTTTGGGTATTATAAATGCCTTTCCTGTATAAAAACTGAACATAAGCAAAGGATTCCTTTTTTACATACTTATCTTCATTTTTGTAATAAACAAGTTTATTCTCTTCTGTTCGGTAAGATGTTTCATGGTTGAACGACATACCGGCTCCAAGTCCTATTCCGAGGGTCTCTTTTTTATTGATGTATGGAATCTTATAAAATAAATCATATTGCTCATTGTAGCCAAATCTTAATCTGAGCTTCATGGTTTCTTTTCTGCCCCGGAAATTTTCCCAGGTTACAAAAGCTCCGTAACTCACCCGGCTGAAATCTTTTGAATCAAGCCATGCATTGAAATTTCTGTCAGACAATTCAAAAATTGGAAATGGCCAAATATACCAACGCTCAACCATCGACACCTTAATAAATAATTGATCCGGCTTATGGTGAACCTGAAGGGTGTCAATGTCCACAAAGTTGAACAAAGAAGTATTTAGCAGGTTTTCCCTGCTTTTCTCAATAACAGATGATAATTGGTCAGTACGTAAAGTATCACCATTTTTAAAAAGCAATTCCCTTGTAATGATCCTTTCTTTTGTAACCTTGTTTCCCTGAAAAATAATGCTGTCAATAACCAGCAAATCACCCGGCAGTGTTTTGGATTCAAATTCATACTCACTATTTACCTGAGCAAATCCTGTATGGCCAAAAATGAAAAAGCAAACAAAAAACAAATATTTTGTTAAAGACAGGTATATCGCTTTCGGGCTATCAGGCATTTTGACAAGTATCTATTCGCTGGAGATCATTCAAAGATCAAATATTCAGATATTTCAAGAAAGACTCATACCTGTTTTTAAAATCTTCAAAGTATTCGCTTTCTTCGGAAAATGTTGCCTTTATAATATAATTATAACGATTAAAGGTCTGTAAAACAGAACTTATATCCATTTTATTTGTTTTCAGGGTGACTTCAAATTTTGTAGAATCTTTTATGGATGTTAAATAAACCCCCAGTATTCTCGTATCATTTGATTCAACGATCTGTACAATTTCTGAAAGGGAGTAATTATTTTCATCAATTTCCAGGATAATGATCCCCCCCGGATTGACAAACAGATCCATATTTGCCATTCGATACATAAGATTATTAAGAAGTATAGAACCCAAATACCTGTTTTTGTCATCAACCACCGGAAGTAAAGTCAGCTTAAATGCACCTATTAGTTTTACTGCATCAAAAAGATGCTGGGATTCTGTAATAAACCCTCTGGATTCAGAAAGTCTGTGGTTTCCCAGAGGTTCTTCTGGTTTAGCATACTCATAAATATCTGATTCTGAAATCAGGCCAAGAAACTGAACATTATTTACAATAGGAAGATGAGAAACTTTAATTTCTTCCATAATAGAAAGAGCATCCTCACCTGTATCTGATGTTTTCAGAGGAGCTATGTCATCGGTAATAATATCAATGGCAAACATAATCATTAAACTTTTTAAATAAGGTTATCATCCTGAAGGATCTTCAAATAATTCAGGTATCTGGATTTGGCTATATCACCTTCTTTAACAGCATTTTTCACGGCACATCCCGGTTCATGTACATGCGTACAATTGTAGTATTTACAATCATGAAGCAATGCCCGCATTTCAGGATACCGTTCTGAAATTTCCGCTGGCTTAAAATCATACAATCCAAATTCCTTTATTCCAGGAGTATCAATAATATATCCACCCTGTGGCAGAGCAAACATCTCGGCAAAAGTAGTTGTATGTACGCCTTTCAGGTGAACATTAGATATATTTTGTGTTTTAAGGTTCAATCCCGGAATCATGGCATTGATCAGGTGTGATTTACCTACACCGGAATGTCCTGAAAATAGTGTTGTTCTATTTTTCATTGATTTAAAAAGGTTTTCAATGTTATCACCCCTAAGCGCTGATACTTTAAAACACTGATAACCTACAGCAGAATAAACAGATTCCAGTTCTTCCATCAAACTCAACATCTTGAAGTCATAAATATCAATCTTATTAAAAACTATGCAGGAAGGGATATGATATGCCTCAGAAGTTATTAAAAAGCGGTCGATAAAACCCGTTGATGTTCTGGGTTTGGCTAATGTAACAATTAAGAATGCCTGATCAATATTTGCAGCAATAATGTGCGATCTTTTGGAAAGTTTGGTCGCCTTACGGACAATATAATTGTTTCTGGGCTGAATATCATTTATTGTTGCTGTGCCATCATCATTGAAAGAAATACTTACTTTATCACCTACGACAACCGGATTGGTAGCTTTTATTCCTTTGATTCTAAATTTCCCCTTCAGGCGTGCCTGGTAGATTTTCTCTTCATGAGTTCTTACAAGATACCAGCTTCCGGTTGATTTTATTACAATTCCATCCAAAACAGAAAAATTTAAAGGCAACAAATCACTATTTAATTATGTAAAAATACGATAAATGTACTATATTTGATCAGGATCAAAAACCGGACATATGAACATACTTTACATCCTCTCTATCCCAATACCGCCAGTACTTGCTATCATCATCCTGTACTATTTGAAAAAGTATTATGATCATGAAAGGTACAGGCTGTTGTTTAAATCTTTTCTTCTCGGAATGGTAATAGTTGTTTTCCCGCTGGTTGCCCATCTTATTATCGATTATCTGGGTTACAGCGACCTGAAAAGTTTACGAAGGGTTCTTTTCTATTCCTTCATTGTAGCAGGATTTTTTGGGGAATTCGGCAAATTCCTGGTTCTGAGATATTATGTTTATCCGAAGGAAAGCTTTGATGGCCCGTCAGATGGGATATTATTTGGCATCATCATCGCACTGGGTTATGCAACCATAGAAAACACACTGTATGTTTTTGGATTAATGGATGCAGGAACCTCCAACCCCATCATCGCGCATGCCTACACTGCAGCACCTGCCAATATCTTTTTTGCAATAACCATGGGATTTTTTGTAGGCATGGCAAAATTGGGCCATAACGTCTTTCTTAATTCCACTGCAGGATTATTAACAACAGCATTTTTCCACGGTTTATATGATTTCTGCTTATTAACAAGAGACTATAAGCTTCTGAGCGTATTTGCATTTGGTTTTATGTTTCTTGTAGTGCTCTTGCTATGGAAGGCAGCAAAAGGAAAAATTGAAGATCGACGTACACAGATCAACAAACCATAAATTAAACAGGCATATATAGATTACCGGGAAAGACCCTTATATACCCTGCCAGCTCCATTTCAAGGAGCATAACCTTTAAATCTCCGTTATCAAAGCCAGATAAGGCCAGCAACTGATCTATTCTAAGTCCGGCATGTTCACGCAAGAGCAAATACAATTTTTTAAACCTGGGATCCAGATCAGTAAAAATGTGGGTCTGAACCCCGCCCCCCCTGTTATCATCCCATTGCATTAATGAAATAATGTCCCCGGGTGTCCTTACCAATGCAGCCTTATTGTCATAAATCAACCAGTTACATCCTCCGGAATGCTTGTCATCAGTCCGGCCAGGGACTGCAAAAACATCTCTGTTATATGATACTGCTATATCAGCAGTGATAAGAGCTCCTCCCCGCTCTGCTGATTCAACAACCAAAACTGCATCAGACAATCCTGCTACAATACGGTTTCTTTTAGGAAAATTTTCCCTGTCGGGTTTTGCACCGCTTATAAACTCTGTCAACAATCCCCCTTGTTGAAGAATTCGTGATGCAAGCTTCCTGTTAGCAGGAGGATAAATGGTATGAAAACCATGTGCCAGCACCCCCAGGGTATCGCATCCATCCTGCAAAGCCGTCCTGTGCGCAATACTATCAATTCCATAAGCCAACCCACTTATAATTAAAGCATTAACTTGCTTTAACCCATGTACAAACTTTACACATTGTTGCCTGCCATATTCCGTAGGACTTCTTGTTCCAACAATCGCAATGGTTTTTCTTGCATTGATGTCACCATTGCCTTTGAAAAATAACACTAGTGGCCCATCTTCACACTCTTTCAGCCTAAAAGGATACGTTTCATCCTCAATTGAGATCATCTGTATTCTTTTCTGCAAAATAAAATGAAGCTCTTTTTCAGCCCTTTTCAAATAATTCGATGACTTCAGCTCATACACAATTTGTTTATTTAAGCCCCTTATCCTGGTCAAATTGGAAGCCGTTTCCATGAAAACAGCTTCGGAGGAGCCACAGGTTTTGATCAACTTCCTGCCCGTAATGGATCCAATACCCGGAACAAGTGTTAAGGCTATTTGAAAAATTCTTTTATCCATTAGTAAGTTCTTAAAGCATTGTAATGATGATTTATTTATATATTTATCCTCAAACTCTTAAAACATACCCAAAAAAAATTGCCGGATTTAAAAAAAGTTCTCATTTGTCCTCTTGATTGGGGCCTTGGTCATGCAACCAGGTGCGTACCCATTATTAACCATATACAGGAGCAAGGCCATAAGGTAATCCTGGCTGGTAATGGAAGGTCATCAGAGTTTTTAAAAAAAGAGTTTCCCCATCTGGAATGTCTGGAACTTCCTGATTATAATATTAAATACCCTGAAAAAGGAAATATGATTTGGGCCATGATCCGGCAAATCCCAAAAATCTTAAAAAATATTCAGTCCGAAAAAAAGGTGGTTCAGCAGCTCGTAAAAGAACACGAAATAAATGTTATTATTTCAGACAACCGTTTTGGTTGCAGGAACCACAAATCCACAAGCGTTTATATTACACATCAGGTAATGATAAAAGTCCCAAAAGGTATGCATTGGATTGAACCCTTCCTTCATCACTTTCACAAGCGTTACATAAAAAAGTTCGATTTTTGCTGGATCCCTGACTTCCCGGGAAAGCCCAATTTATCAGGAGATCTCTCTCATAAATATTACTGTCACAGGAATACAAGATTCATTGGTCCGCTTTCAAGGTTCAGAAAAAATGTAAGTTCCGGAACTGATAAAAGAAAACAAATAGACATTCTTGCCATTATTTCGGGTCCCGAACCACAGAGAAGCATTTTCCAGGATATCGTCGAGACGAAATTTCGGAGTATGAAAGGTAATTTCATGATCATTGCAGGAAAAACTGAATCCTCTTCAAAAAAACAATATGTTGAAGGTATAACCATATATGACCATCTGGATTCAGATCGGCTTCATTCCTATATATCACAGGCAAGGTTTGTTCTTTGCAGATCCGGGTATTCTTCTGTAATGGATATGGTTTCTATGAATAAGAAAGCCCTGCTTGTTCCCACGCCAGGACAGACAGAACAGGAGTATCTCGCTAAATATCTGAAGATGAACAATCTTTTTGATTTTGCCGATCAAAAAACCTTTGTACATCAAAACCTTCCCAAAGCAGAAGACCTTCCTGAGCCAAAATTAAATTATACAAAGACGAGCTTATTGGACTGTGCATGGAAAGAAATAGGCAAAAGTTAAATGTTTGTTATAAATTTGTCTCAACATAAAAAATAAAAAAAGCATGCTCAATTATATCACATGGAATCCGGATCCAGAGATCTTTGAACTTGGCAGGTTCTCGATAAGATGGTATGGTTTACTATTTGCACTTGCCTTTGTTTCCGGATATTTCATCATTCAAAACATCTTCAGGTATGAAAAGATTCCTTTGAAGCTTCTGGACAAGCTGGCCACATATATGATCATTGCAACCGTTGTAGGAGCCAGGCTTGGTCATTGTTTTTTTTACGAACCCGAATATTATCTCCGAAATCCCTGGGAAATATTATATATATGGAAGGGTGGGCTGGCAAGCCATGGCGCAGCAATTGCCATAATTATTGCACTGCTGATATTCTCCAGAAAATACAATCTAAGCCTCGTTTGGATCTTAGACAGGATAGTCATTGTTGTTGCGCTGGCCGGTGCTTTTATCAGAACCGGCAATCTGATGAATTCAGAAATCTTCGGTAAGCCGGCAGAACTGCCATGGGCTTTTATTTTCCTAAGGAGCGATGAGATACCACGTCATCCAACACAGATATACGAAGCATTATCCTATCTGATAATTTTTATTTTCCTTTATGCTGTCTATTACTATAAAAAGGGGCATCCCAAGCCAGGATTATTGTTTGGCATGTTCATGTTCCTGGTTTTCACAGCACGATTTCTCATAGAGTTTCTTAAAGAACCTCAGGTTTCATTTGAACAGAGTATGGCATTAAATATGGGTCAGTGGCTTAGCATACCATTTATAATTATCGGGCTTATGGCTGTCTTTTGGCCACGTAAGAAAAAAAATATTGCCCCTGAAAATTAAAAGTAAGCTCCAATTTTCTAACGGAACATTTCTATATTGCCCATGAGGGCAGAGTCAACTTCTGTACTTAATTCTTCCTGACCATTTCTTCTGGCAAGCTGAGCTATTTCCTGGAGGACAGAAAGTGCCTGCCGCAAATTGGTATTGTAGTATGTATCCACAAAAGCAGGATCCAGTGAAGCATAATATCCTAATTCATCAGTATAAATCTCAGAAAGACGCTCAACCAGGGCATTGGCTTTATCAATTGCGCCTGCATCATAATATACCTTTGCGAAAGGAACCATCAAAAGGTCGAAATGAATTTTTCTATCCGGGAAATAATAAATACAAGTATCAAGTGCGGCAACGGCTTCTTCATTCCTTCCCTCATTGACAAGGGCCTGTGCCAGGCGGAGAAAATTCTGCCTTGGCATCCTGGAGTTCCTGTAACTCTCACGGTCAACAGTTACATCAGGATCATTTAAATTCCCGAATTTACACTTGTTCATGAGAATGTCAAACGATGCATCTGTATAAACTCCTCCAATATTGGGAATAAACTCTTTGGCTTTAACAGGCATAAAGCGGTATACAAACCCTTCCATATGACAATATTCATCAACATCGAAAACCTTGTTCATTGATGAAGGGTTGGCAAAATAAATTGGCCTTTCCCAATTATTGCTTGCCAGGAAGTCTAAGAACATCAGGTCATTTTTGTATAAAGCACCTTGCTTGATTTTCCAGGTAATCTCAGGAACTATCTGATCAGCCATTTCAGGAGGAACAATTCCATTATCAACACATTTGGCGGAATCTACGGTTAACTTCAGGTGTTTTGTTGGCAAATAATTAATCCTCTCTCCATTCTGCAAAGGCCATTGTGTTCTGACATCTTTGCTTGCAATAAAATCCACCACATCCTTTAATTCCACCGGTCCCTCTATGTTTCTGTTTATAAAGGGAACGTACATGTTTACGCCTTTTTCATACTGATCCGGGGTCAGTGTAAACTTTAATGGTTTTGCATCATACACTTTCCTGCCAAGTTGGTGAATATACCAGTATCCTGATGCCAGCATATAGTTAACCACCCTGACGTCGGTTCTCACCCCTTCAACTTCCTGAACATACCAAAGCGGGAAAGTATCGTTATCACCGTTCGTGATCAAAATAGCATCAGGCTCGCAGGAATTAAGGTAATTGATGGCGAAATCCCTGGCAGCATATTTTCCGGAACGATCATGGTCATCCCAGCCCTCTTTTGCCATTATGCCAGGAACAAGGATCAGGCATGCCAGTGTTACAAGAATGGCATTTAAGGTTTTGTTAGATAGTTTTTTTGATAACACATTATAAAGGGATAATACACCCAGGCCTATCCATATGGAAAAAGCATAAAATGAACCTGCATAGGCATAATCCCTTTCCCTTGGCTGATAAGGATACTGATTCAAATACACTACAATGGCAAGCCCGGTCATGATAAACAACAACGCAACAACCAGGGTATCCTTTTTATGTGTATTCATATGAAAGAATAAGCCAATAAGGCCAAGGATCAGCGGCAGAAAATAGAACTTATTATGTGCAGGATTCTCCCTGTTTTCCGGCAAATCACTTTGATCACCCAGCCTCATGCTATCAATGAAATTAATCCCGCTTATCCAGTTTCCATGCTCAGGTTCTCCCTGGCTTTCAACATCGTTTTGCCGTCCTGCGAAATTCCACATAAAGTATCGTAAATACATGTGGCCAACCTGATATGAAAAGAAAAACCTCAAATTATCCAAAAAGCTGGGTTTGGTAATTACATCGGAAGTACCATCACTTTTCTCTACCCTAATGGGGATACCATTTCCCATATATTGTTTATATATCCTCTTATGCTCCGGTTTTTGATTGCTCCACATTCTTGGAAACAATGTAGTAAACCTGGGATCATAAACAGGAATGCTTGACTCCTTACTGTCAGTAATAATATATTTTCCTCTTTCCCAATCCTTGACATATACCGGATTGCCATCCTTATAATCCACAACTGGCGCGTTAAAATACTGTCCGTAAGTTATTGGCCAGTCACCATATTGTTCCCTATTAAGATAGGAAAGCAGAGCAATTGCATCTTTCGGACTATTTTCATCGATGGGGGTGTTGGCATTTGAGCGAATAATCAGCATAAAAAAGGAAGAATAACCGATAATTATGAAAACAAAAGCCAAAATGACGGTATTGAATACAACTTTCCTGGTTTTTGCGGTGTAGTGTAATCCCCATACAATCAAGCCGATCAAAAGAATAAAATAAACAATGGTTCCACTGTTAAAAGGTAAGCCAATAGTATTTACAAAGAACAACTCAAAAACACTGCTGAGTTCAACTATCCCAGGAATAATCAGATACATTATTATCGAGAGAATAATAAAAGAAAGCAAAAGGGTTAAGATAACACCTTTTGTGCTGACTTTATACTTTTTAAAGTAATAAACAAATGCTATTGCCGGGATGGCCAACAGATTAAGCAAGTGAACCCCGATCGAGAGGCCCATCAAAAAAGCAATAAAAATAATCCATCTGTAAGAATGCTTTTCATCAGCAACAGCTTCCCACTTCAAAATTGACCAAAAAACAAGTGCAGTAAAGAATGAGGACATGGCATACACTTCGCCTTCAACGGCTGAGAACCAAAAAGAATCACTGAAAGCAAATGCAAGAGCGCCAACGAGCCCGCTTCCCAAAATGGCATAAAGGTTGGAATTATTCATAGTTCCTTCCTTTATGATGATCTTTTTAGCCAGCATGGTAATGGTCCAGAACAAGAACATTATGGTAAAGCTGCTCGACAATGCAGACATTGCATTGATCATTAGAGCAACATTGGATGTATCCCCAAAAGCAAATAATGAAAAGAAACGACCAACCAGCTGAAACAGTGGAGCTCCAGGGGGATGCCCTACTTGTAACTTATAGGCTGTGGCAATATATTCGCCACAATCCCACCAGCTTGCAGTTGGCTCAAGTGTCAGAAAATAAACGCTTGTTGCAATCGCAAAAACGATCCATCCGAGGATATTGTTGTACTTTTTAAATTTTTCCATTGAAAACGGATTATTTGATGTAACGCTGAGCGAAAATATAAATTTTTAATTTATCTTTTGTTCCGGGAATTAATTTTAGCAATAATTAACAAAGACGAGTCAAAAAAAAGAAAGATAAACCAATCACTTTGTGCATTTAAAAAATATTATTATTTTTGCACTCCAAAATTACAAAGGATTGTCCGATGGTGTAATTGGCAACACGTCTGATTTTGGTTCAGAAGAGTCCAGGTTCGAGCCCTGGTCGGACAACAGGAGAACTAACTATGTGTGAGGGGACAAATGTCCCCTCTTTTATTGCAGAATGATAAAGACTGAAGAAATAAGGCAACTTATTGAAAATCTGTTAAAAGGAAGTGATAAGTTCCTGGTTGACATCCTGGTAAAACCTGGAAATAAAATATTTATTTTTATCGATGGGGATAAAGGTGTCACCATAGACAATTGTAAAGAGGTCAGCAGGTTCGTTGAAAATCAGTTAAACAGGGACAATGAGGATTTTGAGTTGAATGTTTCCTCACCCGGAGTGGATCATCCATTAAAACTCAGGAAACAATATCCAAAAAACATTGGAAGGATCATTGATGTAACTTTAAAGAATGGATCGATACTGAGCGGTAAGCTGGTTCAGGTATCTGAAGAAAAGATTACCATTGACACTACTGCAAAAGTCAAGAAAAAAAAGAAAAAAAATCAAAAGGAACCTGAAACAGATCCAATACAGAATATTCCTTTTGACAACATATATGAAACAAAGGTCAGGATATCATTTAAATAGAACTAGAAAAAATGGATGTTATCAATTTAGTTGAAACCTTTTCGGAATTTAAGGAATTCAAAAATATAGACAGGGAAACCCTGATGAAAATCATCGAAGATATTTTCAGGCATATGCTTGCCAAGAGATATGGTTCGGATGAGAATTTTGACATTATCGTGAACATCGACAAGGGAGACCTGGAAATATGGAGAAACAGGGAGATTGTTGAAGATGGTGCGGTTGAAGATGAAAACATGGAAATCGCACTATCAGAAGCCATCAAGATAGAACCGGATTTTGAAGTTGGAGAGGAAGTGTCTGAAGAACTGAAGCTTCAGGATTTTGGACGCAGAGAGATCTTGTCCATCAGGCAAAACCTGATCTCCAAGATCCAGGAATATGAGAAAGACAATGTATACAACAAGTACAGGGAAAAAATTGGCGAAATCATAACCGGTGAAGTATACCAGGTCTGGAAAAAGGAGATCCTTGTGCTGGATGATGAAAACATAGAGCTGATACTCCCAAAATCTGAACAGATCCCATCAGATTATTACAGAAAAGGCGATACCATCAGAGCAGTTGTATTGAAAGTGGATATGAAAAACAATACCCCTGTAATTATTTTATCAAGAACATCGCCGGTATTCCTGGAAAGGCTTTTTGAGTCAGAAGTCCCTGAAGTTTATGACGGCCTGATTACAATAAAAAATATTGTCAGGGTACCCGGTGAACGTGCAAAGATATCCGTTGAGTCATACGACGACAGGATAGATCCTGTAGGCGCTTGCGTTGGAATGAAGGGAAGCAGAATCCACGGAATAGTGAGGGAATTAAAAAATGAAAATATTGATGTAATCAATTTTACTTCAAACCCGACATTGTATATACAGAGAGCTTTGAGCCCTGCTAAAATTACTTCCATAAATATTGATGAAAGCGAAAGCAAAGCGGAAGTATACATGAAACCCGACCAGGTATCTCTTGCCATTGGCAAAGGTGGCTATAATATTAAACTTGCCGGAAAACTAACAGGTTACGAAATTGATGTATACAGAGACACCGACATGGATTCCGAAGATGTTGACCTTCTGGAATTTTCTGATGAAATCGACCAGTGGATCATAGATGAGTTGAAAGCAATAGGATGTGATACTGCTAAAAGTGTCATTGAACTTGATTCAGAGGAGTTGGTAAAGAGAACAGATCTTGAATTAGAAACCATAAAAGAGGTATTAAAAATACTAAAAGCCGAATTTGAATAAAAAATATTTGGTAATTACAGCAAAAAGTTAATTTTGGGAAAGATTATATGTCTGAAGATTCAAAAACAACGAGATTAAGTAAAGCAGCCAGGGAATTTAACGTTGGTATTACCACGATTGTTGAAACCTTACTAAAAAAAGGTTTTGAAATCGAAACCAAACCCAACACAAAATTAACTCCTGAAATGTATGCCATTCTTTCAAAAGAGTTTCAAAAAGAAAAGGATGTAAAGGAAGTTGCTCGCCAGAAAGACATTGGTAAAGGGTTACATACAACAATCGTCCTGGATGAATTATCTCCAAAAGAAAGAGACGAAGAAGAATTTGAAGATGATTTCAAGGAACCAGATGTCATGATCACAGATGTAAGTCCTGGTTCACTTGAAGAAAAGCCTGTTGTCAGCAAGCAAGAAAAGAAAGAGGAAACAAAAACCGTTGCTGAAGAAGAGAAAAAAGAAGTTGTAGAAAAAGTTGTAGAAGAAGAAAAAGAAACTAAACCACCAAAACAAGAAACAGAAGAAAAGAAAGTCAAAGAAGAAAAAGAAGTCACAGAAGAAAAGGAAGTCGAAGAAGAAATCACCAGGAAAACAGACGAAGAAAAGAAAACAGAAGAAGTCCCTGAAGAAGAAGGACAATTGAAAGTTCTTGGTAAAATTGACCTCGAAAAAATTAATCAGAAAACAAAACCTTCTAAAAAATCAAAATCCAGTCCAGCCACTACCAAAAAAGACAAAAAAGAGGAACCAGCGGCTAAAAAAGAAGAGCAAGACCAGAAAGAGGAGAAGGAAAAGAAAAAAGAAACAGAAAAACCTGCTGAAAAACCTGCTGAAAAGGAAAAGAAAGAAGTTGATAAAAAAGAGCCGGAAAAAGAAACAGAAAGAATTGAAGCTAAAGAGGAAAAAATTAAGGAGGGAAAAACCAATAATTTCCTTCCCACCGAGGTAGAAAAACTTTCCGGACCAAAAATACTCGACAAGATTGACCTTCCGGAGGTTAAAAAAACTGCAAAGAAACCGGTTGCCTCCTCAAAGGATGAAAAAGTAGTTATCAAAAAGAAAAAAAGAAGAAGGATCAGCCCGGTTCAAAAGGATTCCAGGGATAAAAGAGGGGAAAAAGATGGGCCAAAGAGCAAAAAGCCAAGTAGAAAATCAAAGAGAGAAGTAAAAAGACCAGAACTGTCTGAAGAAGATATTCAGAAACAAATAAGGGAAACCCTGTCGAGGTTAAATCCAACAGGAAAATCAAAAGCGTCCAAGCACAGGAGGACCAAAAGAGCAGCCGTTTCACAAAGTAAGTTGGAAGAGGAAAAGAAACTTGAGGAAGAATCCAAAATCATTAAAGTTACTGAGTTTGTTACAGTGAACGAACTGGCAACGATGATGGATGTTCCGCCTACTGATGTTATCTCTGCGTGTATGTCATTGGGCCTCTTTGTTTCAATTAATCAAAGGTTGGATGCAGAAACCCTGACTGTAGTGGCCGAAGAGTTTGGTTATCAGGTTGAATTTGTTAGTGTTGAAGTTCAGGAAGCCATAGATCATTTTGATGATGACTACACAGACGATGATGAAGAAAAAGTTGAAAGATCACCCATTATTACGGTGATGGGGCATGTAGACCACGGTAAAACAAAGCTTCTCGACTATATAAGAAGAACAAATGTTGTAGCCGGAGAAGCCGGTGGTATCACACAGCATATTGGTGCTTATGAAGTTACACTCGAAAACGGCAAAAGCATTACATTTCTTGACACACCCGGACACGAAGCATTTACAGCAATGCGCGCCAGGGGAGCAAAGATCACAGATGTTGCCATTATAGTAATCGCTGCTGATGATAATGTGATGCCCCAGACAAAAGAGGCCATCAATCATGCCCTTGCGGCAAATGTCCCCATTGTTTTTGCCATCAATAAAATTGACAAACCAAATGCAAATGTTGACCAGATAAAGCAAAAACTGGCAGATATGGATCTCCTGGTAGAAGATTGGGGAGGCAAATATCAAAGTCAGGAAATATCAGCCAAGAACGGTATCAACATTGACGAACTGTTGGAAAAGGTATTACTTGAATCTGAACTACTTGAGCTTAAAGGCAATCCCAATAGACTTGCAAGCGGAACGGTTATAGAATCTTCACTTGACAAAGGACGGGGATATGTTGCCAAGATCCTGGTTCAAAACGGAACCCTTAATATTGGAGATGTTGTATTGGCGGGATCATACAGCGGCAGGGTAAAAGCCATGTATAATGAAAGAAATCAATCCATAAAAGAAGCAGGGCCATCAACCCCATTATTGATGCTTGGATTGAGTGGAGCACCACAAGCCGGTGACGGGTTCAATGTTATGAAAGATGAAAGAGAAGCAAGAAACATTGCAACCAAGCGTCAACAACTTCAAAGGGAACAGGGAATCAGGACTCAAAAACACATTACACTTGATGAAATCGGTCGTCGTATTGCCATCGGAGACTTCAAAGAATTGAATCTTATTGTTAAAGGTGATGTAGACGGATCGGTAGAAGCATTGTCTGATTCTTTACTTAAACTTTCAACAAACGAGGTTCAGGTCAACGTTATTCACCGTTCCGTTGGAGCAATTACAGAAACCGATGTCCTACTGGCCTCCGCCTCCGAAGCTATTATTGTTGGCTTCCAGGTAAGGCCCAGTCCCAGCGCACGTAAACTCGCAGAACAGGAACAGATTGACATCAGGTTGTATTCAATTATTTACCAGGCGATTGATGAGATCAAAGCAGCCATTGAAGGCATGCTTGCACCTGAATACGAAGAGAAAATCACTTCTAACCTGGAAATAAGAGATGTATTCAAAATTTCCAAAGTTGGAACTGTGGCAGGATGTTATGTCCTGGATGGTAAAATAAACCGGAAAACAAAAGTAAGGATCATCCGCAATGGCATTGTAGTTTATACCGGACATCTTGGATCCCTGAAAAGGTTTAAAGATGATGTTAAAGAAGTACAGGCCGGATATGAATGTGGATTGAACATCGAAAACTTTAATGACATCAAAGTTGGCGACATCATTGAAGGGTATGAAGAGGTTGAGGTAAAAAGAAAACTTTAGACCTGCCTTACATTAAAATCGTTTGAGACCTGTCTGGTCCAACAGAGACCAAATCTACAGAGATACCTGTTTCTTTTTCAACGAATGAAATATAGTCAAGCAATTCTGGCGGGAAACTGTTTTTATCGCTAATATCATCCAAATTGCTTTTCCAACCTTTAAACTCCCTGTAAACAGGATTCAGGTTTGCACTCAAATAATCAAAAGGAACCTGGTCAATGGTCATACCTTCCTGTTCATAATGTGTGCTCACCTTAATGGTATCAAGACTACTCAGCACATCTGTCTTCATCATGAACAAGCCAGATACACCATTGAGCATGATACTGTATTTAAGGGCAGTAAGATCCAGCCAGCCACATCGTCTGGGCCTTCCTGTGGTAGAGCCAAATTCATGACCGGCTTCCCGCATGATATTCCCTTGTTGATCATTAAGTTCTGTTGGAAATGGGCCACTGCCCACCCTTGTGCAATATGCTTTAAATACGCCGAATACTTTTCCAATGTTACCGGGGGCTATACCAAGTCCGGAGCAAACACCTGAGGTGATGGTATTGGATGAAGTGACAAAAGGATAGCTTCCAAAATCAATATCCAGAAGGGTTCCCTGTGCACCCTCTGCAAGGATCCTACTTCCTGCATTTAACTCCTGATTCAAAAAATACTCACTATCAATGAGTTTAATAAGCTTTAACTCCTGGGCAGCCTCAAGCCATTTTGTTTCATACTCATCGAATTTCAATCCGTCAATCTCAAAATCTGCAATGTTAAAGTCGTATAAACTCATCAATTGAAGATGCATTTCCTTTAATGCCTGATATTTATCTTCAAAACCCTTTGATGTGACATCGCCCACACGGATACCATTTCTGCTTATTTTATCGGAATAAGTAGGGCCGATACCCTTCAGGGTAGAACCAATTTTTTCATTACCCTTGGAGGCTTCTGAGGCAGCATCAAGCAAACGATGTGTTGGAAGTATTAAATGTGCCTTCTTTGAAATAAATAAATTTTTTCTTGCATCGACACCAGCCGAGTCAAGATTGATTATTTCCCACTTCAGGGTATAGGGATCCACAATTACGCCGTTTCCAACTACATTTTTTTTGTTTTCATTAAAAATTCCGGAAGGAATAATATGAAGTATGAATTTCTTACTATCAAATGCAATTGTATGGCCGGCATTGGGCCCACCCTGAAAACGGGCGATAATATCATAATTCGGTGATAAGACATCAACAATTTTGCCTTTGCCTTCATCCCCCCACTGTAATCCCAAAAGTACATCAACTTTCATATTAGTTTCCCTTCTTAACTTTTTTGTTTGTACAATGGCCATAAAATGTCAGGGAGTGGTGCGTTACGTCCACGCCCAATGTTTTTTCCACATAGTCTTTAATTTCTTCAATGCGAGGATCGGAGAATTCAAAGACCTGTCCATCTTCAACACAAATAAAATGATCATGCTTCTTGAATTTATAAGACCTTTCAAATTGAGCGCAATTATTACCAAATTGATGCTTGGTAACAAGATTACAATCCAGGAGAAGCTCTATTGTATTGTACAGTGTGGCCCTGCTCACCCTGTACTTATTGTTCTTCATTCTGATATATAGTGTCTCTATGTCAAAGTGGCCCTCAGTAGCATAGATTTCCTTGAGAATGGTGTAACGCTCAGGGGTTTTGCGATGGCCTCTTTGCTCAAGATATTCAGTAAAAATCTTTTTTACAGACTCAATAGTATCTTTGTTTGTATCTTTCATCGCTACAACATTAAAATTCAGGATAAAATTACATAATTTTTATCAAAATGAATTTGGTATAAATAAAAATAATTCAAAGTACGCCAGATTTAAGGTTTTCCTCCTGAATTATATGGAAAAATCAGCACGGTCGATCCGTTTCACTGTCTGAATTTCACGTATTTCCTTTAGGTTATCTATTAATTGGGTTAATGTTTTGTTATCATGGACATAAAGCATAATGAGTCCGGTTGTCACTCCTTCACTTGTATCCATCCGGAATGACCGGATTCCAATATCATGCTTATCAGTTATGATTTCAGAAATTTGTCTGACCAGGCCCTTGCGGTCTATTCCTTTGATGGCTATCCCTGTGAGAAATCCCAGAGCTTCATTGGTTTTCCATTTTGCTTTAACAATGCGATTCCCATATCTCGACATATTATTGATGGCCGTGGGGCAATTTGTCCTGTGTATCTCAATATTCCCGTTGGGAAGCAGGAAACCCACCACATCGTCACCCGGAATCGGATTACAACATTTAGAAACAGTATACTTTACTTCTTCAACTTCATCTCCAAGCATCAATGATTCAGGCATTTTCTTCAATTGGTCTATAATGGTTTCATTCAATGTTTTTTTATTGTCAGAAGATCTGGATTTTGAGAAAGGCCTGCTTATGTACCTGAACCAACCGCCTTTATCATCATTCAGGGATCCGAAATCTTTTACATCCTTATTTTTTATCTTTCCACTATATGCATCATAGAATAGGTCAAGCTTACTTTTCAGCTTAAGATACTTTTTAAACTCTTCGGCCATTTCGGGACTAAAATCCAAACCAGCCTGGGCAAACAAATTATTCAGTATCTCTTTTCCTTCCTCAGCGTGGTCTTTTTTTTCCTCTTTTATGGCATATTTGATCTTTGAACGAGCCCTGGCAGTAACCGTAAAATCCAGCCATTCCTCTTTGGGTTTTTGCTTTTTTGATGTTATGATCTCTACCTGGTCACCACTTTTAAGTTTATGGTTCAGGGGAACAAGATTATAATTGACCTTTGCTCCAATGGCCTGGCTCCCGATCTGAGAATGAACATTATACGCAAAATCAATTATGGTAGCGCCGAGTGGCAGATTCTTCATTTCTCCTTTTGGTGTGTAGGCAAAAATTTCATCTGTAAAAAGATTCAACTTAAAATCACTCAGGAAGTCCAGTGCATTTGAATCCTCCTGGCTGAGCAAATCCCTAATTTTGTTAAGCCATTCATCCAAACTACTTTCAGAGTCATTCTCATGATTGTCTTTGTATTTCCAATGAGCAGCATACCCTTTCTCAGCTACTTCATCCATCCTCTCACTCCTTATTTGAATCTCGACCCACTTGCCTGTTTGGCTCATTACAGTGGTATGCAGTGCCTCATATCCATTTGCTTTTGGGATTGATATCCAATCACGCAATCTCTTTAAATTGGGTTTATAGAAATCTGTTATTATAGAATATACCTTCCAGCATTCAACCTTTTCTCTTTCCTGAGGGACATCAATAATCACCCTGATGGCGAAGATATCATAGACCTCTTCAAAAGGAATCCCCTTTTGTTTCATCTTCTCCCAAATAGAATACACACTTTTTTCCCTTGCAATAATCTTAAAGTCAATCCCGGTGTCTGCAATGGCCTTTTTAATGGGGAAAATGAATTTGTTAATAAACTTTTTTCTTTCTTCTTTTGACTCAGCCATTTTCTGGCTAATGGTCTTATAAACTTCCGGATCAGTATATTTTAGTGACAAGTCTTCAAGCTCGCTTTTTATGGAATATAAGCCCAATCGGTGGGCAAGTGGCGCAAATAAGTATATGGTTTCCGAAGCAATCTTCAGCCGCTTTTCTAAAGGTAAAGCGCCAAGGGTTCTCATATTATGAAGCCTGTCAGCCAATTTTATGAGGATAACCCTGACATCATCGGCCAGGGTAAGAAGCATTTTCTTAAAATTCTCTGCCTGTGGCGTGGTATTGGTTTGGTCAAATATCTCATCAATTTTTGTCAATCCATCAATGATCGTGGCAACTTTATCGCCGAACATACCACGGATATCATCCAGCTTATAATCAGTATCTTCAACAACATCATGAAGCAAGGCACATACGATGGAAGTTTTGCCCAGACCAATTTCACCGGCAATAATTCGTGCAACCTCAAGTGGGTGATAAATATATGGCTCACCGCTCTTCCTGCGCATATCTTTATGAGCATCTGCAGCCAGGTTAAAGGCTTTTCTCACCAGTTGGCGGTCCTCCGGACTTCTCCTGGTGGTCCATGCACTTAAAAGATTACGGTAACGCCGGATTATCTCAGATTTTTCCTTTTCTGTATCAATTTGGTACATTCAGAGCCCTTTGATTCTTTATACAAACAAAATTACATTAAAATTTAACAATTCTCCGTTTTATCAAGTTCAATAATAAGTATTAACTTTGAATACAGATATTCCAGGATGGACGGATGAAAACTACGATCAAACTGCTTATAATCCTATTCTTCTTACCAACTTCTTTGCTGGCAACCCATCAAAGAGCCGGTGAAATTACTTTAAAACATGTCAGTGGCTTAACTTATGAAGTAACGATTATAACATATACCTATACACCCAGTCCGGCCGACCGCCCTGAACTTGATATTAACTGGGGAGACGGGTCTTACAGCACTATTTTCCGGACTCAAAAAATAAATCTTCCCAACCAGATAAGCCTGAATGTATATCAATATCTTCCTGAAAATCCAAGCTTTAACCCAGACGCCAGGCATACCTACAGTTCACCTGGAACTTACACTATATGGCTGGAGGACCCCAACAGAAACGCTGGTATCCAAAACATTCCCAATTCAGTAAACATCCCCTTGTATATTGACACTGAGCTGGTTATAAACCCATTCCTGGGATATAACAGCAACCCTGTATTGCTGAACCCTCCTATTGATTACGGTTGTGTTGGACAATTGTATGTACATAATCCGGGCGCCTATGATGCCGACGGAGACAGTCTCTCATATAAATTCATTACCTGCCGTGGCGGAGGTGGCTTACCCATTCCCGGCTACACCCTCCCCCCTGCTACCGATAGCATTGTTATCAATCCTGTAACCGGAGATGTGTTCTGGGACGCACCCACAAAGCAGGGGGAATTCAACATTGCTATTTTGGTCACGGAATGGAGAAATGGAGTCAAAGTAGGAAGTGTCACCAGGGATATGCAGATTAACATCATCGCATGTGACCACAGCCCACCCACAATCTCAACTGTTGAGGACACCTGCGTTATTGCAGGAGACACCCTGAAATTTGAAGCCACTGCTTCTGACCCGGATACGAATGAAATAACCCTTACTGCGACAGGAGGTCCCTTTGAAGTAAATATTAATCCGGCATTTATTTATCCGGACCCATCTGTCGGGGTTTTATCCACCTCTACCATGTTTACCTGGCATTCCGATTGTTCACATGTCAGGAAACAGCCTTATTATGTATATTTTAAAGCAACTGACGATGGTTTTCCCGTGAAC